>NZ_PSVA01000001.1:0-362396 GCF_002932155.1 Rathayibacter sp. AY1F9 | reverse complement strand
ATCAGCTGGTCGAGCAGGGAGAGCGTGTCGCGGACGGACCCGCCGCCCGCGCGGACCACGAGCGGCAGCACGCCGTCCGCCCCACCCGAGAGGAGGCGACCGCATGTACGAAGGCATCGTCCAGGAGCTGATCGACGAGCTCGGCCGGCTCCCCGGCATCGGTCCGAAGTCCGCCCAGCGCATCGCGTTCCACATCCTGCAGACCGAGACGTTCGACGTCACCCGGCTCGCCGAGATCCTGCTCGAGCTGCGCGGCCGTGTGCACTTCTGCGACATCTGCGGGAACGTGGCGGAGGAGGCGACCTGCGGGATCTGCCGCGATCCGCGCCGCAGCCGCGCCGTCATCTGCGTCGTGGAGGAGGCGAAGGACGTCCCGGCGATCGAGCGCACCCGCGAGTTCCGCGGGCTCTACCACGTGCTCGGCGGCGCGATCAGCCCGATCGACGGCATCGGCCCGGATCAGCTCCGCATCCGCCAGCTGCTGCAGCGGCTCGCGGACGGCGAGGTGCAGGAGGTCATCATCGCGACCGACCCGAACCTCGAGGGCGAGGCGACGGCGACCTATCTCTCGCGCATGCTCAGCACCCTCGGCATCCGCATCACCCGTCTGGCCTCCGGGCTGCCCGTCGGCGGAGACCTCGAGTACGCCGACGAGATCACCCTCGGCCGCGCCTTCGAGGGCCGCCGGCTCGTCGAGAACTGACGCGGCCGCCGGAGTCGCATGACCGCTCTGGCATGCGGTCGACCGGTAGACTCGCCCGTCGGGTCGCGACGGCGGTCCAGCCACCGACACGGGAGCAGCACGTGAGCCTGATCGTCCAGAAGTTCGGCGGGTCCTCCGTCGCCGACGCGGAGAGCATCAAGCGGGTCGCGAAGCGGATCGTCGCCACCAAGCAGGCGGGCAACGACGTGGTCGTCGCCGTCTCGGCCATGGGCGACACCACCGACGACCTGCTCGAGCTCGCCCACCAGGTCACGCCCATCCCCGCCCCTCGCGAGCTCGACATGCTGCTCTCCTCGGGCGAGCGCATCTCGATGGCGCTGCTGGCGATGGCGATCAAGAGCATGGGCTTCGAGGCCCGCTCCTTCACCGGCAGCCAGGCCGGCATGATCACGGACGCGCAGCACGGCGCCGCCCGCATCGTCGACATCACCCCGGTCCGCCTCCGCGAGGCGCTCGACGAGAACGCCGTCGTCATCGTCGCGGGCTTCCAGGGCTTCAACCGCGACACGAAGGACATCACCACCCTCGGCCGCGGCGGCTCGGACACCACCGCCGTCGCGCTCGCCGCGGGACTCGGCGCCGACACCTGCGAGATCTACACCGACGTCGACGGCGTCTTCACCGCTGACCCGCGGGTCGTCAAGAAGGCCCGCAAGCTCGATCGCATCACCAGCGAGGAGATGCTCGAGCTGGCCGCCGCGGGAGCGAAGGTGCTGCACATCCGCGCCGTCGAGTTCGCCCGCCGCCACGGAGTCACGCTCCACGTGCGCTCCTCCTTCAGCCCCAATGAGGGCACCATCGTCTACAACGCCGAGACCGCCGGCGCCGAGCAGAACGGACAAGCCGTGGAAGAGCCCATCATCGCCGGAGTCGCCGCCGACCTGAACGAGGCGAAGATCACCGTCGTCGGAGTCCCCGACATCCCGGGCAAGGCCGCGCAGATCTTCACGATCGTGGCCAAGACCGGCTCCAACATCGACATGATCGTGCAGAACGTGTCGGCTGCGGCCACCGCCCGCACCGACATCTCGTTCACCCTGCCCAAGGCCGACGGCCAGACGGTCCTCATGGCTCTCAACGCCGAGAAGGACGAGGTCGGCTTCGAGTCCCTGCAGTACGACGACCAGATCGCCAAGCTCGCGCTCGTGGGCGCCGGGATGCGCACCAACGCCGGTGTCTCCGCGAAGCTGTTCCGCTCCCTCTACGAGGCCGGGATCAACATCGAGATGATCTCCACGAGCGAGATCCGCATCTCGGTCGTCACCCGCGCCGACACCGTGAACGAGGCTCTGCGCGTCGTGCACACCGCCTTCGGGCTCGACGCCGAGGACGAGGCCGTCGTCTACGCCGGCACCGGCCGCTGACGGCCGGACACCCTCGCGATCCGGCCGTTCCTCCCGAGCGGCCGGAGCGACCGGTACCCTCTCCCTCGATCCCCCCGCCACGAGCGGCCCGCGCGCCGCACGGACGAAAGAGCACAGCATGAGCAGCACCCCCCTCCACGTGGGCGTCGTCGGCGCGACCGGCCAGGTCGGGAAGGTGATGCGCCGCCTCCTCGAGGAGCGCGACTTCCCGATCGCGTCCATCCGCTTCTTCGCCACCGCCCGCTCGGCGGGCACGACGCTGCCGTTCCGCGGCGAGGACGTCGTTGTCGAGGACGTGGAGACCGCCGATCCGTCGGGGCTCGACATCGCCCTGTTCTCGGCCGGAGCCACGGGATCGCGCGCGCAGGCGCCCCGCTTCGCCGCGGCCGGCGTCACCGTGATCGACAACTCCAGCGCCTGGCGGATGGACCCCGAGGTCCCGCTGGTCGTCAGCGAGGTGAACCCCCACGCCATCGACCAGGCGGTCAAGGGCATCATCGCCAACCCCAACTGCACCACGATGGCCGCGATGCCGATCCTCAAGGTCCTCGACCGCGAGGCGGGGCTCACGCGCCTGATCGTCAGCACCTACCAGGCCGTGTCCGGCAGCGGACTGGCCGGAGCGAACGAGCTGGCCGGCCAGGTCCGCGCCGCCGTCGCCGACGAGCACCTGCTCGACCTGGTGCACGACGGCTCGGCGGTCGACTTCCCCGCGCCGGACAAGTACGTCGCCCCGATCGCCTTCGACGTCATCCCCTTCGCGGGGAGCCTGGTCGAGGACGGCTCGAACGAGACCGACGAGGAGAAGAAGCTCCGCAACGAGAGCCGCCGCATCCTCGAGCTCCCGGAGCTGCTGGTCTCGGGCACCTGCGTGCGCGTCCCCGTGTTCACCGGCCACTCGCTCTCCGTCAACGCCGAGTTCGCCTCCGCCCTCAGCCCCGAGCGTGCTCGCGAGCTGCTGGCCGACGCGCCCGGCGTCGTGCTGCGCGAGGTGCCGACTCCGCTGGAGGCCGCGGGCAAGGACCCGAGCTTCGTGGGCCGCATCCGCGCCGACGAGGGCGCCCCGGAGGGACGCGGCCTCGCGCTCTTCATCAGCAACGACAACCTCCGCAAGGGCGCGGCCCTGAACGCCGTGCAGATCGCCGAGCTCATCGCGGCGAAGCAGCCCGTCTCCTGACCGGCGTGGACGGGGCCGGCGCCGAGCGCTCCGGCCCCTTCCGGGTGGAAAAGCCGCGAATTTGATGGGGGAGCGGGGCCCCTCCCCGCCGCGGCGTGCCCGGGCGAGCGTAAACTCGACTCTCGTGAACTCCTCGGAACCGGTCGACGTCGCCCTCATCGGTGGGGGCATCATGAGCGCCACGCTCGGCGCACTCATCACCCAGCTGCAGCCCGACTGGACGATCGCCGCCTACGAGCGCCTCGGCGACGTGGCGCAGGAGTCGTCGAACCCGTGGAACAACGCGGGCACCGGTCACGCGGCCCTCTGCGAGCTGAACTACATGCCCGAGGCGGCCGACGGCTCCGTCGACCCGGCCAAGGCGATCCAGATCAACGAGCAGTTCCAGATCTCGCGCCAGTTCTGGTCGAGCCTGGTGGAGTCCGGCGACATCCGCGAGCCCTCCAGCTTCATCAACCCGGCGCCGCACATGACCTTCGTGCACGGCGAGGCCAACGTCGAGTACCTCCGGAAGCGCTACGAGGCGCTCAAGGACCAGCCGCTGTTCGCCGGCATCGAGTTCACCGAGAGCGTCAAGACCATCCACGAGTGGGCGCCCCTGCTGATGGAGCAGCGTCCCGCCGGCGGCGGCCCCTACGCGGCGACGCGCATGCCGGCCGGCACCGACGTCGACTTCGGCTCGCTGACCCACCAGCTGTTCGACCACGTCGTCGCCCACGGCGGCACGCTCGACACCGGCCGCGAGGTCACCGACATCACCCGGCAGAAGGACGGCACCTGGCGCCTCGACCTCAAGCAGGTCGTCGGAGGCACGCCCCAGTCGGTGACCGCCCGCTTCGTCTTCGTCGGCGCCGGCGGCGGTGCGCTGCACCTCCTGCAGAAGTCGGGCATCCCCGAGATCAAGGGCTTCGGAGGCTTCCCGATCTCGGGGCAGTTCCTCCGCACCGACAACCCCGAGCTGGTCGCCCGGCACAAGGCGAAGGTCTACGGCAAGGCCGCGGTCGGCGCGCCCCCGATGTCGGTGCCGCACCTCGATGCGCGCGTCGTCGACGGCGAGTCGTCCCTCCTCTTCGGCCCCTACGCGGGCTTCACGCCCAAGTTCCTGAAGCGGGGCTCGTGGCTCGACCTGCCCCTGTCGATCCGGCCGCACAACATCGGCCCGATGCTCGCGGTCGCCCGCGACAACCTCGACCTGATGAAGTACCTGATCGGCGAGGTGCTCGCCGGCCGTGGCAAGAAGATGAAGGCCCTGCGCGAGTTCCTGCCCACCGCCCGCGACGAGGACTGGTACCTGATCACCGCCGGCCAGCGCGTCCAGGTGATGAAGAAGGACGAGAAGAAGGGCGGCGTGCTGCAGTTCGGCACCGAGGTCATCACCGGAGGGGACGGCACGATCGCCGGCCTGCTCGGCGCCTCGCCCGGAGCCTCGACCGCCGTGCCGATCATGCTCGACATCGTGCAGAAGTGCTTCCCCGACCGGATGAAGGCCTGGGAGCCGCGGATCCGCGCGCTGGTGCCGAGCTACGGCTCGACCCTCAACGACGCGCCCGAGAAGGCCGAGCAGACGGTCACCGCGACCGCCGAGACGCTGGAGCTGTCCGCCTCGGTCTGATCGGCTGCGATCCGTTCGAACGTATGTTCTAATGGCTCCATGAGGTGGAGCGGGCAGTCGATCGGCACGGCCGACGAGGCCGCCCTGCCCGGCCTCGTCAAGCTCACCGACCTGGTGCGGACGGTGCGCACGCCGGAGTTCGAGGGCGTCACCTTCTACGAGGTGCTCGCGAAGTCGGCGCTCAACCGCGTGCACACCTCCTCGAAGATGCCGTTCGGCTGGAGCATCAACCCGATGCGCGGCTGCACCCACGCCTGCACCTACTGCTTCGCCCGGCCCACGCACGAGTACCTCGAGTTCGACGGCGGCCGCGACTTCGACTCGCAGATCGTCGTGAAGGTGAACGTCGCCGAGGTCCTCACCCGGGAGCTCGCGAAGCCGAGCTGGGAGCGGCACCCCGTGGCACTCGGCACCAACACCGATCCGTACCAGCGCGCCGAGGGCCGCTACCGGCTGATGCCGGGCATCATCGCCGCGCTCGCCGCCTCGGGCACCCCGATCTCGATCCTCACGAAGGGCTCGCTGCTGCGGCGAGACCTGCCGCTGCTCCGCGAGGCCGCCGAGCACGTCCCGGTCGACCTCGGAGTGTCGATCGCCGTCTACGACGAGGGCCTCCAGCGCTCCGTCGAGCCGGGTGCGCCGACCGCGGCGGCCAGGCTGGCGACGGTCACCGCGGCACGGGAGGCCGGCTTCGACTGCTCGGTGTTCCTGATGCCGATCCTGCCGTTCCTCACCGACACCCGGGCGCACCTCGACGAGTCGCTCCAAGCCTGCCGCGAGGCGGGCGCCAGCACGATCATGTACTCGACCCTCTACCTCAAGCCCGGGGTGAAGGAGTGGTTCCTGCAGTGGCTCGGGCAGGAGCACCCCGAGCTGGTCGACAAGTACCGAGCGCTCTACCCGGGCCGCGACGCCTACGCGCCTCTCGAGTACCGGCGCTGGCTCTCCGCGCGCATCCGCCCGCTGATGCGCGCGCACGGGCTCGAGCGCGGCGAGGAGGACCCGGCCACCGGCTCCGTCAAGTCCTCCGCCCTGAATTCGCTGGGGACGCTGCGGACCCTCGGCGGCGAGCGGCGCTCCCTCCAGCACGACGGGCTGCTGGTCGGGGAGCTCGGGCCGGAGCGCGCCGCGATCCTGCCCGGCGTCGGGCAGCCGACGCTGTTCTGAGCCGGGGGCGGGCCCGGCCGCGGCTAGGATCGTCCGCATGGTCACCCGCTCCGGTGAGCCCTCGGGCTCCTCCGCCCGGAGCGCCCGCGACGCGCCACCCCGTGCGGTCCGGCTCGGCCTGCTCGACCCGCGCGAGGACCTGCTCGCGGCGACGAGCGCGTGGATCCGCACCCACGCCCCGGACTTCGAGGTCGTCGTGGCCGCCTCCACCTGGCACGACCTGGTGACGAGCGATGTCTTCCCCACCCAGGTGGTCGTGATGGACGTCGAGCTGCGCGAGCCGATCTCGATCGAGGCGCGGATCCGGACCTGCCGGGCGGCGGGAGCCGCGGTCGTGGCGCTCTCCGCGAGCGAGGACGACGAGGTCCGCGAGCGCGCCCTGAAGGCCGGAGCCGTGCGGCACCTGGCGAAGTCGCGCTCGCTCGCTGAGGTGATGGAGCAGACCCGCGCCGCTCTCGAGATGCGCTCGGCCGACGTCTCGTCCGCGCAGTGGCGGCCCCTGCCGTCCGGAGTCGCGGCGCAGCAGCGCCCACGGCTCAGCGCCGGCGAGCTGGAGGCGCTGCGCCTCTACGCGTCCGGATCGAGCACCCCCGAGGTCGCCGCCAAGATGAACGTGCAGTTCGAGACCGCGAAGACCTACCTGCAGCGAGTGCGCCGCAAGTACGTCGCGGTCGGCAGGCCCGCGAGCCGCCGGGCCGACCTGATCCGCCGCGCCGGCGAGGACGGGTTCCTCCCGTGACCGGCCCCTGCTCACCCCGGGGGCCCCGCCCCCGGACCCGCCCCGAGGAGACCTGATGGCCAAGCTGTACTTCCGCTACGGAGCGATGAACAGCGGGAAGAGCACGTCGCTCCTGCAGGCCGCGCACAACTACGAGGAGCGCGGGCACCGGGTGCTGCTGGCCAAGCCGGCCGTCGACACGAAGGGCGAGGAGCTGATCGTGTCGCGGCTCGGCGTGACCCGTCCGGTGGACATCCTGTTCGAGCCCGACGGGGACCCGGTGGCCGTCTTCACCGCCGCCCGGGCCCGCGTGCTGGCCGAGTCGAAGCGCGACGTGAGTGCTCTGCTCGTCGACGAGGCGCAGTTCCTGCCGGAGTCGCACGTCGACGATCTGCTCCGGATCGCCATCCTCGAGAACGTGCCCGTCCTCGCGTACGGCATCCGCACGGACTTCCGCACCGCCGCGTTCCCGGGAAGCAGGCGGCTCCTGGAGATCGCCCACAGCCTCGAGGAGCTGAAGACGATCTGCCGGTGCGGGCGCAAAGCGATCTTCAACGGGCGCGTCGTGGACGGCCGCTTCGTGTTCGACGGCGATCAGGTCGCGATCGACGGAACGGCGGTCACCTACGAGTCGCTGTGCGGCGCGTGCTACCTCCAGGAGAGCCGCGGCCGGCTCCGCGGGTGACCGGTCGAGCGTTCCTCACCGGCGCGACACCCCTCCGAAACGAGGAAGTGGGTAGCCTGACGACGTGACAACACCGGAAACGGAATTACGCCTTTCGAAGCAGCAGGAAAGGTCGGGGGAAACGATGACGGCGCAAGGGGCACCGCTGAGGCGTCGGCCGTCGTGGGAGCAGGACTACCGGCGACGGCTGCTCATCACGGACGTCGTCGCGATCGTCCTCTCCGTCTTCGGCACGCAGCTCTTCTGGTTCGACCTGAACCTGAACTCGGACCTGGGGTTCAAGAACCCCGCCGACATCGCGGTCAGCTACACCTGGGTGTCCGTCGCCCTGTCGGTCGGCTGGCTCCTCGCCCTCCAGGTCTTCGACACGCGCGACCGCCGGATCGTCGGCACCGGCTACGTCGAGTACCGCCGCGTCGTCGACGCCTCCATCTGGCTCTTCGGCATCGTCGCGATCATCGCCTACCTGCTCCAGATCCTGCTCGCGCGCGGCTACATCATCACGGCGTTCCCCGCCGGGATCGTGCTGATCTGCGTCGGCCGCCTGGTCTGGCGCTCCTGGCTCACCCGGCAGCGCCGGGCGGGCCGCTTCTCGAGCCAGGTCGTGCTCCTCGGCTCCCGCGCGAGCGTCCTGCACACCGCACGCGAGCTGCGCCGCGGCACCGAGGCCGGCTACAAGCTCGTCGGCGCCGTCTCGACCTCGGTCGGCGGTGCGGACGCGCTGCGGAGCGAGCAGGAGCTCTCGGGCCTCGCGGTCCACGGGTTCACCGGGATCGACGGCGTCCGCGCCGTGATGGACGCCACCGGCGCCGACACGGTGGTCGTCACGAGCTCCGACGAGCTGGCGCCGCAGCGGATCCGCGAGCTGAGCTGGACGCTCGAGCCCGGGCGCGAGCACCTCGTCGTGGCGCCGAGCCTCACCGACATCGGCGGTCCGCGCATCCACACCCGCCCCGTCGCGGGCCTTCCGCTGATCCACGTCGAGACCCCGCGCTTCGACGGCCGCCAGCGGTTCGCCAAGCGCCTCTTCGACATCCTCGCGTCGACCATGCTGATCATCCTCAGCGCGCCGGTGCTCGTCGTCGTCGCCGTGCTGGTCAAGGTCACCAGCCCCGGGCCCGTGCTCTTCCGGCAGGAGCGCATCGGTCTGAACGGCGCGACCTTCGAGATGCTGAAGTTCCGCTCGATGGTCGTCGACGCGGAGGCGCGACTGGCGGCTCTCGCGTCGCAGCAGCGTGCGGAGGGGAACTCGATCCTCTTCAAGATGGCGAAGGACCCGCGCGTCACCCGGGTGGGCGCGATCCTCCGGCGCTTCAGCCTCGACGAGCTGCCCCAGTTCCTGAACGTCTTCCGCGGCGACATGTCCCTGATCGGCCCCCGCCCGCCGCTGGCCCGCGAGGTCGAGCAGTACGAGGAGCACGTGCACCGCCGCTTCCTGATGAAGCCGGGCATCACCGGGCTCTGGCAGGTCAGCGGACGCTCGAACCTCTCGTGGGAGGACACCGTCCGCCTCGACCTGTACTACGTCGAGAACTGGTCGATGACCGGCGACATCGTCATCCTCTTCAAGACCGCGCGCGCCGTCCTCGCCCGCGACGGGGCGTACTGATCGCCGGGGGGAGGGGCGCCGAGCCCCGCACCCTGTCCGTCTCGGTCCTCGAGACCCCGTTCCGCGTGGTCTTCGGACGCGGCGTCGGCGACGAGGACGCGGCGCGGATCGCCGACAGCTGGGCCGCCTGCGCGTCCGAGCCCGACGCGGGAGCACGCGACGTCCTCGCCGAGGTGGGGCACGATCCCTCCGTCCCGGTCGACGGCTCGCCCCGGGTCTCGAGCGCCACGCTCGCGCAGCTCGAGGAGTCCCTGACCTCGACCCTGACCCTCGAGGCGATCGGCGCCCGGCGCGCCGACCTGCTGATGCTCCACGCCTGCGGGATCTCCGACGAGTCCGGCCGCGTGCTGGCCTTCGTCGCCGCCTCCGGGACCGGCAAGACCACCATCGCCCGGACGCTCGGGTCCCGCTTCGGCTACGTCACCGACGAGACGGTCGGCGTGACCCCGGAGGGGCGCGTCCTGCCCTATCCCAAGCCGCTGTCGGTGAAGCCGCTGACCGGATCGGCGCCGAAGGCGCAGCTGGCCCCCGGGTCGCTCGCCCTCCGACCGGTCCCGGAGGCGCCCCTGCGTCTGGCGGGCGTCCTCCTGCTCGAGCGCCGCGACGGCGTCGGGACGCCCTTCCTCGAGCACGTCGACCCGGTCGACGCGATCGAGGATCTGGTGCCGCAGACCTCGTACCTCTCGGCCCGACCGCGGCCGATCGCCGATCTCGTCCGCACCCTCTCGGCGCTGGGCGGCGTCCGGCGACTGGTCTACTCCGAGGCCGCGAGCGTGGTGCACCTGGTCGAGGAGGTCTTCGCGTCCCTCGGCGCCGAGGCCCCGTCCGCCTGGTCCGACGTGGTCTCCGTGCAGCTCGACCCTGTGGGCGAGGCCCTGCCCGGCACCGTCCTGCGCACCCCTGCGGACGACGCGGTGGAGCTCGCCGACGGCCAGCTGCTCGTGTTCTGCGGCGGCACCCTCGTGCGCCTGTCCGGCATCGGCCCGACGATCTGGCGCCACGCCGGCCGGGGCTCCGATCTGCCCGGTCTCGTCGCCGCGGTGCTCGAGGAGGCGGGCCCGCCGCCCGCCGGCGTCGATGCGGAGGCGGTCGTCGAGTCGGCGGTCGTCGAGCTCGAGGGCCTCGGAGTGATCACGAGAGGGACTCCGCCGGAGCCCACCCCCGACAGGTGGCACGGTTGACGCGCCTGGCGCCGAGGGCGCGGAAGCGCTGTGTCAGAATTCGGAAGAACCCGTCGCCGGCGCCCGCCGCGTGATCCGTACCAGCGAAGGAAATCTGACTCTGTGGAACTTCGAGACGTCCTCCGGCTGCTGCGCGACCACTGGATCCCGATCGTCGCGGCGATCCTCCTCGGCACTCTCGTCGCCTTCGGCTGGTCGCTGACGCAGAAGCCGCGGTACGTCGCCGACTCGCAGGGCCTGGTCTCCGTCGCCACCACCGGTGCCGACGACAGCCAGGCGATCTACACGCAGCAGATCGCGCAGTCCGTCGCCAAGTCGAGCCTCGCCACGTACGTCCCGATCGCCACCTCGCGCGACGTGGCGCAGATCGCGATCGACAGCCTCGGCCTCGACGTCTCGCCCGCCACGCTGATCTCGGCGATCACGGTGCAGGCCGACACGGTCGCCCCGGTGATGAAGGTCAGCGCCACCGCCTCCACCCCCGAGGGCGCGCAGAAGCTCGCCGACGCCTGGGTCGCGGCCATCGCCACCAAGGTGCAGCAGGTCAACCAGGAGACGGGCGTCGGCGACACGGTCTCCCTCACCGTTCTGCAGGCCGCGGCGCTCCCGTCCTCGCCGGCGTTCCCGAACCTGCGCCTCGTCCTCGCGGTCGGCGCGCTCGCGGGCCTCGTCCTCGGTCTCGTCTACGCGTTCGTCCGCAACACGCTGGACCGGCGCATCCGCACCGCCGAGATGGTCGAGCGCCTGTTCGACCTCCCCGTGGTCGGCACCCTCCCCGTCGACAAGCGCCTCAGCGAGACCAACCGCATCGTCCCCGAGGCCGACACGACCGACTACATCAAGGCCGACGGCAAGCACGCACTCGCCGAGGCGCTGCGCGAGCTCCGCACGAACCTGCAGTTCATGAACATCGACAGCCCGCCGCGCATCATCGTCGTGACGAGCCCGCTGCCCTCGGACGGCAAGTCGACGGTGACCGCGAACCTCGCGGTGACGCTTGCCGCCTCCGGCCAGCGGACCGTCGTCGTCGATGGCGACCTCCGCAAGCCCACCGTCGCCAAGTCGTTCGGCCTCGTTCCCGGCGTCGGCCTGACCGACCTGCTGATCGGCAAGGCGGAACTGCAGGACGTCCTGCAGCCGTGGGGCCCGTCCGGCAACCTCTGGGTGCTCGGAGCCGGGTCGATCCCGCCGAACCCGTCCGAGCTGCTCGGCTCCAACGGCATGGACATCCTCCTGCACGAGATCGCTCGCGAGGCCATCGTGATCGTCGATGCGCCGCCGCTCCTGCCCGTCACGGACGGCGCCATCCTCACCGCCCGCACCGACGGCGCGCTCGTGGTCATCTCCGCGGGCAGGACGACGACCGACGAGCTGGGCAAGGCGATCCAGAACCTCGAGCGGGTCAGCGGCCACACCCTCGGCGTGATCCTCAACCGCGTGCCCGCGCGCGGCCAGGTCGGCCGGGGCTACGGCTA
This sequence comes from Rathayibacter sp. AY1F9, assembly GCF_002932155.1. Taxonomy (NCBI): domain Bacteria; kingdom Bacillati; phylum Actinomycetota; class Actinomycetes; order Micrococcales; family Microbacteriaceae; genus Rathayibacter; species Rathayibacter sp. AY1F9. The sequence continues at coordinate 350,684 of NZ_PSVA01000001.1, read as the reverse complement.
CTACTACACGAGCTACTACGGCTCCGAGCGATCGGGTGCACGCCCGGACACGGCCGTCGAGCCCGAGCCCGCGTCGACCTCGGCCTGAGCGCCCCGCGATGATCTTCCCGGGAGACGACTCCGCCCGCCCCGCCCGCCGGAGCTGGCGACCGGACGAACCGGTCGCCGCCTCCGCCGCCCCCGTCTTCACCGTGCTCTCGGTCTGCACCGGCAACATCTGCCGGTCGCCGATGGCGGAGCAGCTGCTGCGCGCCGCACTCGCCGACGCGACATCACCCGCGGGAGGTCCGCTCTTCGCGTTCACGAGCGCCGGAGTGAGGACGCGCGACGGACTGCCGATGGACCCGGTCTCGGCCCGCTTCTCGGCTCAGCACGGGGGAGACCCGGCCGCGCACACGAGCGCGGTGCTCGGCGACGCGATCGTGGGCGACGCCGACCTCCTGCTCACGATGACGCGCGACCACCTGGTCGACGCCTCCCGGCGCTTCCCGTCGCTCCTCCTCCGCGGCTTCACGCTGCTCGAGTTCGCCCGCGTGCTGCCGTTCGTGCTGCGGGAGGTGCCGCTGCCGACGGTCGAGGACCCCGCCGCGCGGCTCCGCGCCGTCGTGCGGCTCGCCGCCGCCCACCGCGGGCGCGCCCCGCGGGGCGAGGGCGGCGACGACATCGAGGACCCGATCGGCCGCAGCGAGGCCGTGCACGAGCGCGTGGCGGCGCAGATCGCGGCGGCTGTCGCCGACGTCTCCCGCGATCTGAGAGCATTGGCGCGGCGGTAGTCGCGCGTCCGCGGGCGCGCTGACGCCTCGCCGCATCGCATCGCTCCTCCTCACCGTCGCGACCGCGACACGAACCCGCCACGATTCGGAGAACCCCTGTGAAGCTTTCTGTCATCGGCTGCGGCTACCTCGGTGCCGTCCACGCTGCCGCCATGGCCGAGCTCGGCCACGACGTCATCGGCATCGACGTCGACCAGAAGAAGATCGACGCCCTGGCCGCCGGCACCGCGCCGTTCTTCGAGCCCGGCCTCCCGGAGCTGCTGTCCTCCGGCGTCGCCTCCGGGCGTCTGCGCTTCTCGACCGACATGGCCGACGCCGCCGGTGCGGCCGTGCACTTCGTCGCCGTCGGCACCCCGCAGAAGCCGGGCGAGAACGCCGCGGACATGACCTACGTCGACTCGGCGATCGACGGTCTCCTGCCCTACCTCGAGGAGGACTCCCTCGTCGTCGGCAAGTCGACCGTCCCCGTCGGCACCGCCGCCCGCCTGGCCGACCGCATCGCCTCCTCCGGTGCGACCCTCGCCTGGAACCCCGAGTTCCTCCGCGAGGGCTTCGCGGTCAAGGACACGATCAGCCCCGACCGGCTCGTCTACGGCGTGCCCGCGGGCGAGGCCGGAGCAGCGGCGAAGGCGACCCTCGACGAGGTCTACGCGACGGCGCTCGCGGCCGAGACCCCGCTCGTGGTCACCGACTACGCCACCGCCGAGCTGGTGAAGGTCTCGGCCAACGCCTTCCTCGCGACCAAGATCTCGTTCATCAACGCGATCGCCGAGATCGCGGAGGTCACCGGCGCGGACGTCACGCAGCTCGCCGACGCGATCGGCTACGACGTGCGGATCGGCCGCCGCTTCCTGAACGCGGGCATCGGCTTCGGAGGCGGCTGCCTCCCGAAGGACATCCGCGCCTTCTCGGCCCGCGCCGACGAGCTCGGCGTCGGCGAGTCCGTGGCCTTCCTCAAGGAGGTCGACGCGATCAACCTGCGTCGCCGCCAGCGCGTCGTCGACCTCGTCACCGAGGGCCTGGGCGGCTCCGTCGCGGGCCGCCGCATCGCGGTGCTCGGTCTGGCGTTCAAGCCGGAGTCGGACGACATCCGCGACTCGCCGTCGCTCGACGTCGCCGCTCGCCTGCACGACCTCGGTGCGACCGTGGTCGCGACCGACCCCGAGGCGATCGAGAACTCGCGCCGCCGCTACCCCGAGATCACCTACACGACCGACGTCGACGAGGCGCTGGCCGGTGCCGACGCCGTGGTCGTCGTGACGGAGTGGAAGCAGTTCCGCGCCCTCGACCCCGCGGCCACGGCGGCGAAGGTGGCCAACACCTTCCTCGTCGACGGTCGCAACTGCCTCGACCCCGCCGCCTGGCGTGCTGCCGGCTGGGAGTACCGCGGCCTCGGCCGCTGACGCGGCGGAGCCGTCGTCTCAGCGGACGCGGCTCGGCTGATCCGCCACCACGCCGGAGGTGCCGCGGAGGGGGATGTGCGCGAAGGCGTCGTCCCACTCCGCCGCCCTCCGGCGTCGTCGTGCGCGGACGACCATCCGGAGCAGGACGCCGGCGACCGCGCCGAGAAGCGCGCCGGAGGTGTTCATCACGACGTCGTCGACGGTCGCGAAGCGCGCCGAGAGGAAGAGCAGCTGGCCCGCCTCGATCAGCGAGCTCACGACGGCGCCGACGGCCACAGCGACCCACGCCCTCCGGAGCCGCAGGTTGAGGGCCAGGAGCAGCCCCAGGGGCACGAACAGGGCGATATTGGCGGTCGACTCGATGAACGCGTAGTCGACCATCGGGAGGCCGTGCCGGGCGAACCAGGAGGTCACCCGGCCGAGATCCCCCCGCACTCCCGCATCGACGGGCGTCGGCCAGAAGGCGATGGCTGCGAGCGCGACCACGTAGGGCACGCTGATGGCGAGGGTGAGGCGGGTGAGCGACCGGGTCACGGTGCTCCTCTCGTCGGTCGTCGGGCGGGGGCGGCGACGACGGCGGAAGAACAGTCTCGCTCCCGGCTGCTGGGATCGGGCCGGGAGGCGCGGGGGAGTGGGCCGAAGGCACGGCCGTGCGCAGGACGCTCGGGACGCCGACAGGGGTGCTCGAGCCGGAGAGCGCGGGGCGGTGATCGCGCCGGCTCCGTCGTCGCCCGGGCTCCGGCCCGGGCGAGCATCCGCCTGCGGGCGAGCCCCGCCACAGCAGAATTCCGAGAACGCCCCGGGAACGACGAAGCCCGGCCGGATCATCGATCCTGGCCGGGCTTCTCACCGGTCGGGGTAGCGGGATTCGAACCCACGACCTCCTCGTCCCGAACGAGGCGCGCTACCAAGCTGCGCCACACCCCGGTGTGCTCATCACGGAGAACCGCTCACGAGCCTCGACAATAGTAGCCGATTTCCGGACCGCCGTCGGACACCCCTCGTCAGGCCGCCGGAGTGAGCGTGACGAGGGTCACCTCGGGCCGGCAGGCGAAGCGCACCGGTGCGTAGATCGAGGTGCCGACTCCGGCGGACACGTTGAGGTACGAGCTGCGCAGTCCGTTGTCCCACGTCGTCGAGCCGGCGACCTTGTCGCGCGGGATGTCGCAGTTGGTGACGAGGGCGCCGAAGCCCGGGACGCAGACCTGCCCGCCGTGCGTGTGCCCGGCGAGGATCACCTCGGCGCCGCGGGCGACGAAGTCGTCGAGGATGCGCTGGTAGGGCGCGTGCGCCACGCCGATGCTGACCCCGGCCGGTCCGTCCTCCGCGCCGCGCAGCTCGTCCACGGCTCCGGCGACCAGGTCGATGCGGTCGAGGCCGATGTGCGGGTCGTCGACGCCGAAGAACTCGATGCGCGTCCCCTTCACCGTGATGCTCTCGGCGCGGTTGTTGAGGTCCACCCAGCCGAGCCCGTCCGAGAAGAAGCCGGTCAGCCCGTCGGTGTCGAGATCGGCCTCGTGCTGCTTGGGGTTCTTGGAGGGGCCGACGAAGTAGCGGAGCGGGTTCTTGATCCGAGGGCCGAAGTAGTCGTTGGATCCGTTGACGAAGGCGCCGGGGATCCCGGCGAAGGGCTCCAGAGCCCGGCGGATGCCGAGCACGCCGTCGCGGTGGCCGAGGTTGTCGCCGGTGTCGACCACGACGTCGGGCGCCAGGGCGAGGAGCGAGCGGATCCACTCCTGCTTCTTCGTCTGCCACGGGGCCATGTGCAGGTCCGACACGTGCAGGACGCGGATCGGCTCGGAACCGGCGGGCAGCACCGGGAACGACGTGCGCCGGACGGTGAACAGCGTCCGCTCGACGCCGATGCCCCAGGCCGCGGCGACGGCTCCGGCCGCGGCGACGGTCGCGAGGGCGGTGGTGAGGGGGCGACGGGTGCGTCCGGTCATGGGTCCTTCTCTCGCACGTCGGCCGCGAGCGCGGCCGCGTTCATTCTGCCGGACGCTCCCTCGGGAGCAGCCGGGGGTGCAGGGGCTCAGCCCGCGCGGGGCGGGGCGCCCGGTCCGGCGCTGATCTGCAGGGTGATCTCCGCGCCCCGGGAGACGCGCGACCCGGCGGGCGGGTTCGTCTGCGCGACCGTCCCTGCCGGGCGGTCGGAGGGGACCGGAGAAGTGTCGACGCGGACCGTGAAGCCGACGGAGCGCAGGCGTGCGGCCGCCGCAGAGGGGCTCTGGCCGGTGACCTGGGGCACGGCCTCCTGCGGAGCGTCGAGGAGCGAGCGGACGGGAGCCGGGAACGCCGTCCCACCGTACTTCGCGTCGGCGACGCGCATGATGCGCGGCCAGATCTGGTGGCGCACCTGACCGGCGTTCACCCGGTTGAGACTGAATCCGCGCATGGAGGTGAAGCCGGTCACGTTGCCGACCCAGGTGGCGGTGGCGACCTCGGTGCTCGCGCCGACCATCCACGTGTGCAGCGCGTCGTCCGTGGTGCCGGTCTTGCCGATGTGCGGCACCCCGGTGCGGGGGTTGGAGGGGGCGCCGGTGCCGCCCGTCACCACTTGCTGCAGGGCGTAGCCGGCGGTCGCGGCAACCTCCTCGGACATCCCCTGGCTGCACTCGGAGGCGGGCGGCGCGACGTCCGCGCCCGTGCGGTCGACGATCCGGTCGATCGCGATGGGCGTGCAGACGGTGCCCTTATTCGCGAAGCCGGCGAAGGCCGTGGCCATCGTGAGCGGAGCGATCTCGTTGGTGCCGAGGATGGTCGGCGCGAGCTTCTGCAGCTCGGTCCCGTCGGCACGGTGCACGCCCATCGCCAGCGCCGTGTTGCGGATGCCGCAGAGGTCCAGCTGCTGGGCCATGGCGGCGAACGAGGTGTTGATCGAGCCGGTCGTGGCCTGCAGGGCCGTGGTCACTCCTCCGTTGCCGCCCTCGTCGTTCCCGGGGTTCCAGGACTCGCCGTAGTAGACGCCGTCGGGCTCGCAGCTGTCACGGAAGGTCGTGTAGGCGCGGCGGGTGCCGTCGACGCTCTCGCCGAGCGAGTGCCCCTCCTGCAGCCACTCCGCGAGGGTGAACACCTTGTAGGTCGAGCCGACCTGGAATCCCGAGGAGCCGCCGTACCCGAAGTCGGTGTTGTAGTTGACGCTCGTGTAGTTGGGGCCCGTCAGGTCCGGATCGTTGGAGTAGTCCTTGTTCTGGGTCATCGCGAGGATGCGGCCGGTGCCGACCTCGACCGAGACGCTCGCGCTGCCGATGTTCACGTTCGCCATCGACTTGGGCACCCAGTCGTCGGTGGCCGAGACGGCGGCCTGCTGCAGATCGGAGTCGAGGGTCGTGTAGATCCGGTATCCGCCGCGCTTGAAGGTGGCGTCGCGCTCGTCCTGGCTCGCACCGAACGCGTCGTCGTTCTTGATGACCCAGGTGACGTAGTCGCAGAAGAAGGCCGCGACTCCGGCCGTCTGGCAGCCGGTGCTCGGCTCGGTGATGTTCGGCGTCACGGGCTCGGCGACGGCCGCCTGCGCCTGCTCGGACGTCACCTTCGACTCGAGGTCCATGCGGGTGACGATGTAGTCGCGCCGGTCCCGGGTCTGCGGGTAGCCCTCCGCGGCGGGGTTCGCCGGGTCGCCGGGCCGGTCGAAGCGGAACTTCTCGGGGTTGTTCACGATCGCGACGAGCGCGGCGGACTGCGCGAGCGAGAGGTCCTTCGCGCTCACTCCGAAGTAGTAGCGGGCGGCCGCCTCGACGCCGTAGACGGTGCCGCCGAACAGGGCGATGTTGAGGTAGCCCAGCAGGATGTCGTTCTTCGGGTACTCCTTCTCGAGCCCGATGGCGAGCCGCATCTCGGCGACCTTGCGCTCCGGAGTGGTCTCCGTGGCCTCGCGGTAGGCCGCGTCGCGCTCGATCGGATCGCTGAGCGCCTCCGCCTTCTGCACGAGCACGTTCTTGACGTACTGCTGCGTGATGGAGGAGCCGCCCTGGACGTCCCCGCCCATGGCCGTCGTCGCGGCCGCGCGGACGGTGCCGAGCAGATCGATGCCGCCGTGCTCGTAGAAGCGGGGGTCCTCGGAGGCGACCACGGCGTCCTTCACGAACGGCGAGATCTCGTCCCAGCCCACCTCGACGCGGTTCTGGGCGTAGAAGGAGGCGAGCAGCACGTCGCCGCCGGAGGAGTCCTTCGCGTACACGTCGCTCTTCTCGGCGAGCGTGCCGATCTCGAGGTACTCGGGGAGGTTGTCGAACATCTCCACCGTGTTGCCGGCGGCCATGCCGCTCAGCGCGATCGCCGGCGTCACCGAGGCGGCCACCAGGACTCCCGCGACGACGCTCATGGCGACGATGCCGATCAGACCGCCGACGGCGCCCCCTATGGTCTTCACGACTCTGGTCCCGCCCTGCCCCGACATAGAATCAGCGTAGTCGCCGCGCTCGGACGAGCCGCGGCGCTCATCCCGCCGACGCGCGGCGCTCAGCAGTCGTCCCGCACCGGCCGCACCCGAGGAGAGCCATGTCCGTCCCGCGCTGGGAGTACATCACCACCCCGCTGATGATCCACAACACCACGGCGATCCTGAACACCTGGGGATCCGAGGGCTGGGAGCTGGTCCAGATCGTGACCGGTCCCGAGGGCGGCCTCGTCGCGTACCTCAAGCGCCCCGTCGCCGAGGCCGGCGCGTGATCGCCGAGCGCCTCGCGGAGCTCGGCGTCGAGCTGCCCGCCGTGGCGGTCCCCGCCGGCGCCTACGTCCCCGCCGTCGTGCACGGCGGCCTCGTCTACACGGCCGGGCAGATCCCCTTCGTCGACGGCGCTCTGCCGCTGGTCGGCAAGGTCGGCGACGAGGTGTCGCCCGAGCAGGCGAAGGACCTGGCCCGCACCTGCGCCCTCAACGCGCTCGCGGCCGTCGCCGACGCGATCGGATCGCTCGACCGGGTGACGCGGATCGTGAAGCTCACCGGCTTCGTCGCGTCCGCCTCCGGCTTCACCGGGCAGCCCGGCGTGATCAACGGCGCCTCGGAGCTGCTCGGCGACGTGTTCGGCGAGCCCGGCCGTCACGCGCGCTCGGCCGTCGGGGTGGCGGAGCTGCCCCTCGGCGCTCCCGTCGAGGTCGAGCTGATCGTCGCCTTCGACTGACGCACCGCCCCCTCCTGCCCACGCGGCGGGAGGGGGCGTGCGGTGCCCGGTCAGTCCGCGGCGATCGCGGAGGAGATCACCGCCATCACCTGCGTGTCCGCGAGCGTCGTCGTGTCGCCCACGGCGCGTCCCTCCGCAACGTCGCGCAGCAGCCGGCGCATGATCTTCCCCGAGCGGGTCTTGGGCAGCTCCTGCACCACGAAGATCCGCTTCGGGCGGGCGATCGCGCCGATGTGCTCGGCGACGTGCGCCTTCAGGGTGGCCTCGAGCTCGTCGTGTCCGTGGGCCAGCGCCTCGGCCTGGCTCGCCTTCGCGATCACGAACGCGACCACGGCCTGGCCGGTGGTCTCGTCCGCGGCTCCCACGACGGCCGCCTCGGCGACGACCGGGTGGGAGACGAGGGCCGACTCGATCTCGGCGGTCGAGAGGCGGTGGCCGGAGACGTTCATCACGTCGTCCACGCGCCCCAGGAGCCAGAGGTCGCCGTCCTGGTCGCGACGCGCTCCGTCACCCGCGAAGTAGCGGTCGCCGAACTTCGACCAGTAGGTCTCGACGTAGCGCTCCGGGTCGCCCCAGATGCCGCGCAGCATCGCCGGCCAGGGCTCGGTGATCACGAGCAGTCCGCCCTCGTCGGCGCCGACCGGCGTCCCGGCGTCGTCGACCACGTCGATCGAGATCCCCGGCAGAGCGACCTGCGCGGACCCGGGCTTGAGAGTCGTCACCCCGGGCAGGGGGGACACCATCATCGCGCCGGTCTCGGTCTGCCACCACGTGTCGACGATGGGGGTGCGGCCGCCGCCGATGACGTCGCGGTACCAGACCCACGCCTCCGGGTTGATCGGCTCGCCGACCGATCCGAGCAGGCGCAGGCTCGAGAGGTCGAAGCGCTGCGGGATCTGCCGGCCGAGCTTCATGAAGGAGCGGATCGCCGTGGGAGCCGCGTAGAGGATCGTCACGCCGTGCTTCTCGACGATCTCCCACCAGCGGCCGGGATGCGGGCTGTCGGGAGTGCCCTCGTACATCACCTGGGTGGCGCCGTTGGCGAGCGGGCCGTAGACGACGTAGCTGTGCCCGGTGATCCAGCCCACGTCCGCGGTCGACCAGTAGACGTCCGACTCGGGGTGCAGGTCGAAGACCGCGCGGTGCGTGAAGGCGACCTGGGTGAGGTACCCGCCGCTGGTGTGCAGGATGCCCTTGGGCTTCCCGGTCGTGCCGCTCGTGTAGAGGATGAAGAGGGGCTGCTCGGCGGGGAACGGCTTGGCGACGTGGTCGGCGTCGACCGTCACGATCTCCTCGTGCCACCAGAGGTCGCGCCCCTCGTGCCAGGCGACCTCGTTGCCTCCGCGGCGCACGACCAGGACGTGCTGGACGCTGGACTCGCCGCCGAGGGCGAGCGCGGCGTCGACCGCCGGCTTCAGGGGCGAGACGGCGCCCTTGCGCCAGCCGCCGTCGGCGGTGATGACGAGTGTCGCCTCCGCGTCGTCGATGCGCGCGCGCAGGCTCTCGGCGCTGAAGCCGCCGAAGACGACGGAGTGGACCGCCCCCAGCCGGGCGACGGCCAGCATCGCGATGACCGCCTCCGGGATCATGGGCAGGTAGATCGCGACGCGGTCGCCGGCGCGGACGCCGAGGCTCGTGAGCAGGTTCGCGGCGCGCTTCACCTCGGCGGTGAGCTCGGCGTAGGTGATCGAGCGGGAGTCGCCGGGCTCGCCCTCCCAGTGCAGGGCGACGCGGTCGCCGTGGCCGGCCAGGACGTGGCGGTCGAGGCAGTTGTAGGCCACGTTCAGCTCACCGTCGTCGAACCACTTCGCGAACGGGGGCTCGCTCCAGTCGAGGGTGCGCGTGAACGGCCGGTGCCAGTGCAGGAGCTCGCGGCTCCGGTCGGCCCAGAAGGCGAGGCGGTCGGCCGCGGCCTCGTCGTAGAGCGCGGCGGTCGCGACCGCTCCGGCGGCGAGATCGGCCGGCGGCGGGAACCGGCGGGTCTCGTGGAGGAGGTTGTCGATGGCGTTCCGGTCGGCGGCCGGGGCGTCGGGGGGAGTGGACATCTGCGATTCGCTCCTTCGCGAGTGAGACGTTCGCCGGCCCGCGCGGTCGGCGTCGCACCACCGTAGCGCCCGCCTCCAGCGCGGATCGCCGAGCGCCGCAAGCTGGGTGCGGGGCGGGTGTCGGATAAGAGTCCGCAGAGAACAGGATCCGGGCTTGGCGAATCGCGATCCGTCCCCTACAGTTGCATACGGCCGAATGAACTTCGGCCCAGCGGCGCAAGTGATTCCCCCCAATCCAGCGCCGCCGAGGCGGCACCTGTTCCCCCCAATGGGTGCCGCCCCCTTCTTCCCGCCGGATCCGGCGGAGGGACGCCCCCGCTCGAGTCCTGCTCGCGGGGGCGTTTCCGCGTTGCCGGGACGTCTCGTCGTCGACTGGGCTTCTCTGCGCCGTGGGGCCCCTCCTCGGAGCGGCTCCCTGCCGAGAGCCCCGGGCCGCCCCTGCGCGCGCGTCCGGCCCGGGTCGTTCCTCCACAGGCGCCGACGCGGGCGTCTCTCCTCCGACCGGGCAGGGAGCGCCCCGGCGCGCGGAACGGGCTCCTAGCGTGCCGGGATGACCCGCGACTTCGTCCCCCTCGTCCCCGCCGAGCACCGCCGCGACCCGCTGCCGGTGCGGCCCGCCGCCGCCGGTCTCGGGCTGCTCGCGCCGCACGCCGCGGATCCCGCGGTGACCGACCTCTTCGTGAACGGCGGCGCGGGCCTCTGGATCGACCGGGGCGGTGGTGCGGAGCGGGTTCCGGAGTGGACGCTCGACGCCGCCGGAGCACGGCGGCTGGCCGTCGCGCTGGTCGCGGCCGGTGGACGGCACGTCGACGAGGCGAGCCCGTGCGTGGACGTCAGGCTCCGCCACGGGGTCCGCGTGCACGTCGTGCTGCCGCCGGTGGCGACCGGGGGAGCGCTCGTGTCGGTGCGGGTGCCGCGGTCGGACTCCTGGACGCTCGGGGAGCTGCAGGCGGCCGGGATGCTGGACGACGACGGAGTGCGGCTTCTGCGCCGGGCGGTCCGCGAGCGGTGGAACCTGCTGATCACGGGAGCCGGTGGATCAGGCAAGACCACCCTGCTCGGCGCCCTGCTCGGGTGCGCGGCGCCGACCGAGCGGATCGTGGCCATCGAGGACGTCGGCGAGCTCCGGCCGGCGCACCCGCACGTCGTCTCGCTCGAGGCGCGGCAGCCCAACCTCGAGGGCGCCGGTGCCGTGGGCCTGGACCGGCTCGTGCGGGAGGCGCTGCGGATGCGTCCGGACCGCCTGGTCCTCGGCGAGTGCCGCGGCGTCGAGCTGCGCGAGCTGCTGTCCGCGCTGAACACCGGGCACGACGGCGGTGCGGGGACCCTCCACGCGAACTCCCTCGAGGACGTGCCCGCGCGTCTCGAGGCGCTCGGGGTCCTCGCGGGACTCGGGCCCGAGGCGATCGCCCGCCAGACGGTCAGCGCGATCGACCTGGTGCTCCACCTCGAGCGCCGCGACGGGCGGCGGCGGCTGGCGGCATTCGGGACGTTCGCGCTCGACGCGGCCGGCCGCCTGAGGGTCGAGGACGGGTCGCTCCCGAGCGCCTCGAGGTCGAGCGCGTGACGGGCCGCGACGGGCTGGACGAGGTCGCGGCCGTCGTGCACCGACTGGCCGTCCTCCTCGCGGCGGGAGTGGCTCCCGCGTCGGCCCTCGGGCATCTCGCGGGGGCGGAGGGGGCGGACAGCGGGGACGCGCGGCGGCGGCGACTGCTCCGGGCGGTGTCGGAGGAGGCCGGCCGCGGGGGCGACGTGACGGAGGCGCTGCTGCGCGGGACGCCGGTTTCGCGGCGGAGCGGCTCGGAGCGGAAGCGGCCGCGACGGCGAGCGCCGGACACCGGTGAGGCGACCGCGTGGGCAGCGCTGGCCGCCGCGTGGCGGGTGGCCGCCGACTCCGGCGCGCCGGTCGCCGCCGCTCTCGGCGAGCTGGCGGAGTCCCTGCGCGAGCTGGCGCGCGCCCGCCGGGACATCGAGGTGGCTCTGGCCGGTCCCTCCGCCACCGGGAGGGTCGTGAGCGCGCTGCCGCTGGCGGCGCTGGGTCTGGGGGCACTGCTGGGCTTCGACGTGGTCGGCGTGCTCCTCGGGACGGTGCCCGGTGCGGTCTGCCTGGTCGGGGGAGCCGGGTTGATGGCGGCCGCGCACGCGTGGGCGCGGCGCCTCGTCCGAAGCGCGGCCCCGGCCGATCCGGCGCCCGGGCTCGCGCTCGACCTCCTCTCGGTGGCGCTGGCCGGTGGCGGCTCGATCGAGTCGTCGCGCGCCCGGGTCGTGGCGGCGCTCGCCGAGTGCGGGCTCGACTCGGGCGAGCGCGTGCTCTCCGACGCGGACCCGGTGCTCGCCCTCTCCGCGGCGGCGGGTGTGCCGGCCGGACGCCTGCTCCGGAGCGAGGCGGCTCTGGTCCGGGCACGGGCGTCCTCCGGGGCGCGGGAGCGAGCCGCTCGGCTCGGCGTGACCCTGATGCTGCCGCTCGGGATCTGCGTGCTGCCGGCGTTCCTGCTGCTCGGAGTGGCTCCGATGGTCGTCTCGGTGCTGCTCTCGACGTTCTCGGTGGCGGCGTGACGCGGTCGACCGCTCCTCCACAGGGGCGGGATCGGGAGGCGTCTCCACGGATCGGCCGGAGGGTCGATCGGTGGGATCGGGAGTCAGCGATCCTCGGAGGAGGGGCACGGAGCGGGGCGGAACGGAGCAGGACGGATGAGAAGTGACACGGCGATCAGCGGCGGGGGAGGCTCCCGGAGTCGAGGACTCGGTAGGAGCAGGGATGCGGGAAGTGGTGTGCCCGGAACGAGCCGGGGCTCGAGGAGCGGCGGAGGTGCGGCGTCCGGCGGAGGAACGGGCATCGACGTCTCCGCGGGGCGCGTCGAGTGGCGCCGACCCGGGTGGGGAGGTCTCGGCGCTCTGGGCGACGAGGAGGGGTCGGCGACGGCGGAGTACGCGATCGCGACGATGGCCGCAGTCGGTTTCGCCGGGCTGCTGGTGGTCATCCTCAAGGGCGACGAGGTGCGGAGCATCCTGACCGACCTGGTGACCCGCGCGCTCACCGCGGCGGGATGAGAGGCCTTCCGCTGCTGCGCGGGCGGCTCGTCCAGGAGGAGGGCTCGGCCACTGCCGAGCTCGCGCTCGTGCTCCCGGCGGTGGTCGCGGTGCTGGCGCTGTGCCTGGGGTCGGTAGCGGCCTCGGCGCAGTACGTCCGGCTCGTCGACGCGGCCGCCGACGCGGCCCGGTCCGCGGCCCGGGGCGACGACCCCCGCGCGCCGCTCGCCCGGGTGACGGGGGCGTCGCTCACGGCGGGGGAGCAGGACGGACTGGTCTGCGTCGACGTCGCGGCCCGGCTGCGCCCGCTCCCGGCGGTCTCGCTCCCGGTCTCGGTCCGGTCCTGCGCGCTGGGCGGGGGCGGATGATCCGCCGGCTCCCCGGGGCTGTCCGCGACCGGGAGGAGGGATCGGCCGCGGTCGTGGCGATCGGAGTCGTCGCGGGCACGATCCTGGTGACGGCCGCCGTCCTCGCCGGCTGCGCAGGAGTCGTCGGGCACCAGCGAGCGGTCGCCGCCGCGGACGCCTCGTCCCTGGCAGCGGCCGACGTCGCCTCCGGCCTGCTGGCCGGGGATCCGTGCGGACGTGCCGCCGCCGTAGCCCGCGCGAACGGCGCCGAGCTCGTCCTCTGCGACGTCGACGGCGGCGTCGCGAGAACGGAGGCGGCCGTCACCGCGGGTCCGCTCTCCCTCACGGCGCGGTCGAGGGCCGGCCCGCCGCCCTGAGGGCGGGGGCAGCAGCGGGCGTCGTCCGGACCGAGGTCCGGACGACGCCGCGGGAGCGCGTCAGTCGGAGGAGAGTCGCTGGTACCGGTACGCGGCGGCGGTCGGCAGGGCGCCCGCGCCCTCGTCGTGCTCGAGGCCGCCGGCGAGGAGGTAGATGTAGCGGGAGCCCGCCCTCGCCCCGGGGATCTCGAGGCGTGCGGCGGGGGCCTGATCGTCGCCGTATCCCCGGCGGAGGGTCTTGCCCTCCAGCGGTCCGTCGAGGAGCTTGGCCGTGTAGGCGGAGGTCGTGGTGGTGTGCGTCGTTGCCATGCCTCATCATGCGCCGATCGGCGCCGCGCGTCACCCCCGTCGACGGCAGGCCGGGCAGGCGGCTCCGAGGCCGTGTCCAGCGTCCTCCCGAGGTCCCCGTGTCCTCGGGAGGGGGCAGCACGTCCGGGGTCAGTGTGTATGGTGTGCCTGTCGGGCGCCCCCGCCGATGGGGACGCGTCGCCGTTCCCCGCACCACGTCGCCGCGCACCGTCTCCCCGCAGCAGGGGACGTCGGACCACTGGTCGTCCGACCCGACAGCACCAATCGAGGAGAACTGTGTCCGGCACGAAGAAGCTGGTGATCGTCGAGTCGCCGGCGAAAGCCAAGACCATCGCCCAGTACCTGGGCGACGGCTACGAGGTGCTCGCCTCCGTCGGGCACATCCGCGATCTCATCGAGCCGAAGAACCTCCCCCCGGAGCTGAAGAAGGGCCCGCTGGGCAAGTTCTCCGTCGACGTCGACAACGGCTTCGAGCCCTATTACGTCGTGTCCGACCAGAAGAAGAAGACGGTCGCCGACCTCAAGCGCGCGCTGAAGAACGCCGACGAGCTCTACCTCGCCACTGATGAGGACCGCGAGGGCGAGGCCATCGCGTGGCACCTCCTCGAGGAGCTCAAGCCCAAGGTCCCCGTGCACCGCATGGTCTTCCACGAGATCACGAAGGACGCGATCCAGAAGGCGCGCGACAACACCCGGGACATCGACACCTCCCTGGTCGACGCCCAGGAGACCCGCCGCATCCTCGACCGCCTCTACGGCTACGAGATCTCGCCCGTGCTGTGGCGCAAGGTCGGCCCCGGGCTCTCGGCCGGCCGGGTGCAGTCGGCCGCGACCCGCCTGGTGGTCGACCGCGAGCGGGAGCGCCTGGCGTTCGTGTCGGCGAGCTACTGGGACCTCGCCACCGTGCTGGCGCCCGAGTCGGACGCCGCGGCGGGCTTCGACGCCCGCCTGGCCCGGCTCGACGGCAAGCGGATCGGAAGCGGCCGCGACTTCGACGACCGCGGTCAGCTGAAGGGCGACGTCACCGTCCTCGACGAGTCCACCGCCGGTGCCCTCGCCGAGGCGCTGCGCGACCCCGCCACCACGGTCCGGGTCTCGAACCTCGAGTCCAAGCCGTACTCGCGCCGCCCCGCCGCCCCGTTCACCACGTCCACGCTCCAGCAGGAGGCGGCGCGCAAGCTCCGCTTCTCGGCGCGCCAGACGATGAGCGTCGCGCAGTCGCTCTACGAGAACGGCTTCATCACCTACATGAGGACCGACTCGCCCGGGCTCTCGCAGCAGGCGCTGAACGCCGCACGCACTCAGGCCGCGTCCCTCTACGGAGCCGAGACCGTCCCGGACAAGCCCCGGCTGTACTCCGGCAAGAACAAGAACGCGCAGGAGGCGCACGAGGCCATCCGGCCAGCGGGCGAGACCTTCCGCACCCCGGACCAGCTCTCGGGCACCCTCCGCGGCAACGACCTCCGCCTCTACGAGCTCATCTGGAAGCGCACCGTCGCCTCGCAGATGGCCGACGCCAAGGGCTCGACCGCCACCGTGACGCTGCTCGCCGAGCCGGCCGGCGACGTCGCGAAGACCGCCGAGTTCACCGCCTCCGGAACCGTCATCACCTTCCGCGGATTCCTCCTCGCCTACGAGGAGGGGCGCGACGAGGAGCGTCACGGCGCCCGCGACGAGAAGGACGCCAAGCTGCCGGTGCTCGAGGTCGGCCAGAGCCTGGTCGTCGCCGCGGTCGAGGCCAAGGGCCACGAGACCTCGCCGCCCCCGCGCTACACGGAGGCGAGCCTGGTCAAGGCGCTCGAGGAGCTCGGCATCGGCCGGCCCTCCACCTACGCGTCGATCATCTCCACCATCGTCGACCGCGGCTACGTCACTCCGCGCGGCACCGCCCTCGTGCCCAACTGGATCGCCTTCTCGGTGGTCCGGCTGCTCGAGGACTTCTTCTCCGACCTGGTGGAGTACGACTTCACCGCCGAGATGGAGGGCGACCTCGACCGCATCGCCGGCGGCGAGGAGGACCGCGTCGCCTGGCTCAACCGCTTCTACTTCGGCGGAGGCACGCACCCCGGGCTCCGACACGTCGTGGACAACCTCGGCGAGATCGATGCGAAGAGCATCAACTCCGTCCGGATCACCGACGACATCACCCTGCGCATCGGCAAGTACGGCCCCTACCTCGAGGTGGCCCAGGAGGAGGGGCAGGAGACGCCGCGTCGCGTCAACCTGCCGCTCGAGCTGGCTCCCGACGAGCTCACGCCCGCCAAGGCGCAGGAGCTCGTCGACGCCCCGGTGCAGACCGACCGCGTGCTGGGAAGCAACCCCGACTCGGGCAAGACCGTCGTCGTCAAGGACGGGCGCTTCGGCCCCTACGTGACCGAGGTCGATCCGGAGCCGGAGACCGCGGCGGATCCCGCCACCGGGGAGGTCGTCGAGCCCGTGCCCGCGAAGCGCGGCGCGAAGAAGCCCGCTGTCGTGAAGCCGCGCACCTCCTCCCTCTTCAAATCCATGGACGTCGCGTCGATCGACCTGGCGACGGCGCTGCGCCTGCTCGACCTGCCGCGCACGGTCGGTGACGACCCCGAGAGCGGCGAGCCGATCACGGCTCAGAACGGCCGGTACGGCCCGTACATCAAGAAGGGCACCGACAGCCGGTCGCTCACCAGCGAGGACCAGATCTTCGAGGTCGACCTGCCGACGGCGCTCGAGATCTTCGCCCAGCCGAAGTACGGGGCGCGACGCGCGTCGAGCGCGCTGAAGGAGTTCGAGGCGGACCCCGTCAGCGGCAAGCCGATCCGGATCCGCGACGGACGCTTCGGCGCCTACGTGACCGACGGCGAGACCAACGTCACGATCTCCAAGGGCCTGACGATCGAGGAGATCGACTTCGAGCAGGCGGTCCAGATGCTCGCCGACAAGCGCGCGAAGGGCCCGGCCAAGAAGGCTCCGGCCAAGCGCGCGCCGGCCAGGAAGCCCGCGGCCAAGACCACGGCGGCCAAGACCACGGCGGCCAAGACGACCGCGGCGAAGACGACGGCGGCCGCCAAGAAGACGACCGCAGCGAAGAAGCCCGCCGCGCCCCGCGCCACCGCCGCCAGCCGCGCGGCCGCGGCGGCCGCCGCCGAGACGTCGGACGCGACGGAGTCGTGACCGGGCTGTTCGTCACCCTCGAGGGCGGGGACGGCGCGGGCAAGACCACGCAGGCCCGGCTGCTCGAGGAGTGGCTGGGCACGCGGGGCGAGACCGTCGTCCGCACCCGCGAGCCCGGAGGCACCGAGGTGGGCCTGCAGATCCGCGAGATCGTTCTGCACCACCGCGGCGAGATCGACCCGCGTGCCGAGGCCCTGCTCTACGCGGCGGACCGCGCCCAGCACATCGGCACGCTCGTGCGACCGGCGCTCGAGCGCGGAGAGGTCGTCGTGCAGGACCGCTACATCGACTCCTCCGTCGCCTACCAGGGAGCCGGGCGGGTCCTCGACGCCGTCGAGGTCCGGCGGCTCTCGGAGTGGGCCACCCACGACCTGAGGCCAGACCTCACCGTCCTGCTCGACCTCGACCCCGCCGTCGCGCGGGGCCGGCTCGACGCGGCCCGCACCCGCTTCGACCGGCTGGAGGCCGAGAAGGCGGAGTTCCACGGGCGCGTGCGCGAGGCGTTCCTGGCGATCGCCGAGACGGACGCCGAGCGCTTCCTCGTCGTGGACGCCGCTCTCCCCGTCGAGGAGATCGCGGCCGCGGTGCGGGAGCGGGTCGCCGTCCTCCTCGACGGCGCGTCGGCTGTCGGTGCTCGCGGTTAGCCTGGTTGCATGACCGTCTGGAGCCAGCTCGTCGGGCAGGAGCACGCCATCGGCGCCCTGCAGGACGCCTCGACGCCCCGGGACGACCGTGGCCGGGAGTCGTCGTCGATGACGCACTCCTGGCTCATCACCGGCCCTCCCGGGTCCGGCCGCTCGAACCTCGCCTACGCGTTCGCCTCCGCACTGCTCTGCCGCCACGGCGGCTGCGGGGAGTGCCCCGACTGCCGCCAGGTCGCCGCCCGCTCCCATCCCGACCTCGCCGTGCTGACCACCGAGCGCGTGATCATCTCGATCGACGAGGTGCGGCGGCTGGTCAGCAGCTCGCAGTACTCGCCCTCGGTGTCGCGCTACCGCGTCATGGTCATCGAGGACGCCGACCGGATGAGCGAGCGCACGTCCAACGTGCTGCTGAAGGCGCTCGAAGAGCCGCCGGAGCGCACTGTCTGGATCCTGTGCGCCCCGAGCGAGGCCGATCTGCTCCCCACCATCCGCTCCCGCGTCCGCTCCGTGCGGCTCCGCGTGCCGAGTGTCGAGGACGTCGCCGGTCTCCTCGAGCGCCGCGACGGGGTCGACCCCGAGACCGCCGAGCGCGCCGCCCGCCAGGCTCAGAGCCACATCGGGATGGCGCACCGCCTGGCGACCGACGCGAACGCGCGCGAGCGGCGCGAGGAGACGCTCCGCATCGCCCTGCGCCTCCGCGGCGTCTCGGACGCGGTGCTCGGCGCGGCGCGGATGATCGAGGTCGCGACCGAGGACGCCAAGGCGATCACCCTCGAGCGCGACGAGGCCGAGCGGCAGCAGGCGCTGCGCTCGCTCGGCGTCGAGCCCGGGGGCACCGTGCCCGCGCAGCTCCGCTCGCAGCTGCGGGCGCTCGAGGAGGACCAGAAGCGACGCGCGACGCGGAGCCTCCGCGACGGCCTCGACCGGATCCTCGTCGACCTGCTCTCCCTCTACCGCGACGTGGTGCGCCTCCAGCTCGGAGCGCCCGGAGGCGTCATCAACGAGGAGGTCCGGACCGAGATGACCGCGCTCGCCGACGCGACTCCGCCCGACCGCACGCTCGCCGTCCTCGACGCGATCGCGACCGCCCGGCAGCGGATCGACGCGAACGTCTCCCCGGTCCTCGCTCTCGAGGCGCTGCTCGTCGTCGCGGCGCGCCGTCCGGTGGCCGCGTGAGGCGGGGGCGCCGTTCGGCCGTCGTCGTCGCGCTCGTCGCGGCCGCGTCCCTCCTGACCGGCTGCTTCGCGCCCGGCCCGAGCGTCGACCGGACCTCCACCCCCTATCCGCAGACCGTCGACGACTCCCTGGAGCGCTACTACTCGCAGGTGCTGGTCTGGGACGACTGCGGCGACGGCGCTCTCTGCACCGACGCGACCGTCCCGCTCGACTGGGACGACCCCTCGGGGGAGATCGCGTCGATCGCTCTGGTGCGCCGACCCGCGACGAAGGGCCCGGCGATCGGGTCCCTGCTCGTGAATCCGGGCGGACCGGGAGCGTCGGGCGTCGACTTCGTCCGCGACAGCGCCGACTACGCGGTCGACTCCGCGCTCGCCGCCCGGTACGACGTCGTCGGCTTCGATCCGCGCGGGGTGGGCGCCTCCACCGCGGTCTCCTGCCTCGACGCCGCGGGGCTCGACTCCTACCTCTACGACATCACGCCGGGGGAGCGGGGCAGCGACGAGTGGATCCAGGCGCAGCGCACGACCGCTGCCGCGTTCGCCGCCGCTTGCGAGGAGCGTAGCGGGCCGCTGCTGCCCGAGGTCGGCACCCCGAGCGCCGCCCGTGATCTCGACGTGCTGCGCGCGGCGCTCGGCGACGAGACGCTGCACTACCTCGGCTACTCCTACGGCACGTTCCTCGGAGCGACCTACGCCGGGCTGTTCCCGGACCGGGTCGGCCGCCTCGTCCTCGACGGCGCGATCGACCCGGCGGCCACCTCGTTCGACGTGGTGCGCGAGCAGGCGAAGGGGTTCGAGAGCGCACTGCGCGCCTACCTCTCCGACTGCCTCCGCTCGGACGACTGCCCGTTCACCGGCACTGTCGACGCGGGGATGGCCCAGCTGAAGCGCATGCTCGAGGACGTGGACGCCTCGCCGATCCGGGCCGCCGACGGCCGTGAGCTCGGCGCGAGCACGCTGTTCACCGCGATCGTCTACCCGCTCTACGACGCCACGGCGTGGGGAGCGCTGAGCGAGATGCTGGCCGGCGTCCGCCGGGGCGACCCCGCGGTCGCGTTCCAGTACGCGGACGCCTACAACGGGCGCGACGCGGACGGCCGGTACGCGGACAACACCACCGAGGCGTTCCTCGCGATCAACTGCGTCGACTACTCCTACGACGCCGACACCGCCTCGATGCGCGCCGACGAGGCCGCTCTCGAGCAGGCCGCGCCGACGATCGGCCGCTACATGGCCTACGGCGACATCCTCTGCAGCGAGTGGCCGGCGGCGTTCGAGGGCTCCCGCGAGCCGATCACCGCGGAGGGCTCGGCGCCCATCCTGGTCGTGGGCACCACGAACGATCCCGCGACGCCCTACGTATGGGCGCAGGCGCTCGCGGGCGAGCTCTCCGCCGGTCACCTGGTCACCTACGACGGCGAGGGCCACACGGCCTACAACAAGTCGACGTCCTGCGTGAACGACGCGGTCGACGCGTACCTGCTCGAGGGGACCGTCCCGGAGGTGGATCCGCAGTGCTGACCGAGCAGGAGCGGTCCCGCGAGCAGCAGCCCGGGCTCCGCGAGCGCAAGCGCCTGGCCACGCGGCGGGCGATCGAGATCGCCGTCCTCCGCCTGGCGAGCGAGCGCGGGCCGGAGCGGGTGACCATCGACGACGTCTCGCGCGCCGCCGACGTCTCCACGCGCACCTTCTTCAACTACTTCGCCTCGAAGGAGGACGCGCTGGTCGGCGGGCTCCCGGTCATCGCCGACGAGACGGCGGCGGCGTTCGTCGCGGGCCGGGGCGCCGTGCTCGAGGACCTGCAGCGGGTCTTCGTCGCCGCGATGGAGGAGCCGCTCGAGGAGGATCGGGAGCTGCACGTCCTCCGCCGCGCGCTCTTCCGCGAGCACCCGCATCTGGTCGGTCTGAAGATCGCGGGCATGCGCGAGTTCGAGCTCGCGGTCGAGGGGCTCGTCGCCGAGCGTCTCGGCCAGGAGGACGACGACGCGGAGCGGGTGCGCAGCCGGGCGCGGATGCTGACGCTCCTCGGGCTCGCCGCCGTCCGCCACGCCTGGGCGGCCTGGGTCGATCACGACGGCCGGGAGGCCCTGCCCGGACGCATCGCCCGCTCCTTCGAGGAGCTCCGCGGCGCGCTCGCCTGAGCCGAGCGCGGCGGTCGCCGCCGCCGTCGCGGAGCCTCTGCTCGACCGCGCCGTCCTGATTCACGCCCGGGGGCGCGAGCAGGCTATGCTGTGTAATCGTGTCCGGGGCTCAGGCCCCGCGTGCACGCCGCCTTAGCTCAGTCGGCAGAGCGTCTCACTCGTAATGAGAAGGTCGTGGGTTCGATTCCCACAGGCGGCTCCCTCTCCCGTCATCCGCGACGTCCCGGCCGGATCCGCGAGTTCCCGGCCTCATCCGCGGCGTCCAGGTCGCGTCGAACTCGCGTCGCTACCCTGTTGCGGATGACCGACACGCCTCCTCCCCGCCGTCGCCGCACTCTCGTGGTCGCCGCGGTGCTCGTGGCCGCCGTGCTCGGTGGCGGCGCCTTCGGCGTGGGGACGGCCCTCGGCAGCGCCGCGGAGCCCGGGGCGCTGCCCGTCGCCTCGACCCCGACCGCCACCGCGACTCCCGCACCGACGCCGACGGCCACGGCGCGGCCCACCGCCGAAGCGGCGGCCGAGGCGCTCCGCACCTGCTCGGTGGCGGGGCTCGCCGCCGACCCGCGCCTGGGCTCGATGCAGGCGCGTGTGGTCGACGCCGCGACGGGCGAGGTCCTGTTCGACCGCGGGGGCGGGACCGCGTCCCGCACCGCCTCCGCCCTCAAGATCCTCACGGCCGCGTCGGCGCTCGCGGTCCTCGGCCCGGACACGCGCATCGCCACCACCGTGGTCCGCGGGAGCGAGCCCGGAAGCGTCGTCCTCGTCGGCGGGGGAGACCTCACCTTGACCCGGCTCCCGACCGGCCGGGAGTCGACCTACGCCGGAGCGGCCCACCTCGACGATCTCGCGGCGCAGGTCGAGAGCGCCTGGGAGGCCGACCCCTCCACCGCCGGGACGCCGATCACGTCGCTGGTGCTCGACTCCTCCCTGTACTCGGGCGAGACCTGGCAGCCGAGCTGGAACCGCAAGGAGCAGGTCGACGGCTACATGCCCGAGATCACGGCGCTCCAGGTGGACGGCGATCGCGAGGACCCCACGGCCTCGACCTCCGAGCGCGGCACGGATCCGGTCGGCCGGGCCGGAGAGGCGTTCGCCGACGAGCTGGACGGCTCGCCCGTGGTCTCCACCGGGACCGCTCCCGCGGGCGCCGCGGTTCTCGGCTCGGTCGAGTCGGCCCCGGTCGGCACGCTCGTGCAGCAGATGCTGCTCGTCTCCGACAATGCGATCGCCGAGATGCTCGCGCGGCTCGTCGCGATCCGCACCGGCGCGGGCAGCGACTTCGCTGCCGAGCAGGCCGGTGTGCTGCAGGGGCTCGCCGGTTACGGTGTCGACACGTCCGGGATCGCGATCGTCGACGGCTCCGGCCTGAGCGACGACAACGCGGTCGCGCCGGCGTACTTCACCGAGCTGCTCCGGAAGGTGCAGGCCCGCGAGGGGCAGCTGGGGATCCTCCTGGACGGCCTGCCGGTGTCGGGCCGGACGGGCTCGCTCTCATACTCCGACCGCTTCGCCGGCGACAACGCCGCGGCCGACGGCGCGGTGCGGGCGAAGACGGGCTGGATCGACACCGGCTACACCCTGGCCGGCGTGGTCACCGCGGCGGACGGCACCGAGCTGACCTTCGCGGTCTACGCTCTCGGCGACGTCTCCGACTCGGCGAAGACCGCGATCGACACTCTCGTGACGGGCGTCTACCGCTGCGGATCCTCGCTCTCCGACTCCTGACCCGGGCGGGTCGACCTCCCGCTCCTCCTCGCCACCTCCTCCCGGAAGGCCCACGATGACCACCGCACTCCTGATCGTCGACGTGCAGAACGACTTCACCGAGGGCGGCGCGCTCGCCGTCACAGGCGGCGCGGCCGTCGCCCGGGGAATCACCGAGCATCTGGCGGCGCACGCCGACCGCTACTCCGCGGTGCTGGCCTCCCGCGACTGGCACGAGGGCGATTCCGACAACGGCGGCCACTTCGCGGTGGAGCCGGACTTCGTCGACAGTTGGCCCGTCCACTGCGTCGCCGGCACGGACGGCGCGCGGTTCCACCCGGCCCTGGACACCGCTCTGATCGACGTGCAGATCCTCAAGGGGCAGGGCCGCCCCTCCTACTCGGCCTTCGAGGGCACGACGGAGGCGGGCGAGGAGCTCGGCGCCGTGCTCGCGGAGCGGGGCGTCACTGCGCTCGACGTCGTGGGACTCGCGACCGACCACTGCGTGCGCGCCTCGGCGCTCGACGCGCGACGGGCGGGGCTCGAGGTCCGCGTGCTCCAGGACCTGGTCGCAGGCGTCTCCGAGGAGGCGAGTGCCGCGGCGCTGCGCGAGCTGACGGAGGCGGGAGTCCGCGTCGAGCGGTCCGTCTGAGGGCTCGTCCCTCCACAGGGCTCACGGAGGCGCAGGTCCTCGCGGCTCCCGGCGACCCCGCCCCCGGAGCGATCGCCCGTCCTACACTGGGAGGACGAGAAGCTCCTCCCGGCGCGGTCTGCGCGC
This sequence comes from Rathayibacter sp. AY1F9, assembly GCF_002932155.1. Taxonomy (NCBI): domain Bacteria; kingdom Bacillati; phylum Actinomycetota; class Actinomycetes; order Micrococcales; family Microbacteriaceae; genus Rathayibacter; species Rathayibacter sp. AY1F9. The sequence continues at coordinate 327,688 of NZ_PSVA01000001.1, read as the reverse complement.
TCCGATCCGAAGAAGTGGTTCCCTCCTGTGACTGATTCCGTCGCGTCCCGCGCCGCCGAGACCGCTCTGCTCGCCCGCATCCCCACGCAGCTGCTGATCGGCGGTGAGTGGGTGGACGCCTCCGGCGGCGGCTCGATCGACGTCGAGGACCCGGCCACCGGAGCGGTCCTGGTCTCGATCGCCGACGCGACTCCGGAGGACGGGGTCCGGGCGCTCGACGCCGCCGTCGCCGCCGGTCCGTCGTGGGCCGCGACGGCGCCGCGGAAGCGGGGCGAGATCCTCCGGCGGGCGTTCGACCTCCTGCAGGAGCGCACCGAGGAGTTCGCGCTCCTGATGGCGCTCGAGATGGGCAAGCCGGTCGCGGAGGCGAGGGGCGAGGTCGTGTACGGCGGCGAGTTCCTCCGCTGGTTCAGCGAGGAGGCGGTGCGCATCAGCGGACGCTACGGTGTCTCGCCCGAGGGCAGCGGCCGGATGATCGTCTCGCAGCACCCGGTGGGCCCCTGCTACCTGATCACCCCCTGGAACTTCCCGCTCGCGATGGCGACGCGGAAGATCGCTCCGGCGCTGGCGGCGGGCTGCACCGTCGTCGTGAAGCCGGCCGAGCTCACTCCGCTCACCACGCTCGCCTTCGCGGCGCTGCTCGCCGAGGCGGGGCTCCCCGACGGCGTACTTAACGTGGTCACCACGTCCTCGGCGGGAGCCGTGTCGGCTCCGATCCTGTCGGATCCCCGCCTGCGGAAGGTGTCCTTCACCGGCTCCACTCCCGTCGGGCGCACGCTGCTGCAGCAGGCGTCCGAGAACGTGCTGCGGACCTCGATGGAGCTGGGCGGCAACGCGCCCTTCGTCGTGTTCGAGGACGCCGACCTCGACCGGGCGGTCGAGGGCGCGATGCTCGCGAAGTTCCGCAACATCGGCCAGGCCTGCACGGCCGCCAACCGCTTCTTCGTGCACGAGTCGATCGCCGAGGAGTTCGCCGCGCGGATCGTGGAGCGCGTGCGCGCTCTGCGCGTCGGCCGCGGCACCGAGGACGGGGTGACCATCGGCCCGCTGATCGACGAGCGCGCGGTCGAGAAGGCGTCCGCGCTGGTGGAGGACGCCGTCTCCCGCGGCGCGCGCCTGCTCACCGGCGGCGATCGGATCGAGGGGGCCGGCCACTTCTACCGGCCGACCGTGCTCGCGGGGGTCGACCGGGAGAGCGAGATCCTGCGCACGGAGATCTTCGGCCCGGTGCTCGCGATCGTGCCGTTCACCGACGAGGACGACGCCGTCGAGCTCGCCAACGACACCGAGTACGGACTGGTGTCCTACGTCTTCACGCGCGACCTCGCCCGCGGTCAGCGGATGATCGAGCGGCTCGCCACCGGGATGATGGGCCTCAACGTCGGCGTGGTGTCGAACGCGGCGGCGCCCTTCGGCGGGGTGAAGCAGTCGGGCCTCGGCCGCGAGGGCGGACTCGAGGGGATCCACGAGTACCTCAGCACCAAGTACACGCTCACCCCCGACCCCTTCGCCTGATCCGGTGGAGCGGATCGAGGTCACCGCGCTCGACGACCCGAGGCTGCGCGACTACGCCCACGCCACGGACGTCGCGCTGAAGAACGCCCGCGGCCCGCACGGCCTGTACATCGCGGAGTCGGCGCTCGTGCTCGAGCGTGCGCTCGCCGCCGGGCACCGGCCGCGCTCGGTGCTCGCCCTCGGCGGATCGGCAGGCGAGGCCGAGCGCCTGGTCGGCTGCTTCGACGTCCCCGTCTTCACGGGCCCGGGTGAGCTCCTGGCCGAGCTCACCGGGTACACCCTGCACCGCGGCCTGATCGCGGCGATGGACCGGCCCGTGCTGCCCGACCCGTCCGACCTGCTCGCGGGAGCGCGCCGCGTCGTCGTGCTCGAGGACGTGGTCGACCCGACGAACGTCGGCGCGATCTTCCGCTCCGTCGGGGCCATCGGAGCCGATGCCGTGCTGGTGACGCCGCGCTGCTCCGATCCGTACTACCGCCGCGCCATCCGCGTGAGCATGGGAACGGTCCTCCAGGTGCCCTGGACACGCGTCGGCGACTGGCCGTCGACGCAGCGGCTCCTGCACGGAGCGGGCTTCACGATCGCGGCGATGGCTCTGACCCCGGAGGCGGTGCCCCTGCGGGAATTCGCCGCCCGCGCTCCGGAGCGCGTCGCCCTCGTGCTCGGCACCGAGGGGCAGGGTCTCACCGCCGACGCGCTCGCCGCCGCCGATGTCGCCGTCCAGATCCCGATGCGGCACGGGATCGACTCGCTCAACGTCGCTGCGGCGTCGGCGGTCGCGATGTGGGCGCTCGCCGAGCCCTCCTGACAGGCGCGCCTGTGCCCCGTTGGGGGTGCCACTGGGGCGTGAGAGCGCGCCCAGCGCTCGCCGGAAGCATCGACTGCGCTACCGTGGCCGCACTCCTGCCCGCAGCCGTCACGAACGAGGTCGTCCATGCTCCTGCGCACGACGCTCCGCCCGCCCGTCGCGCTGCTCGTCGGAGTCGCGCTCGCACTGAGCCTCACCGCCTGCTCCGGTCCCGCCGCGGAGGTGCCGGACGGGTCCGTGCGCGACTCGGGCTCCGTCGCGACCGCCGCCCCGGCGCCCACCGGCACAGCCGATCCCGAGAGCGGCGCGCGCATGACCCGCCTGATCAGCGACTGCCTCGCCCGCTACGGCCTGAGCGACCGGCCGCCGCTCGCGAGCCCGCTCGCGGAGGAGGAGGTCCGCCTGGCGGCGCAGCGCGCCCGTGACGCCTACGACGCCACCCTGACCGACTGCTCGGCGCAGGCGCTCGCGTCCGGAGAGCCGAGCAGTGATCCGACGGGGGAGCCCGGCAGCGAGCCGACCGACGAGCCCGACGCCGACTCCACCCCCGCTCCGGCGGGCTGACCGTGCGACTCGAGGGGACGTCCGCGCTGATCGCGGGGGGAGCATCCGGACTGGGAGCCGCGACGGCGACGGCGCTCGACGCCGCAGGAGCGCACGTGGTCGTGCTCGACCTGCCGCACGCGGTGGAGGCCGCGCGTCTGCCCGCCTCCGTGCAGCTGATCGCCGGGGACGTCCTCGATCCGGACGCCGTCTCGCGCGCCGTGGAGGCGGCGGGGGAGCTGCGCGTCGCCGTGAGCTGTGCGGGCGTGGCCACGCCCGGGCGGCTGCTCGGACGCGACGGGCCGCTGCCGCTCGAGCAGTTCGAGCAGGTGCTGCGGATCAACACGACCGGGACGCTCAACGTGCTGCGCCTCGCCGCGGCGTCGATCGCCGAGCGGGAGCCGGTCGACGGTGAGCGGGGAGTCCTCGTCACGACCGCCTCCGTCGCCGCCTTCGAGGGGCAGATCGGGCAGGCGGCCTACGCCGCGTCGAAGGGAGCCGTGGCGGCGATGACCCTGCCGCTCGCGCGCGAGCTCGCGGCCCGGCTCGTGCGCGTGGTGTCGATCGCACCGGGCACGTTCGACACGCCCCTGCTCGCCGGGCTGCCGGACAGGGCCCGCGAGGCGCTCGGCTCGGCGACGCCGCATCCGGCCCGCCTCGGACGCCCCGAGGAGTTCGCGGCCCTGGTGCGGCACATCGTCGAGAACCCCATGATCAACGGCGAGACCATCCGGCTCGACGGGGCCCTGCGGCTGCCGCCGCGCTGAGGGACGAGCGGGCGCAGGCTGCTGGTCGAGACGTGCGGGCGTCTCGAGACGCCGCTGCGCGGCTGGTCGACCGGCATGAGGCAGCGGCGGTCGCGAGACGCCGCTGCGGCGTCCGTCAGACGAGCAGCTGGTGCTTGGCGAGGTCCCGGTAGAGCGGCGTCGACTCGACGAGCTCGGAGTGGGTGCCGACTCCCACGACCTCGCCCTTCTGCAGCACGACGATGCGGTCGGAATCGACCACCGTCGACAGGCGGTGCGCGATCACCAGCAGGGTCCGGTTCTCGGCGACCGCGTCGATCGCCAGGCGCAGGCGCTGCTCGTTGAGGCCGTCGAGGCTCGACGTGGACTCGTCCAGCAGCAGGATCGGCGGGGCCGCCAGGAGCGCGCGGCCGATCGCGAGGCGCTGACGCTCGCCGCCCGAGAGCATCACTCCGCTCTCGCCCACCGGCGCGTGCAGGCCGAGCGGGTTGCGCTCGAGCACGTCGGTCAGGTTCACCGCCTCGAGCACCCGGAGGCAGTCGGCGTCGTCGGCGTCGGGGCGGCCGAGGACGAGGTTCTCGCGGATGGTGCCGGCCAGGACGGGGGCGTCCTGCTCGACGTAGCCGATCTGCGCGCGGAGCGCGTCGCGGTCGATGGCCGTGATGTCGACGCCGCCGAGTCGGACGACGCCGGCCTCCGGGTCGTAGAACCGCTCGATGAGGGCGAGGATCGTGCTCTTGCCCGCTCCCGACGGTCCGACCAGGGCGGTGCGCTTGCCGCGCGGCACGGTGAAGGAGACGCCGCGCAGGACGGTGCGGTCGCGCTCGTCCGCTACGGCCGCCGCGTCGGGCACGGCGCCCTCCTCGTAGGAGAACACCACGTCCTCGAAGGAGATGGCCTCCTCCGCCACGCCGGCGCCGAGGCCGCCCGCGGAGGCGTCGCCGTCGCCCTCGATCGGCAGATCGATGATCTCCTGGATGCGGCCGAGGGCGCCCAGCGCCGAGTTCACCGAGGTGATGGCGCCGATGAAGTTGCCGAGCGGCATCACCATCATGAAGAGGAAGAGGATGAACGAGACCAGCTGGGCGATGTCGATCGCGCCGGACGCGACGCGGTAGCCGCCGACGCCGAGGACGGCGAGGAAGGCGACCTGCATGGCGATCCCCGCCACCGGCACCACGAGGGCCGAGACGTGCGCGACGCGGATCCCGAGGCGGTACGCCTCCGTCGCGTGCTGATCGACGACCGCGATCTCGCGATCGGTGGCTCCGGCGGCACGGATCGTCCGGACGGCGCTGATGGCGCGCTCGACGGCCGCGGCCAGATCGCCGACCTTCTCCTGCGCCTTGCGGCTGGCGGTGCGGATGCCGCGGCCGAGGGTCAGTGCGAGCCCGAGGGCCACCGCCACCACCGCCACGATGATCAGCAGCAGCACCCAGTCGATGACGGCCATCGCGATGATCGCGCCGACGAAGACGAGGGAGCCTGCGATCGAGTCGACGAGCCCCTGGGTCAGCACCGCGCGCAGGAGCGTGGAGTCGGAGCCGACGCGCGAGACGAGGTCGCCGGTGCGGCGCGCGTCGAACTCCCGGATGGGGAGGCGCAGCAGCCGCGCGACGAGGCGGCGGCGGCTCGAGAGCACGATCCCCTCGCCGGTGCGCTGGAGCAGGTAGTGCGCGAAGCCCGAGATCAGCCCGGAGGCCACGACCAGGCCGACGAGGGCCCACACCAGCGGGCCGAGATCGAGACCGGACTGGACCCGGGTGATGACCTGGCCGACGAGCAGGGGCTGGCCGAGGCTCGCCGCCGCTCCGAACAGGCTGAGGACCACGACGACCGAGAGGATGCCGCGGTGCTCGAGCAGGTAGGGCACGAGCTGCGAGAAGGAGGCGCGGGGTCCGTCGTCGCGGGAGGGTCGTCGTCCGCCGCGCCGGGAGGTGGTGGTGCTCATCGCCGTCCATTCTGCCCCGTCGTCGCTGCGAGCAGGCCGCCAGAGGGCGGGCCCGGTGCTCAGGGAGGGAGCGGAGACGCGGACGGCCCGCCGGGGGATCCCGTCGGGCCGTCCTCTGCAGGGAGTCCTACGAGACGTTGTCGTGGTACGACGCGTTCTTCGTCTCCTTGGAGAGCAGGAGCGCGATCAGCGTCAGCACGGCCGCGGCGCTGAGGTAGAGGCCGACCAGCACGGTGCTGCCGCCCGCCGCCCTCCAGAGCGCGACCGCGATGATCGGCGCGAGGGCCGCTCCGAGGATCGACGCGAGGTTGTACGCCATCGCCGAGCCGGTGTAGCGGACGTTGGTCGGGAACAGCTCGGGGAGGACGGCGCCCATCGGGCCGAAGGTCAGGCCCATCAGCGTGAAGCCGAGGATCAGGACGGCCATGACGCCCGCGAAGCCGGCGCTGAACAGGGGCACGAAGAGCAGGCCGAACACGAGGATCGCCGCGGTCACCACGAGCAGCGTCCGCCGGCGGCCGAAGCGCTCCGCGAGCGGGCCGGAGACGAGCGTGAAGATCCCGAAGAACACCACGCCGACGATCAGCATGACGAGGAAGTCGTTGCGCGTGTAGCCGAGGCCCGGAACCGCGCCGTCGACGGGTGAGGTGCCGTAGGTCAGCGTGAACGTGGTCATCAGGTAGAAGAGCACGTAGGTCGCCAGCATGATGAAGGTGCCCAGGATGAGCGGGCGCCAGCTGGTGACGAAGACGCGGGCGAGGGGCAGCTTGGCGACCTCGCCCTTCTCGACGACCTTCTGGAACGCGGGCGTCTCGACGAGCTTGAACCGCACGTAGAGCCCGATGATCACGAGCACGGCGCTCGCCAGGAACGGCACGCGCCAGCCCCAGGCCGCGAACGTCTCGTCGCTCATCGTGCTCGCGAGCACCAGGAACAGGACGTTGGCGACGATGAAGCCGATCGGTGCGCCCAGCTGCGGGAAGGTGCCGTAGATGGCGCGCTTGCCGGCCGGTGCGTTCTCGGTCGCGAGCAGCGCGGCTCCGGACCACTCGCCGCCGAGGCCGAGGCCCTGGCAGAAGCGCATCACCACGAGCAGGAACGGAGCGAGGAACTCCCAGCCGGGCGTGAGCGCGGTGGGCAGGCAGCCGATCAGGAAGGTCGCGACGCCCATGGTGAGCAGTGAGGCGACGAGGGTGCCCTTGCGGCCGACGCGGTCGCCGAAGTGGCCGAAGATGATCGACCCGATCGGGCGCGCGATGAACGCGACGCCGAAGACGGCGAAGGAGGCGAGGAGGGCCGTGGCCGGGTCCTCGTTGACGAAGAAGAGCGACGGGAAGACCAGGACGGCGGCGGTCGCGTAGGCGTAGAAGTCGTAGAACTCGATCGAGGTGCCGATGAGGCTGGCGAGGATGACGCGGCCGCGGGAGTTCTGCGGGGCGGCTGCTGGCGCGTCGGAGACGGCGGGAGAGGACATGAGGGAGGGGCTCCGTGTGGACGGCGACTCCCCCTGAGCCGGCGGGGCGGGGCGTCGATCGGGCGTCGCGGACCGCTGGGGCGAGGGGGAGGAGAGAGGGGTCGCTCGTGACGACCCGACCACTTTACTCCGTGTTCTCCCAGGTTCGTGTGCGGGCGGCCACAGGACGGGGGCCGCCCGCAGTGGTTCAGCTGCGCAGCGAGCGGAGGAGCAGAGCGGTCGAGACCGCCGCCTCGGCCGCCTCGCGCCCCTTGTCCTCCTTCGAGCCGGGAAGGCCCGCGCGATCGATGCCCTGCTGCTCGGTGTCGAGGGTGAGCACGCCGAAGCCGACCGGCTTGCCCGTCAGGATCGAGACGGTGGTGAGCCCGGAGGTGGCGGCGTCCGAGACGTACTCGAAGTGCGGGGTGCCGCCGCGGATGATCACGCCGAGGGCGACGACCGCGTCGGCCCCCGCCTCCAGGGCCGCCTTCGAGGCGACGGGCAGCTCGAACGAGCCGGGCACGCGCACGAGCGACCAGGATGCTCCGGCCTCGTCGAGGGCTCGGCCCGCTCCGGCGATCAGGCCGTCGCTGATCTGCTCGTGCCAGGTGCCCGCGATGACGACGACGCGCAGTCCCGCGCCGTCGAGAGGGGAGGTGGTGGGGGCGCCGCTACCGGCCATTGCTACTCCTTCGTGGTGGCGCCGGCGATCCCGGCGTCGAGGGCGAGGCCGGAGATCCCGGCGTCGAGGGGGTCGTGGTCGAGGACGCTGTCGAGGGTGTGGCCCATGCGGTCGCGCTTGGTCTCGAGGTAGCCCTCGTTGAAGGCGCCGACTCCGACGACGAGCGGCACGCGCTCGGCGACGACGATGCCGCGGTCGGTGAGCTGGCGGACCTTCTCGGGGTTGTTGGTGAGCAGGCGCACCTCGGTGAGGCCGAGGTCCTCGAGGATCCCGACCGCCGCTCCGTAGTCCCGCGCGTCGGCGGGGAGCCCGAGGGCGAGGTTCGCGTCGAGGGTGTCGAGGCCGTCCTCCTGCAGGCGGTAAGCGCGCAGCTTGTTGATCAGGCCGATGCCCCGGCCCTCGTGCCCGCGGAGGTAGACGACGACGCCGCCGTCCCGCTGGATCGTGTCGAGGGCGGCGTCGAGCTGGGGTCCGCACTCGCACTTCAGCGAGCCGAACGCCTCGCCGGTCAGGCACTCGGAGTGCACGCGCACCAGTGCGGGCCGCCCCGCGGCGACCTCTCCCGCGAGGATCGCGACGTGATCCGCTCCGGTCTGCCGGTCGCGGTAGGCGCGGATGCGGAACGGGCCGTGGGTGGTCGGCACCGTGGTCTCGACCTCGAAGCTCACCCGCGCGCTCTCCGGGACCGCGACCGTGACGGGCACCTCCGCGTCGCAGTGGAACTCCTGCAGGTACGCGATGAGGGCCGCGACCGTGGTCACCGGCACGCCCTCGCGCTCGCCGAGAGCGATCAGCCCGGGCAGCCGCATCATCTCGCCGTCCTCGGCGACGATCTCGGAGATCGCGCCCACGGGGTACAGGCCGGCGAGCTTCATCAGGTCGACCGCCGCCTCCGTGTGCCCGTCGCGCTCGCGCACGCCGCCGTCGACGGCGCGCAGCGGCAGGATGTGGCCGGGGCGGTTCAGGCGGGACGGGGTCGCCTCGGGGTCGGCCAGCACGCGGAGGGTGTGCGCGCGGTCGGAGGCGCTGATGCCGGTGGAGAGCCGGTCGGCCGCGTCGACGGACAGCGTGTAGGCGGTGCCGCGCGGGTCCTCGTTCTCGACCACCATCAGCGGCAGGGCGAGGCGGTCGGCGATCTCGTTGGTCATCGGCGCGCAGATGAACCCGGAGGAGTGGCGGACCATCCAGGCGATCGTCTCCTGGCTGGCGAGCTGGGCCGAGACGATGACGTCGCCCTCGTTCTCGCGGCCCTCGTCGTCCGCGACGATGATCGGGCGCCCGGCGCGCAGCGCCTCGACGGCCTCGGGGATGGTGGCGAGGCTCATGAGCGGGCCTCCGCGATCGAGCGCAGTGCGAGCATCCGCTCGACGTGGCGGGCCAGGACGTCGGTCTCGATGTTGACCTGATCGCCGATCGCGCGCGCGCCGAGCGTGGTGACGGCGAGCGTCTCGGGGATCAGCGAGACCTCGAACCACTGCTCCGGCTCGGCGGCGGGGCTGATCGCCGAGACGGTCAGCGAGACGCCGTCGACCGCGATCGAGCCCTTGTCGACGACGAGCGGAGCGATCTCCGCCGGCAGCGAGAACCGCAGCACCCGCCAGGCCTCGCCCGGTGCGATCGCGAGCAGCGTCGCCGTGCCGTCGATGTGGCCCTGGACGATGTGGCCGCCGAGCCGGTCGCCGACCAGCGCGGCGCGCTCGAGGTTCACGGGGTCGCCGACGCCCACGGTGTCGAGGGTCGACATCCGCAGGGTCTGCGCCATGACGTCGGCGGTGAAGCCCTGGTCGGTGTGCTCGACCACGGTGAGGCAGACGCCCGAGACCGCGATCGAGTCGCCGTGCCGCACGCCCTCGACGGCGAGGGGCCCGCGGATGCTGAGGCGGATCGCGTCGGCGCCCGCCTCGACAGCGGTCACGACGCCCTTCTCCTCGATGATTCCGGTGAACATCAGTGGGTCTCCATCTGCAGGGCGTGGGGGAGGCGGGCCGGGGTGCCGGCACCGCCCGCGGGGAGGACGTCGGGGCGCGCGGTCACGAAGAGGTCGTCGCCGAGGATCTCGACCGAGCGGAGGGAGAGGCGCCGGGCCCCGCCGATGCTCTCCACGCCGAGGTCGCCGAGCGCGAGGCGGGGGCCGCCGAGGAGCGCGGGCGCGAGGAACACGAGGTACTCGTCGACCAGTCCGGCGGCGACGAGCGCGGAGGCGAGGGTCGGTCCGGCCTCGACGTAGACGCTGCGGATCTCGGCGGAGTAGAGGTGCGCGAGGACCGCGGCGAGGTCGCGGGTGCGCTCGACCACGACGGCGCGGGGGTGCTCGTGCAGGCGGGCGCCCGGCGGCACGGGGCGCGTGCCGACGACGACGGGCACCGGCTGGTGGGCGAGGAGCTCGCCTCCGTCGCCGCGGGCGGTGAGCGCGGGATCGTCGGCGAGGACGGTCCCGGTGCCGACGAGGATCGCGTCGTGCGCGGCACGCTGCTCGTGCACGCGCTGCCGGGCCGCCGCTCCGGTGATCCAGCGGCTGCTGCCGTCCGCCGCCGCGGTGCGGCCGTCGAGGGTCGAGGCCCACTTGAGCGTGACGAAGGGGCGGTGCAGGCGGGTCGCGGTGAGCCACGGGTGGAGGAACTGCTCTCCCTCCTCGGCGAGCACGCCCTCGATCACCTCGACGCCGGCCTCGCGGAGGGTGCGACCGCCGCCGGCCGAGCGCTCGCCCGGGTCCGGCACGGCGTAGACGACGCGGGAGACGCCCGCCTCGATCAGGGCGCGGCTGCAGGGACCCGTGCGCCCGGTGTGGTCGCACGGCTCGAGCGAGACGACGGCCGTCGCGCCCTCGGCGGCGCCCGCCGCGACGTGCGACAGGGCGTCGACCTCGGCGTGCGCGGTGCCGGCTCCGTGGTGCCAGCCCTCGCCGAGGACGGTGCCGTCGGGCGCGAGGATCACGCAGCCCACGCGCGGGTTGGGTCCGCGGGCGGGCCCGCGCTCGGCGAGCGCCAGCGCCCGGCGCATCGCGTGCTCGTAGTCGATCGTCATTCCCGGTTCTTCCGTTCGTCGCCGAACTCCGGGGTCTCGATCGACGGTGCGCGGGCACCGTCGCTCAGCATCGCGCGGTGATGCGCGACGCTCGTGCTGCCTCTCCTCCGGACTTTCACCGTCGGTCCTGGAGTTCCACCAGGTCAACCGCCGCCCCTCTCGAGGGGCTGCGGCTCGCGGACTGTGACCGCCGGTTCGGAATTCCCACCGACCCCGGAGCACGTGCTGTCCGGTCAGCCTACCCACCCGCCGCCCGGCGGGAGCCTCCGCGCGTCACACTCCCGGCGCACGGTCGGCTGGCGCGGGGCGGGCGGCGCTCGGACGCAGGGGCCGGGTCGCGCTCGTCGAGTCCCGCGCGACGGAGGGCGCTCGGTTCAGTTCCGGTGCTCGTCCACCCAGCGCGGGAAGGGGTCCGCGTACTCCGCCCAGGCGGCGGGGCCGGCCAGCAGCTCCTCGGGGGTGAGCAGGCAGCTCTGCAGGACGGCGGTCAGCCTCCCGGTGTCCAGGCCCGTCCCGAAGAAGGCGAGCTCCTGGCCGAGAGGCGCGTCCTCGTCCCAGCTGAGCAGGCTGGTCGGGTCCAGCGTCAGCACGTCGCCGGCGACCGACCACGAGCCGACCCGGTCGGCGCGCGTCGCCAGGCGCACCAGGCCGCGGGAGCGGAGGATGCGGCCCACCTTCTCCGCCACCAGCTCCCCGTGGACCGCCGTGCTCAGGCGGCCGGGGTGGAAGGGCAGCGGATCGCGGAACACGAACTCCTCGACGGTCGTGCCCGAGGCGCGGCGCCGCGAGGTCCCGTTGAGGGCGCACTGCCAGCCCATCGAGGAGGCGATCGCGTGCGCGCGCCGGGGGTGGAGCCTCCGTGGCGCCGCCGGGAGCTCACCGGCGGGGAGGAGATCGGCGGTGGGGGCGAGTGCTCGCAGGAGGTCGCGGACGAGTGCGGTCCGCTCGGGGTCGCTCTCGGAGAGGGGCTCGGCGAGGGCGACGAGGCTCGAGAACTCCAGGCGGGCGGCGAGGCGCTCCGCCGAGTCGAAGGAGGGGCCCGCGCCGCCGCAGAGCACGCGCAGGATCTCCTCCGTCGACGTCACGGCGACCACGTCGAGGATCGCGATGCGGGTGTCGGCGGGATGCCGCTGCGCGCAGAGGTGCTCGAGCACGAGTCCGATCTCGAGCGGGTCGGCCTGGCCATCGAGGGCGACGACCGTGTGACCGCGGTGGCCGTCGTCGGCGTCGGCCGCGAGGCGCCGGTGGAGCTCCTCGGCGAGAGCGGGACCGTCGGCGCCGGGCGGATCGACCTCGAAGGCGATCCGGGACTCGGGCCTGCCGGCGAGGAGCGCGGCGGTCCGCCCGGCGTCCTGGGGGTCGGTCGCGCTGACGAGGGTGACGGCGAGGACGGGGGGTGCGGGGTGGTGGGGCTCCATGGACCGCTACTCTATCGATAACAGTTCTCATTAACGACAGGAGCATCCGTGAAGGTCCGCAACTCCCTCAGGTCGATGAAGGCGCAGCCCGGCTCGCAGGTGGTCCGCCGCCGGGGCCGCGTCTTCGTGATCAACAAGCTGAACCCGCGCTTCAAGGCCCGTCAGGGCTGAGCGCCGACGGGAGGGTGCGAGCCCTCCCGTCGCGCACGGCCTCAGTGCTCGTCGTAGTGGCCGGCGTGAGCGGCGTGCTTGTGGCCGTCGTGGACGAAGTCCACGTGGTCGTCGTGCTGCACGGTCTCGTGGCCGCAGGCGTCGCCGTGCTCGTGGTCGGCGGTCGAGTGCTCGGCCTCCGACTCGTGCTCGTCGTAGTGGTCGCCGTGCAGGGCGTGGTGGTGCGTGCCGTGGACGTAGTCGACGTGGTCCTCGTGCTGCACGGCCGGATGGCCGCAGCCCTCGCCGTGCTCGTGCTCGGTGACGGGGTGCTCGGCGTGGAGATCGGTGGTGCTCATGGTGCTGCCTTTCCGGATGCGGGGGCCGCGGACGCGACGGGCTCGAGTCGACCAGATCCATAAACGCATTGCAATGGATGCGCCTAATCGAGAGCGATCATCGTTCCCGACAGGGACGGAGGTCACCCCTCCAGGGCGTGCCGGACAGCGTCGTCGACGATGTGCGTGACGTGGGTGTCGGCGACGGAGTAGTGCGCCTCGCGGCCCACGCGCTCGACCGCGACCAGCCCGGCGGTGCGGAGCATCCGCAGGTGCTGCGAGACCAGCGGCTGCGAGAGCCCGGTCACCTCGGCCAGCCGCCCGACCGTCGACGTCTCCTCGGCGAGGGCCCGGAGCAGGCGCAGCCGGGAGGAGGAGGACAGCACCTTGAAGAGCTCGGCGGCGGGTTCGAGGTCCTCGGTCATCTGCTCATGTAAGCAGAGGTGCATGCGCCGTGTCCGCGCGGCGCCCCGCGCGCCTCCGGCTACCCTCGGTGCGATGGACGAGGACAGGTACGGGCAGGACGTGCTCGCCGGCGACTGGCGCGCCCGCGGCAGGGTCGAGGTGGCGGTGGTCGAGGCCGAGCGCGATCTGGTGGTCGAGGAGGTCGCCTCCGGCTTCGTGGGTGCCGTGCTCGGCGTGGAGCTGCGGATGGTGCGGCTGGAGGACCGGTTCGGCAAGGTCCGCGTGTTCCCGCTGGGGCCCGGGTTCCTCCTCGAGGGGAAGCCCGTGTCGCTGAAGGCGCCCGGGCTGAAGCGCGACGCCGGCCTCGGTCGCGCGCGCTCCGCCTCCGGCTCCTTCCACGTCGCCGACGCGAAGGCGCGGGTCGCCCTGCCCAGCCGCATCTACGTCGAGGGACGGCACGACGCCGAGCTGGTCGAGAAGGTCTGGGGCCACGACCTGCGGGTCGAGGGCGTCGTCGTCGAGTACATCGAGGGCGTCGACAACCTCGACGAGCTGGTGCGCGAGTTCCGGCCCGGTCCGGGGCGCCGCATCGGCGTGCTCGTCGACCACCTGGTGCGCGGCTCGAAGGAGTCGCGGATCGCCGAGCAGGTCGCCGCCGGTCCGCACGGCGCCCACGTCCTCGTCGTCGGCCACCCCTACATCGACGTCTGGCAGGCCGTGAAGCCCGGCCGGATCGGCCTGGAGCGCTGGCCCGAGATCCCTCGCGGAACCGAGTGGAAGCACGGGATCTGCGAGGCGCTCGGCTGGCCGCACGAGGAGCAGGCCGACATCGCGCGCGCCTGGCAGCGCATCCTCGGCCGGGTGCGCACCTTCCAGGACCTGGAGCCGGCGCTGCTGGGCCGGGTCGAGCAGCTCATCGACTTCGTGACGGAGCCCGCATGACCCGGCACGCGGGCCTCGGCCTCGCCCTCGACGCCGTGCTCGTCCTGGTCTTCGTGCTGATCGGCCGCGGGAGCCACGACGAGGGGTCGGCGCTGATCGGCCTGCTCACCACGCTCTGGCCGTTCCTGGCGGCGCTCCTGCTCGGCTGGGTCGTCACGCGCTCGTGGCGCTCCCCGGACCGGATCGTGCCCGCCGGGCTCGTCGTCTGGGCGGTGACCGTCGCGGGCGGGATGCTCCTGCGGATCGCCTCCGGGCAGGGCGTGCAGTGGAGCTTCGTGATCGTGACGGCCGTCGTGCTGGCCGTGTTCCTCCTCGGCCGCCGCGCTCTGACGCGGCTGATCGCCCGCCGGCGCTAGGCGGACCGGCGGCTCAGCCCACCCGCACCCCGAAGTGCTCCGCGAACAGCGGCAGCAGCAGGCTGAGCTGCAGCTCGGAGAGGGTGGCGCCGCGGAGGCCGTCCAGCCCGGTGAGCACGTGCAGCTCGGCGCCGCGCAGATCGAGGTGCTCGATCCGGGCCCGGGAGAGATCGAGGGAGCGGACGTCGCAGTCGACCAGGCGCAGCCGCGTGCCGGTCGCACCCGCCAGGTCGAGCTCGTCGATCGTGCAGCGCTCGAGCAGCACGTCGCGCACCGCGGCTCCGCGGAGGTTCAGGTAGCCGAGCTTGCAGTCGGCCACGCGCACCTGCTCCCAGGTGCTCTCGTAGAGCTCGGCCGAGCCCAGCCGCGAGGCGAGCAGCTCGACGGATCGGAGCCGGCTCCGCGGCGCCGAGAGTCCGGGGACGTCCAGCCGCTCGAGCCGCGACTCCGCGATCGACGCGGCCCGCAGCTGGGCGCCGTCCAGGACCACTCCCTCCAGCACGCACTCGCTGAAGGAGGCCGCGGTGAGATCGGCGCCGGTGAGGTCGGTGCCGGCGAAGCGCAGTCCTTCGGCGTGCTCCCGGGCGCCCGTGTCCCCGGCGTACCCCTCGGCGAGGCCGTCGAGGAGGAGGGGGTCGAGCCGGGGAGGAGCGGTCGCGTCGCGCACGCGGCGAGCCTAGTGCTGGCACCATGGCGGCATGCCCCGCCTGCTCGCCGTGTGCCGCGTCGCCCGCCTCCTGCCCGACTCCGGCACGGTCGGCGTGACCGCGATCGACAAGCGGCCGGTCGAGGGTCCCGTCGGAGTGCGCGACTTAGGCCTCTACGGCGACGTGCAGGCCGATCGCGCGCACCACGGCGGCCTCGACAAGGCGCTCTACGCCTACTCCGACGAGGACGCGGTCTGGTGGGCGGAGCGCCTGGGGCGGCCGGTGGCCGCGGGGATGTTCGGCGAGAACCTGCGGATCGCGGGCCTCGACGTGAGCGGAGCCGTGATCGGCGAGCGCTGGCGGATCGGCGAGGCGGTCGAGGTCGAGGTGACGATGCCGCGGACGCCGTGCGCGACGTTCCAACGGGCCCTCGGAGAGCCCCAGTGGGTGAAGCGCTTCGCCGACGAGGGGCGCACCGGCGCGTACCTGCGGGTGCTGCACCGCGGATCGGTGGAGGCGGGCGACGCCGTCGAGGTGCTGAGCCGGCCCGGGCACGGCGTCCCGGTCGACCGCTGGTACCGCGAGCACAGCCCGGCGGACGCGCAGGCGCTCCTCGAAGCGGAGGAGGCGGGCGCGCTCCGGCCGGCTCCGGCGCTGCGGGCGTCGATCGAGCGGGCGCTCGCCTGACCCGGTCTACTCCCCGCGCGCCTCGCGCTTGAGGCGGCGCTTGACCGCTCGCTCCGTGAGCACCGTCAGGTAGTCCTGCACGGGCCGGTCCTGCAGGTCCGCGAGCTCCTCGCGCACGAGCGGCGCGACCTGCTCCTCGGAGTGGTCGGGGAACTTCTTGCGCACGTTCGCGGTCACGTCGCGCACCACCTGGTCGAGATCGAAGTCGGTCGTCATGCGGAGATCCTGGCCCCTCGAGGTGAACAGGAGGGGCGCGGAGCCCGCGGCCCCGCGCCCCTCCTCCGTGCCGATGGTCAGCTCGCGGCGACGGCGATCTCGTTCGGCGTGACGTCGAGCTCGCCCGTGGCGACGACCTCTCCCGTGGTGAGGTCGACGGCGTGGATGCTGTCGGCGGCCGGGTCGGTCACGTAGGCGATGTCCCCGGCGACCGTGATCGCGGGGTGCGGGTCCTGCCACTCGACCGGGCTCTCCCAGGCGTCGACGACGGGGTAGGAGGCGGTCAGCTCGCCGGTCTCGGGGTCGAGGACGTGGATCGCGCCGTCCGAGGCGATCATGTACGCCAGGTCGTCGGGGCCGCGGGCGACGCCGCGGAAGGTGTACTCGACGCCCTCGGGCAGGTCGACGACGTCGAGGGTCTTCGCCTCGGTGTCGATCAGCGCCACGCGGTGCAGGAGGTAGCCCTCGGCGTCGCGGTCTTCCTTGTAGTCGCCGACGATGATCGGGCTGGTCTCGCTGACCCAGGCGTTGCCCATGCGGCCGTACGGCTGGTCCGGAGCCTCGAGCTTCGTGATCTCGCCGCCGTCGTAGACCAGGGCGCCGTTCTCGCAGCCGAAGACGACGACCTCGTTCTCGGCCGTGCCCTCTCCGTGGACTCCGGGGCACTGGTCGTTCGTGGCCGTCACGGCGCCGGAGGCGTCGCGCACCTCGATGCCGTTGCGCCCGTCGGCATCACCGACCGTGGTGAGGAAGGTGCCGTCCTCGAGGACGATCGAGACGCCGTGGTGCGCCTCGACTCCCGGGATGGTCTCGGTCTCGGGCATCCCGTCCGAGGACGCCAGGTCGGCGGTCTCGAGGACGGTCGTGTCGCTCGTGCCGTCGGCGTAGAGGACGGTCTTCCCGGCGTGCCGGACGACGTGGCCCGGGGTGTCCGCGGGGAAGACGATGTCCGTCAGCTCCGGCTCGCCGCCGGTGCCGGCGGCGGTGTCGAGGAGCTGGAACCCCTCGCTCATGGTGACCATGACGTGGCGGTCGTCGCCGGCGGGGTTGAGGCGGGTGAACTCCTCGGAGTCCATGTCCGCGACGGTCTCGAGGGTCTCGCCGTCGAGGACGAGGATGCCGCCCTCGTAGGCGACGGCGACGCGGGCGCCGGCGGCCGCCGCGGCCTCGGTGGCCGGTGCGGTGGACGCCGAGGACTCGGCGGCCGGGGTCGAGCTCGACGAGCAGGCCGCGAGGACCGTGATCGAGCAGGCGGCGATCAGGCCGAGGCCCGCCCGCCGGACGTGCGGATTCTGCATGGGTGCTTCTTCTTCCTGGTGGTGGATCGGAGGGCTCACGGGGAGAGCCCGGTGGCGATGCGCTGCGTGTTGACGCGCATCATGGCGAGGTAGTCGGGAGCGCCGCCCTCGGGCCCCGTCAGGGACTCCGTGAACAGCTCGACCACCTCCACGCGGATGTCGGCCTCGCTCGCGAGCGCCTGGACCAGGCGGTCGGGAGACGAGGACTCCGCGAAGATCGTGGGGACGCCGGTCTGCTCGACCGCGTCGACGAGATCGGCGAGGTCGGAGGCGGACGGCGCCGCGAGGGTCGTGCCTCCCGGGATGACGGCGCCGACGACGTCGAAGTCGAAGCGGTCGGCGAGGTACCCGAAGACGTGGTGGTTGGTGACGAGGGCGCGGCGCTCGGCGGGGATCGCGGCGAACGCCGCGGCCATCTCGGAGTCGAGCCGCTCGAGCTCGGCGCGGTAGCCGGCCGTCCGGTCCCGGACGGCGGCCGGATCGACGCCGTCGAGCGCGGCGAGCACGGGCCCGAGGGAGTCGACGACGTCGATCATCCGGCCGGGGTCCGTCCAGAAGTGCGAGTCCGGGCTCCCCTCCGCGTCGCCCTCGCTGTAGTCGAGGACGTCGACGGCGTCGCCGGCGACGAACGCGGGGACGTCCTCACCGGAGGCCTCGTCGAGGTGCTGCTGCAGGCCCTCTTCGAGTCCGAGCCCGTTCGAGACGACGAGGTCGGCGGAGCGCAGGCGCGCCGCCTCCTGCGCCGAGATCTCGAAGGAGTGCGGGTCGGCGTCGGGCTTCATCAGCGTGACGACCTGCGCCTCGTCGCCGACGAGCTCGCCCACGACGTCGCCGAGGATGTTGGTGGAGACGATGACGAGGGGCCTCTCGTCCTCCTCCGCGGACGTGCAGCCCGACAGGAGCAGGACCGCCGCGGCGGACGCGAGGGCCCAGCGGCGCCTCATCGGCCCGTCTCCGCCGTGAAGGCCGGCTCGGTGGCGGTCTCGAAGGTGCGGGCGAGGCGCGCGCCGTCCGCGTAGTCGATCTCGTGCAGCTTCCGCTCGGCGGGCGCGCTGAGGTAGGCCCGCTGCTGGTCGGCGATCAGGACGGGCCGCGAGCCGTCCGCGGTCGTGTCCGCGACGAGGGGCGCGGTCTCGGAGAGGACCGCACCGTCGGAGCCGTCGAGAACCAGCACGCGGCCGTCGGCGGCGAGGGCGAGGACGGTCTCGTCCGCGTCGTCCACCGCGGTGACCTGCGCCAGCGGGGCGGGAGAGGGGAGGAGGCTCCAGGAGCGCTCCCGGGTGTCGAGGAGCCAGATGCCCGCGTCCCCGGCGAGGCCGGCGACCGTGGGGCGGCCCTCGCGGTTGTCGAAGGAGGCGGCGGGTGGCGCGGTGGTGCCGGCGGGGTAGGGGATCCGCTCGACGACGAGCTCCTCGTCCTCGATCGACGCCAGGAGTGCGCCGTCGGAGCAGCCGATGACGGCGCCGACGCGGGTGGTGATCGTCCCGGCGGGGTCGGGGCAGGCCTCGCGGAGGCCCGTCGGCTCGCCGTCCGAGTCGTAGCCGGCGACGGCCGCTCCGGATCCGGACCCCTCGGTCACCAGTGCGGACGAGCCGACGGGCACGACCATCCCGGGTCCGGGCTCGACGTCCTTCCGGAACCGCTCGACGATCGCCCCCTTCGACAGCGCCTCGGTGTCGAGGAGGACCGCCTCGCCGGAGTCGGGGAAGAAGAGTCCGGTTCCGCCGGTGGTCGAGAGGTTCGTCGTGGCGACGACGGCCGTCCCGGAGCCCTCGACCGTGCCGATCAGGCGGGGGTCCGCGCGGTAGTAGTGGAAGTGGTCCACGTGGTCCCAGGTCCACACGCCGCTGTCGACCATCTCGACGCCCGCATCGGTCTGGGCGAAGAGGTAGCGGCCGTCGGTCGTCATCGCGCTCGGTGCGCCGATGGTGCCGAGGCCGGTGACCGTCTCGTCGAGGAGGTCGAGGTGCGACACGGCGCCCGACGGGTCGATCGACGTCAGCCCCAGGCGCGGCTCGGCGAGCTCGGCGGCGTTCGCGACGGCGCCGTGGCCGGAGCCCGTGTCGTCCGCGGCCGGCGCGGAGGCATCGGTCGAGCAGGCGGCCAGGCCCAGCGCGAGAGCGCCCAGGAGGACGGTGGAGGCGGTGGTTCGGGAGTGCACGGAGTCCTTTCGAGGGTGAGCGGGGGGAGGAGCGGTGCCGGCAGGGCCTCATGCGGCGACCGGCTGAGGGCCCGACCGGGACGCGAGGGCCGACGCGGCCGAGCGGACCGCCCAGGACACCGCGGCGACCGCGATGGCCGTGCCGGCGACCGAGGCGCCCGCGGCCGTGGCCGCGTGCCAGGAGACGAGCAGGCCGACGAGCACGGAGGCCGCGCCGAGGATCGACGCGAGCAGCATCCGGGTCGGGATGCGGGTGGTCCAGTGCCCGGCGGCCACCGCGGGAGCCACAAGGAGCCCGACGACGAGGAGCGAGCCGACCGCCTGGTAGGAGGCGACGACGGCGAGGGTCACCAGGCCGACCAGCGCGGCCTGAGCCGAGCGCGGACCGAGCCCGAGCACCGCGGCGATGCGCGGATCCAGCGCCAGGGCGACGAGCGGGCGGTGGAAGGCCGCTGCGACGAGGAGGCCGGTTCCGGCGGCGGCGGCGAGCAGCCCGATGTCGACAAGGGTGATCGCGAGGATGTCGCCGAAGAGGATCGAGGTCGCGTCCGTGGCGAAGCTGCCCGAGTGCGAGATCACGATGACCCCCAGCGCCAGCATGGCGACGAAGAGCAGGCCGATGCTGGTGTCGTAGGACAGTCGTCCGCGCCGCTGCAGGGCCGCGATGCCGAGGCTCATCAGCACCGCGCTGGCTGCGCCGCCCACGAGGACGGGCGCGCCGAGCACCGTCGCGAGGGCGACGCCGGGGAGCATCCCGTGGGCGAGCGCCTCACCGAGGAAGGCCATCCCGCGGAGGACCACCCAGGTGCCGACGACGCCGCAGAGGACCGCGACGAGGACGCCGCCGAGGAGGGCGCGCTGGAGGAAGTCGAGAGCGAACGGCTCGAGGATTCCGGCGAGGAGGCTGGGCATGGTGCCCGACCGTACACGATAATGAGAACAGTTATCACTCCTGTACGCTCGTCGGGATGGACGTCTCACCCCTGCCCGAGCCCCCGGTCCGCCTCCGAGGCGCTCACGTCGACTTCGGCTCCCGCCGCGCTCTCGCGGGGGTCGATCTCGACGTCGCCGCGCGCTCGCTGACCGTGATCGCCGGGCCGAACGGCGCCGGCAAGTCGACGCTTCTGGAGGTGATCGCGGGAGTGCGTCCACTGACGTCCGGCACGCGGGACGTCACCGGAGCGATCGCCTTCGTGCCGCAGCGGGCGTCGATCCCGGACCGCCTCCCGGTGACGGTGCGCGACGTGGTCGCGGTGGGCACCTGGGGTCGGCTCGGCCGCCTCCGCCGCAGCGACGCGCGCGCGGCGGACGCGATCGCCACCGCGCTCGAGCGGATGGAGATCGCCGCGCTCGCCCGGGAGCCCTTCGCGGTGCTCTCCGGTGGTCAGCGGCAGCGGGCGCTCCTCGCCCAGGGGCTCGCCCGCGGGGCCGGCCTGCTGCTCCTGGACGAGCCCACCACCGGCCTCGACTCGGCGAGTGCGGAGCGGATCCGGTCGGTCCTGCGCGCGGAGGCGGACCGCGGCGCGACGGTGGTCTGCGTCTCGCACGACCCCGCCGTGCTGGCCGACGCCGACCGCGTCGTCGGACTCGTCGACGGGGCCCTCGCTCCGGCGGACCGATCCGTCACCCGGGGCCCGTGAGGCGGGGGCACACGGGCCGTCCGTGACGGATCGCACCCGAGCGACGGGCCGCGGGCTGGGAGGATGGGGGGATGACCTCGACGCTGCTCGACCGGATGCCGACGCCCGACGCGGACGGGCGCGTCGACGACGACGCGGTCTACCTGGCCTTCACCGAGTGGGCGGAGTCGCGCGGCCTCCCGCTCTACCCGGCGCAGGACGAGTCCATGCTCGAGATCGCCTCCGGCTCCAACCTGATCCTCTCGACGCCCACCGGCACCGGCAAGTCGCTCGTCGCGATCGGCGCGCACGCCGCGGCGCTCGCCTCCGGGCGCCGCAGCTTCTACACGGCGCCGATCAAGGCGCTCGTCTCCGAGAAGTTCTTCGCGCTGGTCGACGTCTTCGGCGCCTCCAACGTCGGGATGGTCACCGGCGACTCCTCGGTGAACGCCGACGCGCCGATCATCTGCTGCACGGCCGAGATCCTCGCGAACCTCGCGCTCCGGCACGGCGAGGACACCCCGGTCGACCAGGTCGTGATGGACGAGTTCCACTTCTACGCGGACCCGGCGCGCGGCTGGGCCTGGCAGGTGCCGCTGCTCACCCTCCCTCACGTGCAGTTCGTGCTGATGTCGGCCACCCTCGGCGACGTGACGGCGCTCGCCGCCGACCTCAGCCGCCGCACGGGCCGGGAGACCGCCCGGGTCACCGGCGTGGAGCGCCCGGTGCCGCTGCACTACTTCTACGAGATCGCTCCGATCCACGACTCCATCGAGGAGCTGCTCTCGACGAACCAGTCGCCGGTCTACGTCGTGCACTTCTCGCAGGCGGCCGCTCTCGAGCGCGCGCAGGCGCTCACCAGCGCGAACATCGCCACCCGCGAGCACCGCGACCGCATCGCCGAGGTGATCGGCGGCTTCCGCTTCACCACCGCGTTCGGCAAGACCCTCTCCCGGCTGCTCCGGCTGGGGATCGGCGTCCACCACGCGGGCATGCTGCCGAAGTACCGCCGCCTGGTCGAGCAGCTCGCCCAGCAGGGCATGCTGCGCGTGATCTGCGGCACGGACACCCTCGGCGTCGGCATCAACGTCCCGATCCGCACCGTGCTGCTCACCGCGCTGACCAAGTACGACGGCACCCGGACCCGCCAGCTCTCGGCCCGCGAGTTCCACCAGATCGCCGGCCGCGCCGGTCGCGCGGGGTACGACACCGCCGGGACCGTGGTCGTGCAGGCCCCCGAGCACGAGTCCGAGAACCGGAAGGCTCTCGACAAGATGGGCGACGACCCGAAGAAGCGGAGGAAGTGGGTCGCCAAGCGCGCGCCGCAGGGCTTCGTCAGCTGGGGCGAGCCGAGCTTCCGCAAGCTCGTCGACGCCGAGCCCGAGACGCTGACCTCGCACATGACGATCACGTCGGCGATGCTGCTGAACGTGATCGCCCGCGGCGGCGACGCCTACGCGAACGTGCACGCCCTGATCTTCGACAACCACGAGCCGTGGAAGCGGCAGCTGCAGCTCGCCCGCCGGGCGCTCGGCATCTACCGGACGCTGCGGGAGGCGGGCGTGGTCGAGCAGAGCGTCGGAGCCGACGGCGTGACCCGTATCCGCCTGACCGTCGACCTGCAGCCGAACTTCGCGCTCAACCAGCCGCTCTCGCCGTTCGCGCTTGCCGTGTTCGACGTTCTCGACCCGGAGTCGCCGAGCTTCGCGCTCGACGTGATCTCGGTGCTCGAGGCGACCCTCGACGACCCGCGCCCGATCCTGGGGGCCCAGCAGTTCCAGGCCCGCGGCGAGGCCGTCGCCGCGATGAAGGCCGAGGGGATCGAGTACGAGGAGCGGATGGAGCTGCTCGAGTCCGTCACGCACCCCAAGCCGCTCGAGGAGCTCCTCGAGGCGACCTTCGAGACCTACACCGCCGCGCAGCCGTGGGTGAAGGACTTCGAGCTCTCGCCGAAGTCGGTCGTGCGCGACATGTACGAGCGGGCGATGTCCTTCGGCGAGTACACCGCGTTCTACAAGCTCTCCCGCTCGGAGGGACTGGTGCTGCGCTACCTGTCCGACGCGTTCCGCGCGGCCCGGCAGACCATCCCCGACGAGCTGAAGAACGAGGAGCTGCACGACCTGATCGAGTGGCTGGGCGAGCTCGTGCGCCAGGTCGACTCCTCGCTGGTCGACGAGTGGGAGGAGCTGGTCAATCCGGCGCTCCACGCGGCGGACCAGGCGATCGTGCCGCCCGCTCCGCGCCGCCTCACCGCGAACCACCGCGCCTTCCGCGTGCTGGTGCGCAACGAGATGTTCCGCCGGGTGACCCTCGCCGCCCTCGACGACCACGAGGCGCTCGGCGAGCTCGACGCCGCCGCCGGCTTCGACGCCGACGCGTGGGGCGCCGCGCTGGACGACTACTACGACGAGCACGACAGCATCGGCATCGGGCCCGACGCCCGGGGGCCGAAGATGCTGCTCGTCACGGAGGAGCCGACGCAGTGGCTCGTGCGGCAGATCCTCGACGATCCGGCCGGCGACCACGACTGGGGGATCTCGGCGACCGTCGACCTCGCCGAGTCGGACGAGCAGGGTGCGGCCGTCGTCCGCGTCACCTCGGTCGGCCGCCTGGACTGATCAGCGGCGGCGCTTCTCCCGGCGCTGCATCTCGGCGGCGATGTCCGCCTCGGTGATCTCCTTGCGGGCGGGACCCCAGATCGACGCGGCCTGGCCGACGACGCCGATCCCGATCCCGATCATCGGCCAGATCGGCCAGAAGTAGCCGTCGGCCCCTGTGCCGACCCAGACGGCGGTCGTGATCGCCGAGACGCTCGCCCATCCGCCGACCGATCCCAGGAAGTCGCGGCGCCGCTTGACCTCGCGCACGGCGAGCGCGCGCTCGGCGTCCTCGACGCGGGCGGTCTCCACCTCCTCGCCGGAGGCGGCCGCCGGGACGACCTCCGCGGACCGGTCTCGCCGGGCGGACGGATCCGGAGTTCCCCACTCGTTCGTCATGCGGCCAGCCTACGCACGGGCCGTCGGCAGCGGTACGCGGGCTTGAGGCGGCGGTACGCGGGCTCAGGGGGCGGCCGCCTGCTCCGGCTGGCAGTGCGGGCACCACCAGGTGCGGCGCTGCTCGGGGTCGTCGCGGACCTCGTCGCGGACGAGCACCGTCGTGCCGCAGCGCAGGCACGGGCGCCCGGCGCGCCCCGCGACCCAGTGCCGCTCGCCGCGGCGGGTGTCACCGGTGGTGGTCTGGAACATCCCCGGGATCGTGACGGAGGCGCGGAGGCCTCTCGCCGCGGTCGCCACGAGGGCGCGGACGTCGAGGGAGCCGATCGGCCGCCAGGGCCAGACCCCGCGGAGGAAGCAGACCTCGTTGGCCCAGAGGTTGCCGAGACCCGCGAGGCAGCGCTGGTCGAGGAGTGCGGCGACGACGGGCCGGTCCGGGAGGCGGGAGAGGCGCCGGACGGCCTCGTCGGCGTCCCAGTCCGCGCGGAGCGGGTCGGGCCCGAGGTGCCCGACGGCGCGCGGCTCGTCGCGGGTGGCGAGGAGCTCGACGACCGGGAGGTCGATGCCCCACACGGTCGAGTCGTCGTCGAGGCGGAGGCGGACGCGGACGTCCTTCTGCACCGAGCGGGGGACCGCTCGGCCGGGAGCGGTCACGGTCCAGGAGCCCTGCATCCGCAGGTGGGTGTGCAGGGTCGTTCCGCCGGAGAAGCGGGTGAGGAGGTGCTTGCCGTGGGTGTCGTGCTCGAGGATCCTCAGCCCGGCGAGGGAGGTGCCGGCCGCGTCCCCGCAGCGCAGCTCGCCCTCGAGGACGGTGCGACCGTCCGCCGCCCGCCTGAGGCGGGCGGCGAGACGGTGCACACTGTCTCCCTCGGGCATCCCCGAACTCTAGGAGCCGGAGCTCGTCGAGGTCAGGGGTCGCGCGGGATCAGGCGCCGCGGTACGCCTGCTTGTAGACGCGCTCGGTGCCGTCGGGCGCGGTGACCTCGATGGTCGCCGTGCCGGCCTTGATGGGCTTGAAGACGGTCACGGTCTTCACCGTGAACGACTGGCCGGGCTTGACCGTCTTCTTCGTCTTGCTGCCGTACGCCGTCGTGATCTCGATCGAGACCGTCTCGTCGCCGTTGTTCACCGCCGACACCGTCAGCGTCCGCACGACGGCGAGGCGCCTGGTGGAGGCGGTGGTCGCGACGTCGATGACCGTGACGGGCTCGGGCTCCGGGTCCGTCCGGGTCTCGGGCAGGTCGAGGCCGACGACGACCGGGTCGTGGTCGCTGGAGCGGTACGCCGAGGTGTCGTAGAAGATCGTCGCGTTGTAGTCGTAGCGGCTGTACTCCAGTGCCACGGACTCGCCGCTGTTGATGTTCCAGGTGTCGACACCGGTGACCGTCCTGTCGGCCGCGGGCGAGGCGAAGACGTGGTCCAGCGAGCCGACCGCGCCGTCGAACGAGTACGAGTACTTGCCGTCCTTCGCACCCTGGTCGATGTAGCCGGCGTCGGTGATCACCTTCACCGGGTCCTCCTTCGAGTAGGCGTTGAAGTCGCCCAGCAGGTAGACGAGCTCGGTGGCCTTCTCGGTGCGGAGGCGGTCGGCGAACGCGACGAGCGCGGTGGCCTGGTTGACGCGGGAGGCGTTCGAGGCGCCCTGGCCGTCGCCCTGATCCGCGTCGACTCCGGAGCCGGAGCCCTTCGACTTGAAGTGGTTCACGATCGCGACGAACTCGCTGGCGCTGTCGCCGATCAGGCGGAACTCCTGGGCGAGGGGCTTGCGGGCGTTGGAGAAGGCGACGCCGTCGTTCAGGATGACGGACTCGCCGACCGGCTCGATGACGGCCTTCTTGTAGATGAACGCGGTGCGGATGACGTCCTCGTTCGCGAGCGCGGGGAGGGCGGCGGGTGAGGGCACGTACGCCCACAGCTCCGAGCCGGCGGCGGTGTTCAGCGCGGCGGTCAGCGTGGCGAGGGCCTCGTCGCGCGGCTTGCCGAACTTGGCCGAGTTCTCGATCTCCTCGAGCGAGACGACGCCGGCGCCGAGGCTGTTGATCGCGGTGACGATCTTGGCCTGCTGGCGCTCGAGGTCGTCCGCGTTCGCGGCGCCGCGGGCGTCGCAGCCGCTGTTGACCGTGACGGGGTCGCCGTCGCGGTCGGTGTAGAAGGTGCAGCCGGTGATCGAGTCGCCCGTGGTGGAGAAGTAGTTCAGCACGTTGAAGGACGCGATCGAGAGGTCGCCGCCGACGGCCTCGGGGGCCGCCTCGCGGGTGTTCGCGAAGGTCGCGGGCTGGACGGTCGCGGCGTTCTCGACGGTCAGCTGCGTCGTCGGCTGGAAGGACCAGCCGCCGTTGCGGTAGTCGAGGACGACCGGGGTCGTGAAGGTCGCCGGGGCGCCCACGCGGATCGGCTCGGCCGGGGTGAGGTAGGGCAGCGGGATCGCCTTGTTCGCCGCGGCGCCGAGGAAGTTGATCGAGGCGCCGTCGTCGAGCACGATCGCGCGCGCGGCGTTGTCGGCGACGACCGCGGCCAGCTCCGGCGTTCCGGGGCGGGCGACCTCGGTCGGGGTCAGCAGCGGCGAGTCGCCGGCGGTGAGGCCGACGGAGCCGAAGCTGTTGAGGTCGAAGGTGTCGGTCACGGTGAACGCGCCCTGCGGGGCGATCAGCATGCTCTCGAGCGTCTCGCGCTCCTCGACGGTGCGGGGGAGGCCGACGGCGGCCGCGATCGGCGCGACGGCCGGGGTGCCGAGCTTCTCGACGGTCGCGGCCGAGGTCGGGGTGAGCTCGGTGAGGCCGTTGAACTCGCTGACGGCGCCGGTGATGCGCAGGTTGTCGCCGATCGCGACCGCGCCGACCGAGGCGGAGGAGTAGACGAAGACGGCGTCGGAGGCGGTGCGGCCGGTGGTCTGCGCGCCGGTGCCGGCGGTCTGGATCACGTAGCCGTTGTAGCCGCCGGTGGCGTAGCGCGCGGTGACGACGCCGGTGGTGGTGACGGTCTGCCCGACGAGCGGGGACGCGGCTCCGGTGCCCTGGATCTCGGCGATCGAGACGGTCGGCGCGGTGGTCGGCGGCGTCGTCGGCGGGGCGGTCGGGGTCGCCGTGGGGGTCGCCGTCCCGGTCGGCGCCGGCGTCGGCTCCGGGGTGCTGCCGCCGGCGGACTCGGGGGTCATCGCGCCGACGGTGAAGTCGGCGGCGTTGGAGTCGGTATCGCCGGTCGCGGAGTCGGCGCGCGCGATCGACTCGGTCAGCGTCGGCGCGGTGGCGGCCGCCGACTCGAAGGTGTTGGAGGTGCCGTAGCCGAGCAGGTCGAGGACCGCGTCGGGCTGCTCGGCGGTGCCGGTCGGCGGGGCGACGAGGGTCGCGGTGCCCTCGACCAGGAAGAGCGTGCCGCCGGCGGCCGCGATGTTGAGGCCGTTCGCGGTCTGGTCGGCGGCGGGGAGCGGCGCGCCGTTGCTGCCGTTGCTCGCACCGGCGATCAGGAAGTGGCCCTCGGCGGGGACGGTGCCGGTGAGCGCGACGGTCGTCGTCGGGTTCGCCGTGCCGGTGGCCGAGCGGTACTGCAGCGAGAGGCCCGAGAGCGCGACGTCGGCGCCGGTCGGGTTGTAGAGCTCGACGAAGCGGTTGCTGTAGGTCGCGCCGGCCGAGCCGCCGCGGGCGAAGATCTCGCTGATGACCAGCTCGTCACCGCTCGGAGCCGCGGTGGCGGGGGTCGCGACCAGCGGCGTGGCGACCAGGGCGAGACCGGCGAGGGCCGCGAGGGCGAGGCGCCTCCTCGGTGTGCGGGCGCGAGGCCTGTCCGCGAGGGGTGCGGGGGAGTCGGGCATGGTGGTCCTCTCGATCGCCGCTCCGGAGAGCGGTGGTGCGTCACCGCACGGCGACGGCGACCCTTCGCCCCTGAAAGGGGCACAGTGAGCCACGCTATGCAGTGCGGGTGCCCGGCCTGTGAACCGGACGTTTCATGAACGTAAACTCACCCACCGACATCGGGGCCGCGGTCCCGTCTTCGCGGCCTCCGTCCGGGAACGCGGGCCATGATCGGGAGATGATCTCCTTCGAATTGGCCAGGGCGCTGCGGACCGCGGGTCTGCGCTGGGCACCGGTCACCGGCGACCGCTTCCGCATCGAGCGCGAGGGGTTCGACGGCGACGTCTTCACCGTGAGCGACATGACGATCGAAGCGCACGAGTACGAGACCGGCACGGTGCTCGGCTTCAACGGCACGACCGAGTGGGCGCTCGACTCCGTGGCGCTCGACGACTCGCTCTGGCTGCCGCGCGAGGACCAGCTGCGCGAGCTGCTCCGCGGTACGTTCCGCTCGCTGCGCCGCGTCGCGGCCGGCGGGCCGGTGCGCTTCGCCGTGACCGTCGAGCTCGCCGGCGAGCAGCGCGACTTCGAGGACGAGATCGCCGAGAACGCCTACGCGGAGGCGCTGCTCGCGCTGGTCAGCTCGGTCGCGGTCGACCTCGACGACGTGGACGAGCTCGCCTGAGCCGACGGGCACCTCTGCCCGTGGGGAGACGTCCCCATTCTTCGCGGCCCGCCCGCTCTCCACGATCGGTCTCGTCGGAACAGACGCTTCCGAGTCGAGGAGAACCCCATGCGAGACCTGCAGCAGCGACCGTCGTCCGGCACCACCGGGCGGACCACCGGACTGATCGCCTCGGGCGGCGTCCCCGTCCCAGGGGCCGAGGAGGCCTACCGCCGCTTCCTCGAGCTGCGGCGCGAGATCTACGTCGACGAGGCCGGCTTCCTCTCCGCCGAGCACGGGAGCGACGGCCGGGAGACCGACGAGGACGATGCTCGCTCGCTCGCCTTCGCGGTCGTCGAGGAGTGTGCGGGCGAGCTGCGGATCCGCGCCGCTCTCCGCCTGATCGTCAAGGGTCGCGCGACCCGCGCGGTGACCGACGACCGCCTCCCCGTCGAGCGGTACTGGCCGGAGGTCTTCGGCTCGAGCCCCGCACCGGAGCCCTCCGTCGAGGTCTCGCGCCTCGTCGCGCGGCACGAGAACCGGGCCGCGCAGCACGCGTGCGTGCTGGAGCTGTACGCCGCAGTCCTCGCCTTCCTCGACGAGGCCGGGATGCGCTCCGCCTACGGGCTGATCGATCCGGTGCTCGAGCGGTTGCTGCGCCTCTCGCTCACCGCCACGAGGATCGGCGAGCGGCGGTGGATCGGCGCGTACCGGAGTCACAACGTCGCGATCGCGATCGAGGTGCCGCCGATCAGGCGGCTCAGCCGCTGGCTGCCCGGCCGCCTCCTCACGGCGCGCGACATCCTCGTCGGGATCGACGACGAGCAGGAGCTGGCGGCGTGAGCACGGACGTGACGGCCCCCCGGTTCGCCAGGAACCTCGGCTTCTGGAGCGAGGCGGAGCAGGAGGCGCTGTGCTCGGCGCGGATCGCGCTCGCGGGCGTCGGCGGGGACGGGTTCCAGCTCGGGCTTAAGCTCGCGCAGATGGGCGTGCGCTCGTTCGCGGTCGCCGACCCGGAGGTCTTCGAGCCGGAGAACGCGAACCGGGTGCCCGGGGCGACGCTGGCGGCGGTGGGCCGGAACAAGGCCGAGGTGTTCCGCGAGTCGGTGCTCGCGCTCGACGCCGACGCGACGGTCGACGTCTTCCCCGCGGGCGTGCTCCCGGAGACGGCGCTCGGCTTCGCGCGCGGCGCGGACCTGGTCGTCGACGAGACGGAGGTGACGACCCCGGAGGTGGGCGTGCTGCTGGCGCGGACCGCCCGCGCGCTCGATCTGCCGGTGCTGTGGGTGATGAACGTCGGCTGGGCCGCGCAGGCGACGTCGTTCCACCCGAGGTCGCGGCACACCGTGGAGCGCATGCTCGGCTTCACGGAGGATCTGCCGCTCGAGGAGATCGCGCGGCGCCCGGCGGTGCTGGGAAGGACGCTGCCCGTGATCCCGCCCTACACCGACCTCCGGGTGCTGCGGGCCGTCACGTCGGCCGCTCCGGCGCCGCTGCCCTCGATCGCCCCGGGGGTCGACGCGGCCTCGGCGCTCGGCTCCGCACAGGCGTTCCTGCATCTCACGGCCGCCGTCGGCAACCGCCGGCCCCGCCCGACCTGGGCGCCGGCGTTCGCGCACGTCGACGTCTACGGGCGCACCGCCGGCACGGTCCGCAGGCCCCGGTTCTCGGCGGCCCTCACCCTCGCGCGCGCGGCGGCCCGGGACGCGCTCGCGCTCAACCCGCGGGTGCAGTACTCGGACGAGGACCGCGAGCGGCGTGCCGCCTAGCGGACCTCGAGGTGCAGGCCCGGCTCGGTATCGGCGACGACGGTCGCGACCGCGCCCCGGCCGGGCGGCAGCAGCCTCACGGTGACGCGCCCGAAGCCGATCTGCTCGAAGGCGCGCGCGGCGGTCGCGGCCACGCGGTCGAGGGTGGACTCGTCGAGGTCGCCGTCGGAGTCGTCGAGGAGCACCACCTGGACCCCGCGCAGCCGCGCGGCGCGGACGCTCGCGACCAGCGGGTCGCGCACGAGGCCGAAGGCGCGGAGCCCGTCGCGGATGCCGGCCTCGACGTTGGCCGCGTCTCGTGCGAGGGCGGGGGAGTAGGGCTCGCCGGCGGCCGCTCGCGCGAGGAGCGGCTCCGCGAGGTCCGCGACCAGCCGCACGCGCTTCTCCCGCTCGGCGAAGCGGCCGTCGGCCTCCGCCGTCTCGGTGGCGAGGCGCTCGAGCTCGGCCCGCACCTCGCCCATCCGGCCGATGGCGTAGCGCAGGCCGAGGCGGAACAGGACGCCGCAGACGAGCAGGATCGCGTAGCGCGACATCGCCTCGAGGGCGAAGAGCGCGCTGTGGCCGCTGCCGAGGACGCAGGCGAGCGTCACGGCTCCGACCGCGAAGTGGCCCGCGACCGCCGCGAGGATCCGACCGCGGAGGCAGAGGGCGAAGAGCGGGAACGCGGTGCCGCCGAGGAACCAGGTGGCGAAGCTCCCCTCCCAGCCGGTGGGCTCGAGGGCCCACCAGCCCAGGGCCGCGGCGACCGGTGCGCCGGCCGCGACCAGGAGGGTGCCGGGGAGCGGGAGCGGATCGCGGGGGCGCCGGACGACCAGCGCGACGAGGAGGGCGACGATCAGCACCGCCGCCGCCGTGAGCGCGGGGCGGCGGGACCAGTCGAGGTTCAGCGTCGCGAGGAGGACGTTGGCGCCGACGAAGAGGAGCCCGATCACCCGGACGTGGCCGCCGCCGAAGCCGAGCAGGTCGGAGACGTCGGCGCTCTGCTCGAGACGGCGCGGGCGGGTCACCGGCGCCACTCCAACCGCACCACGGTGCCCGCCTCGGAGGCGATCTGCGCGGTCGCCCCGGCGATCTGGGTCACCCGGCCGAGGATGCTCGTGGTCAGTCCCATCCGGTTCTGCGGCACGGCGGCGGCGACGAACCCGCCGCCGTCGTCGCCGACCTCGATCGAGAGCCCGCGCTCGTCGACGGCGAGGGACGCGCGGACGGCGGCGGGGGCGCCGTCTGTCGAGCGGGCGTGCTGCACGGCGTTCCGCGCGGCCTGCACGGTCGCGTCGATGAGCGCGTCGGCGACGGGGGAGGGGACGGCCACGGCGCCCGCCGCGATCCGGGTGCTGAGGACGGCGAGCGGCGCGGCCTCGGTGATCCGGACGGAGGCGGCGCGCACGAACTCGCCCGCGGTCAGCATCGCCCGGCTCGGGGTCGGGCCCGTCGGATCCGTCCGCCGGAGCTCCGCGAGGTGCGCGAGGGCGATCCGCGCCGCGGCTCGGGAGCGCTCGGCGGAGTGGCTGATCTGCTCCACGTTGAGCAGGAAGGAGAGGATCTCGTCGTGCACGAGCGCGCCGACCCGGATGCGCTCGCTCCGCCGCCCCGCTCGGCCGGCGGCACGGGCGGCCGCGAGCACCGACTCGCGCGTCGCGCGCTCGAGCGACCGGCCGGCGCCGAGGACCGCCTGGGCGAGCCCCGCGAAGACCGTGCCGATCATCGCCATGTCGACCGCCTCCTCGATCGCCACGACGGGCGATCCCGAGGTGGCGGCGCGGACGGCGAAGAGCAGGAGGCAGACGCCGGCCACGGCGAGCGGCACGAGGCGCGCGGGGAAGGCGACGGCCGCGGCGGTCATCGCCACGGGCACGGCGTCGATCAGCCAGGAGGTGGCGGCGGGGCCGCTCCCGGGCGGCACGGCCGGGATCAGCGCGAGAGCGAGGACGGCGAACAGGACGACGTGCGCGCGGAGCACGGTCCGCACCGCGTCGAGGCTGCCGCGCATCGCGACGAGCAGGGTGACCAGCGGGGCGGGCAGCACCAGAACGGATGCGGCGACGGCCCAGAGCGGGGAGATCCCGAGAGCGGTGGCCGCGTAGCCGAGCGCCGCGACGGCGTGGAACGCGATGCCGCCGATGCTGAATGCGACGACGAAGATCCGCTCGAACCGGTCGCCGATGCCGAAGCTCGGCTCCTCCGCCGCCGCGGCTCCGGATCTCACATCGGGCCTTCGAGCAGGCCGTCCTCGATCGCGCGGATGTAGAGCTCGACCTTGGTCCCCGCATGGCGGCCGACCCGCGCGTACTTGGCGCGGATCCGCCCGACGTAGTGGGTGACGGTGTCGCGGGACAGACCGGTGAGGGAGGCGACGCGCTGCGCCTTCTCGCCCGCGGCGTAGAGTGCCAGCACCTCGCGCTCGCGGGCGCTGAGTCCGGCGTCGGCGAGCTCGACGTCCGCGTCGAGGGCCGCGGCCCAGTCGGTCGAGGCGACCGCGACGCCGTGCGCCGCCGAGCGGATCGTCTCGAGGAGCACGGAGTCCTCCTCGGACTTGCGCACCATGCCGAGCGCGCCGGCCCTGGCCGCAGCGCGGACGGAGTCGGGGTCGTCGCCGGCCGAGAAGATCAGGACGCGGGTGCCGCGGCGCATCAGCCGGGAGACGTTCTCGCCGGCGTCGCTGCCGTCGCCGAGTCGCAGATCGAGGATGACGAGGTCGAAGTCCGCGGCGTCCTCCTCGATCTCGGCGACGGTGGCGGCGACGGCGTCGGCACGCAGGTCGTCGGTCCCGCGCAGCAGCTCGGCGATGCCGGACCGGACGATGGCGTGGTCGTCGATCACGCAGATCGAGCGCACGGGGTCGACGGCGAGGGGAGCGGCCGGCTCGAGGGGAGCGAGGGGCTCGGGAGAAGCGAGGGGCTCGAGGGGAGGTGCTGACTCGAGGGGTCGGGAAAGGGTGCTCACGGCGGCGGGCATCGGCGTCCTGGATCGTCAGGGGAGAGGCGAGCCGTCGGGTGGTCGGCATCGATGGCTGAAGTGTGCGATGCGCGCCGGGACGTCGCAAGGCGAAGCGACACCGCGTCCCAATCCGTGGTCTCGCGGTCCTGGAGTGCTAAGGATCGGCGCGATTCCGCGGGACCCGGCCCGGCGGTGCCGTCGGCGGACGCTCGCCACCGGTCCTCGGCGGGCACCCGCCGTGACCCCCGGACGGGTGCCGCGACAACTGACGGCTGGTGGCCGGAGTGGCCGGCGGACACGATGAGCACGTTCCGCCGGACGGCCCGCCGCCGACCGGACGACCCCGCCCCCCACTCCCGAGAGGAACGGTCCGAGCGTGTTCTCACGGCTGTCCCGCCGCACCCGTTCCGCCGCCTCCGTCGCGTCGGTGACCGCCGCCGCGCTCGTCGTCTCGACGATGGCCGTGCTCTACCAGGGGGTGACCACCCAGGACGTGGATCTCAACGACGCCGGGGTCTGGGTGACCAAGCCGACCGCGCTGCTCGCGGGCCGGCTCAACTACCCCTCCGAGGTCCTCGACGCGGCCCTGCGCACCCAGGGGACGAGCTTCGACGTCGCGCAGGAGGCGGGCACCGTCGTCGTCCACGACCAGAGCAACGCGACCGTCTCGCTCGTGGACACCTCGTCGGTCGCACTCGGCGAGGCGGTCGCCGTGCCCGCCGACTCCTCGGTCGTGCTCGGCGGCGGCGTGCTGGCGATCCTCGACGCCGCCACCGGCGCGCTCTGGGTGCGGGCCGTCGACGCGCTCGCCTCGTTCAGCGTCGAGGCCGACGAGCCCACGGCCGAGCTCGGCGCGGATGCGGCGGCCACAGTCGCGGCCGACGGCACGGTCTTCGCCTACTCGCCCAGCGAGCAGGAGCTCGTCACGGTCCGCACCGGCGGCGCCCCCTCGACCTCCGCCGTCTCCGGCTTCGCCGAGGGAGCGACGCCGGCGATCACCGCCGTCGGCTCCACCCCGGTCCTCCTCGACGCGGGGAGCGGCGCGGTGTCGATCGACGGGGACGACCCGGTGCAGCTCGGAGTCGCGGACGAGCTGACGCTGCAGCAGCCGAGCACGGGCGGCGAGGACGTCGCGATCTCGACCGGTGCCGCCCTGCTCCTGCAGCCGCTGGACGGCTCGGCCGCACGGACGGTGGACTCCGGCGGGACCGGAACCGCCGTCGCGCCGGTCCGGGTCAACGGCTGCACCTACGCCGCCTGGTCCGGCTCGGGGCGGTACCTGCGCGACTGCGGCGGAACCGCGGACGACGTCGCGAAGGAGGTGCCGGACCTCGGCGCCGACCGGCAGGCGGTCTTCCGCGTCAATCGCAGCGCGGTCGTGCTGAACGAGCTGACCGTGGGCTCCGTCTGGCTGGTGAACCAGGACATGAAGGAGGTCTCCGACTGGGAGGACGTCACGCCGCCGGAGGACGACGCCACCAAGGACGACGACAACACCAGCACCCAGCAGCAGGTGCAGGACACGATCCCGGAGCGGTCGGAGGAGAACACTCCGCCGGTCGCCGTGGACGACGAGTTCGGCGTGCGCGCCGGGCGCAGCGTCATCCTGCCGGTGCTCGACAACGACAGCGACCCGGACGGGGACGTGCTCACCGCGTCCGTGACCGGGGCGCAGCCCGCACTGGGCGCGGTGTCGCCGATCTACGGCGGCAGCGCCCTGCAGATCACCCTGCCCCCGGAGGCGAGCGGGTCTGCGACGTTCGCGTACACCGCCGACGACGGACGCGGGCAGACCGCGGACGCCGTCGTCACGCTGACCGTGACGCCGGCGGGCAGCAACGCGCCTCCTGAGCAGAAGCGCGAGGGGCGGATCCTCCTGGAGCAGGGCGCCTCGGTCTCCTACAACGTGCTGCCGGACTGGATCGATCCGGACGGCGACGAGCTCTTCCTCCGCGCTGCGACATCGACCAGCGACGACCAGGTGCGCTCGACCGCCGACGGACTCGTCACCTTCGACGCGATCGGCGCCGAGCTCGGCCGGAAGGACGTCGACCTGCTCGTCTCGGACGGCACCGACGAGATCGCGGGGGTGCTGCACGTGGACGTCCGCGCGCCCGGCTCGACCGTCCCCGTGACCAATCCGGACCACGTGACGACCCTTGCGGATCAGACCGCGACGGTCGCGCCGCTCGGCAACGACCTCAGCCCGTCCGGCGCGCCCCTGCTGCTCGCCGAGGTCGAGCAGCCCGCCGGCGCGACCGTCACCCCCGACTACACGGCGGGGACCTTCACCTTCACGTCGCCGACACCCGGCAGCTACTACCTGCAGTACCGCGCGAGCGACGGACCGGACTCGACCCCGGGACTCGTCCGCGTCGACGTCCTCCCGGCGACCAGTGAGGCGAAGGACCCGGTCGCCGTGCGCGACGTCGCGCTCCTGCCCTCGGGCGGCACCGCGCTCGTCGACGTGCTGCAGAACGATTCCGACCCCAACGGCGGGCTGCTCGTCGTCTCCTCGGTGAAGGTGGACGCCGGCGCCGGTGTCGCGGTGGCGATCCTCGAGCACGAGGTGCTCCGCGTCACGGATCAGCCGGGGATCACCGAGCCGGTGACCTTCCGCTACGTCGTCTCGAACGGCACCGGGACCACGACCGGCGAGGTGCTGGTGGTGCCGACACCCGCTCCGGCGACCCTCGAGCCGCCGATCGCGACCGACGACTCGGCAGCCGTGCGCGTCGGCGACACCGTCACGATCGACGTGCTCGCCAACGACGTCTCGCCCGGCGGCCGGCTGCTGACGGTGGTGCCCGACCTCGTGGCACCGCTGCCCGACGCCGCCGACGGCGTCGCGTTCGTCTCGGAGGACCGGCTGCGGTTCCGGGCGGGCGACACCGCGAAGACGGTCTACGTCACCTACGAGGCGATCGACGCCTCGGGCCAGAAGGACGCAGGCTACGTCAGCATCCAGATCCTGCCGATGAACCGCGAGGCGAACTCGCCGCCGCGGCCCGAGAACCTCGAGGCGCGCACGCTCTCGGGGACGACCGTCTCGATCCCGATCCCGCTGGACGGCACCGATCCGGACGGCGACAGCGTGACGCTCGTCGGTCAGGCGAGCGCTCCCGGCAAGGGGCGGATCGACGAGGTCGGGGCGGATCACCTCACCTACACGGCCTTCGACGATTCCGTCGGCACCGACACCTTCCGCTACGAGGTGAGCGACGCTCTCGGCAAGCGGGGCACGGCGACGATCCAGGTCGGCATCGCGCCTGCGTCGACGGAGAACCAGGCGCCGGACGCCGTCAAGGACGTCGTGACCGCGCAGCCCGCGCGCAGCATCGCCGTCGACGTGCTCGCGAACGACACCGACCCCGACGGCGACACGCTCTCGCTGGTCGCGGACGGCCTCACCGCTCCGGAGGGAGTGACGGCACGGCTGTCGGCCGGCCGCGTGCTGGTGACGACTCCCGAGGCGGAGGGCGACTACGCCGTCCAGTACACGGTCGGCGATCCGCGTGGCGCGACCGCCGTCGGAAGCCTGCTCGTGACGGTGGCGGAGGAGGCGGCGCTGCTGCCGCCGATCGCCCGCGACGACACGGTCACGACCGCGCAGATCACGACGGCACAGACCGTCGAGGTGCCCGTGCTGAAGAACGACGAGGATCCGGACGGCGTCGCGAGCGAGCTCCGGGTGGCGCTGCTCGGCGAGCCGGCGGGAGCCGAGGTCGGGACCGGCGGAGTCGTGACCGTGACCCCCGGCGAGGAGGCGCAGCTCCTCACGTACACGGCGACCGATGCCGACTCGCAGGTGGCGACCGCCTTCATCCGGGTGCCGGCGCTCAGCTCGACCGGCCCTTCGCTCAAGCCCGGTGTCGAGCCGCTCGAGGTGAAGGCCGGCGAGCAGGCGACGATCCCGCTGACCGACTGGGTTGTGGCTCCCGAGGGGAAGACCGCTCGTCTCACGCAGGCCGACCGGGTGTCGGCGCTGCACTCGGCCGACGGGGTGCTCGTCCGGGACGAGTCGACCCTGCTCTACACCGCGGCCCCCGACTACTTCGGCTCGGACGCCCTGACCTTCGAGGTCACCGACGGCACCGGGCCCGACGACCCCGCCGGGGTGAAGGCGACGCTGAGCATCCCGATCACGGTGCTGCCGCCGGAGAACCAGCCGCCGACGTTCGCCGGGGGAGCGATGGAGGTCGCGGCCGGCGAGGACGCGTCGACGCTGGATCTGCGGGCGCTCTCGAGTGACCCGGACAAGGGCGACCTGGCGAAGCTGAGCTACAGCGTCACGGGCGCGCCCACCGGGATGACCGCCTCCGTGTCGGGCTCGGTGCTCTCCGTCGCAGCCGACGAGTCGGTCGCGAAGGGGACGCAGGAGACGCTGGCGATCACCGTGACCGACGGCACCACGCAGCCCGTGCAGGGCTCAGTGGTCGTGCGGGTGACCGCGTCGACCCGGCCGCTGACCGTCGCGAACGACGACGTCGTCGCGAAGGCGCCCCAGGGCCGGCCGACCACGGTCGACGTGCTCTCGAACGACGTGAATCCGTTCCCCGAGACGCCGCTGACGCTGGTCGGCGATCCGATCGTGGACTCCGGGGCCGACACCGGCACGGCGAGCGCCCAGGGCGGCTCCGTCGTCGTCACGCCGAACGCGGACTTCGTGGGCACCATGACGGTGCGCTACCAGGTGGCGGACGCCACCGGCGACGCCGAGCGCCGGGTGTTCGGCACTATCCGCGTCACGGTGCAGGGCAAGCCCGCCGCGCCGGGGACGCCGTCGGTCAGCTCGGTGCAGGACCGGACCGTAGTGCTCAGCTGGTCCGACGGCGCCAGCAACGGCGCCGAGATCACCAGCCACACGGTGAAGTGGTCGGGGGGCAGCCAGGACTGCGCGGCGACCACCTGCACGATCGCGAACCTCACCAACGACCGCGAGTACACCTTCACGGTCACCGCGACCAACGAGATCGGCGAGTCCGACGCGTCGCCCGCGTCGGCCGTGGCGCGGCCGGACGCCCGCCCGGGCGCCCCGACGATCACGAGCCTGGACTACGGCGACGGCTCGCTCACGGTGACGTGGGCGGACGGCGCGAACCCGGGGTCCGCGGTGACGGGGTACGAGGTGCAGCTCAGCGGGGCCGGCAACGACCTGTTCGAGGTGCCCGGCGGCACCCGGACCACGCAGCTCACCGGGCTGACGAACGGCTCGAACTACACGGTCGCCGTGCGGGCGTCGAACCGCTCGCCGGAGCCCTCCGACTGGTCGGGCCCGATGTCGATGAGCCCGGCGGGCTCGCCGAGCGCGCCGGCGGCGCCGCAGGTCGGCCCCTCGACGCAGTTGGGCACGCAGACGCAGCTCCCGGTGTCTTGGAGCCCGCCGGCGACACCGAATGCGGAGGCGCTGACCGGCTATGTGCTGCAGGTGAAGACGAACGGTGCCGTCGACCGGACCATCACTACCGGTGATCTCACCGTCAATGTCACCTTGGATAACTCTGAGTCGGGTTACACCTTCTCGGTCGCGGCCACGAACAAGTCGACGGACGCGAAGAAGACCGCGCCTCAGTTCAGTGTGGACTCGTCGAAGAGACGGGCTGTCGGCACGCCGGGCACTCCGACGATCACGGCAGCGGGTGAGGGCGACAACTCGATCACGGGCTTCGCCTGGAATACCGGCGGCGGCAACGGGGCCAGTGCCGGAGAGATCGTCTACTACTACGACTTGAACGGGGATGAAATCGACCGTCCGGCATCGCCGACGCTCACGCAGGGGATCTCGAACAACAATTCCTATCAGGTCCGAGTCCGCGCTATTGCGACAGTCGACGGCAATTCCTATCCGGGCGAGTGGAGCAGTCCTACCGCGAGGCTCGCGCCCTATGGTCTGCCCGGAATGCCGACCATCGTCGCGACTGTCAACGGGACGTCGATCGATTACGTCGTGACCCCTCCCTCGCCGAACGGACGCCGCATCACCGATCTCTGGATCGATACCGACGGAAAACAGCAATACAAGCGCTACGACCCGACCGTGCAGACGATCCGGCTCGGCGACGGTTACGACCAGTACCACGCGGTCGACGCGTACGTCGTCGACGAGAAGGGTCAGCAGTCCGCCATCGAGCGACGAGGCGCTTACACCGCAGCGGCGCCGCCGCCGCCACCGCCGCCCGCGCAGACCAGCTGGGTCGTGAACGCCCCCGTCAACTCGTGCCTCGAGGACAGCGACAACAGCAAGTTGCACTACAGCCCGGACGGCCCGTCGTGCAGCAGCCGCTGGGTGAAGGGCGACCTGACCGTCTACTGCTATGCCGACTGGCGGAACAAGACGGCGGGCGGCGACAACCGCTGGTACCGGCTGGACGACGGCTGGTATGTCGCCCGCGGAACCGTCAACGGCAGCGAAGCAGGAATGGGACCGTGCTGACCCCGCGTCGGCACCGAGAAGAGGGATCGCACTGATGACCATGACACCCGACCAGGCCGGCTGGTTCGCCGCCACGTTCGAGAAGCTCGTGCAGAACGTCGGGCAGGCCGTGCTCGGCAAGTCCGAGGTGGTCTCGCTCGTGCTCACGGCGATGCTCGCCGAGGGGCACGTGCTGCTCGAGGACGCACCGGGGACCGGCAAGACCAGCCTCGCGAAGGCGATCGCGGCGACGGTGCAGGGCACCAGCAACCGGATCCAGTTCACGCCCGACCTGCTGCCCAGCGATGTCACCGGAGTGACCATCTACGACCAGAAGTCGAGCCGTTTCGACTTCCACCGCGGCCCGATCTTCGCGTCGATCGTGCTCGCCGACGAGATCAACCGCGCCTCGCCGAAGACGCAGTCGGCGCTGCTCGAGGTGATGGAGGAGTCGCGGGTCACGGTCGACGGCGTCGGCCACGAGGTCGGGCGGCCCTTCCTCGTCATCGCCACGCAGAACCCGATCGAGCAGGCCGGCACC
Source organism: Rathayibacter sp. AY1F9 (assembly GCF_002932155.1). Lineage (NCBI taxonomy): Bacteria > Bacillati > Actinomycetota > Actinomycetes > Micrococcales > Microbacteriaceae > Rathayibacter > Rathayibacter sp. AY1F9. The sequence continues at coordinate 287,625 of NZ_PSVA01000001.1, read as the reverse complement.
TACCGCCTGCCCGAGGCGCAGCTGGACCGCTTCCTGATCAAGACCTCGATCGGCTACCCCGACGCGGCGTCCGCCGAGCGGATCCTGGCGGGTGCGGGGGAGCGCAACCCCTCCGCCGGGCTGCGCGCGATCATCACGACCCAGGCCGTCGCCGACATGGCCGACCTCGCGGCGACCGTGCACGTCGACGGCGCCGTGCTGCGCTACGTCGTGCAGCTCGCCGAGGCCACCCGCTCGGCGCCGGAGACGCGGATCGGCGTCTCGGTCCGCGGCTCGATGGCGCTGATCCGCGCCTGCAAGGTCTGGGCGGCGGCGAACGGCCGGCACTACGTGCTGCCGGACGACGTCAAGCAGCTGGTCGCCTCGGTCTGGCTGCACCGCTTCGTCCTCGATCCCGAGGCCGAGTTCGCCGGCGCCACGGCCGACGGCGTGCTCGGGCGCGTGCTCGCCGAGGTCGCCGCGCCGCAGGAGCGTCAAGCGGCATGACCGGGATCGGAGTGCTCCGGAGGGAGGGGCTCGCGCGACGCGCGGGCGCCGCCGTCGAGCGGTCGCGCCACGTGGTCGAGACGGCCGGCGTGCTGCTCGCGCCCGTCCGCGCCCGCGCCGTGCCCGTGGTCGCGGTGGCGACCTCGTTCGCCTGGGTCCTCCTCGCGCTGGCCGGCCTCGCCTGGATCGTCGGCGCGGTGCAGGGCTGGAGCGAGCTGGTCCTGCTCGCGGTCCTGGCGCTGGCGGTGCTGGTCGCCGCCGCTCCGTTCATGATCGGGCGCTCCGCCTACTCCGTCGACCTCGATCTCGCGGCCACCCGGGTGGTCGCGGGGGAGCGGGCGGTCGGCCGCGTCGAGGTGCGCAACGCCTCGGCCCGCTCGCTCCTGCCCGCGCGGGTCGAGCTGCCGGTCGGCGGCGGCCTGGCGGTGTTCCCGCTCCCGCGGCTGGAGGCGGCGGCCGTGCACGAGGAGCTGTTCACCATCCCGACGGCGCGGCGCGGCGTGATCCGCGTCGGACCCGTCCGCTCGGTCCGCGGCGACGGCCTCGGGCTCTTCCGCCGCGTCGTGCCGCACACCGTGCCCGGCGACCTCTTCGTGCACCCGCGCACCGTCGCCGTCGGCGGCTCGTCCTCGGGCTTCCTCAAGGACCTCGAGGGCCGGCCGGCCCCGGAGCTCTCCAACAACGACGTCTCCTTCCACGCCCTCCGCGCCTACGCGCCCGGCGACGACCGCCGCTACGTGCACTGGAAGACGACGGCGCGCACCGGCACGCTGATGGTGCGCCAGTTCGAGGAGACGCGCCGCTCGCACCTCGCGATCGGCCTCTCCCTCGATCCCGCCGACTACCGCGACGACGACCAGTTCGAGCTCGCTGTCTCCAGCTGCGCCTCCCTCGGCCTCCAGGCGCTGCGCGACGGGCAGCAGCTCAGCGTGCTCGTGCAGGGCCGGTCGCTGCACGCGGGCCTGGGCAAGCGTCTGCTCGACGACCTCTCCGGGGTGGAGCTCGGGCAAAGCAGGGGCGACCTCGTCGGCCTGTCGCGCTCGCTCGTCCGCTCGGTGCCGCAGGCGTCGGTCGTGATCCTCGTCGTCGGCTCGGAGGTGACGGCACCGCGGTTCCGCTCGGCGGCCCGGCAGCTGCCTCCCGACGCGCGCGTGATCGGCGTGAGCTGCGACGAGGATCGGCCCGCCGCCCGCCGCAGCATCGGGGAGCTCGCGCTGCTCAGCGTCCCGGCTCTCGAGGAGCTGCCGGCGGCCGTGCGGCGAGGTGCCGCGTGAGGGGCCGGGCACCGGCGGCCGTCGCCGTCGATCTGGTCGCCCTCGCGGTGCTGCTCGCCGTCGGCGCGGTCGGCTTCGGCCGGGTCTTCGCCGGCGCGGACCACCTCGTCGCGGGCGGCCTCGGGATCGTCGCCGGTCTCGCGGTCGGCGCCCTCGCGGCGCGAGCCCGCTGGGGCCTGCTGACGACGACCGCGGTGACCGCCGCCGCCTACTCCCTCGTCGGCACCGCGGCGGCGTTCCGCTCCGCGGGCCTCCTCGGCGGCATCCCGAGCCCGGAGAGCCTCCTGGGCCTCGCGACCGCGCTGGTCACCTCGTGGAAGAGCCTGCTCACCGTCGAGCCGCCGGCGAACGGCTTCCCGGAGCTGCTCGTCGTGCCGTTCTGCGCCGCGCTGGTCTGCGCCGTCGTCGCGGCGACGATCGCCCTGCGCGCCCCGCGCCCGGTCTGGGCGCTCGTGCCGGCCGCGGCTCTGGTGCTCGTCTCGATCCTCTTCGGCACCGCGGACGCCGTCGCGCCCCTCGCCCAGGCGATCGCCTTCGGCGTCGTCGGGCTGGCCTGGGCGGCCTGGCGCCGCCAGTCGGCGCAGACCTCCGCCGCCGGCGGCGACGGGGCGGTCGACCCCTCCGCGGTCCGTCAGCTGCGGCTGCGCCGGATCGGCTCCGGCGCCCTCGTCCTGGCGCTCGCGGCCGCAGTCGTCGGCGTCTCCGCCGGCGCCGTCGCCCCGGCCGGGTCGCGCTCGACTCTCCGCGAGGACATCGTGCCGCCGTTCGACCTCGACGACTACCCGACGCCGCTCGCCTCCTTCCGCAAGACCGTCCGCGATCAGAAGGACGCGACCCTGTTCACGGTGTCGGGCCTGCAGGAGGGCGTGCGGGTGCGCCTCGCGACCATGGACGCGTACACCGGGACCGTCTTCGACGTGACCGGCGGCGGGGGCGGCTCCGGCAGCTTCGCCCGCGTCGGCAGCACCATCGCCGGCGAGCACGAGGGCACGCCGGCCGTGCTCCGCTTCACCGCGGCGGACCTCGGCGGAGTCTGGCTGCCAGACGCGGGCTACCCGTCGTCGATCGAGTTCGCCGGGCCGCGGGCCGAGGCGCTGAGCGGATCGCTGCACTACAACGACGAGACCGGCGTCGCGGTCGTGACCTCGCGGCTCGCGGCCGGCGACTCCTACACGCTGACCACGACCCTCCCCCCGGTGCCGAGCGACGAGGAGCTCGCCGACGCCGTCGCGGCACCCGTCACCGTGCCGACGCCGGTCGACGTCCCGGAGGCGCTCACCGACGCGACGCTCGCCTCGGTGGGTGAGGCGACCACCGCGCTCAGCCAGGTGCGGGCGATCGCGACCACGCTCTCGACGCAGGGCTACTTCAGCCACGGCCTCGAGGGCGAGGCGGAGTCCCGCCCCGGTCACGGCTCGGAGCGGCTGCAGCTGCTGCTCACGGACGAGAGGGGGATGGTCGGCGACGACGAGCACTACGCGACCACGATGGCGCTGATGGTCGACGAGCTCGGTCTCCCGGCCCGCGTGGTGATGGGCTACTACCCGGCGGCCGGGTCGGATCTCTCCGGCGACGTCGCGATCACCGGCGACGACCTGCACGCGTGGGTCGAGGTCGCGTTCGCGGAGCACGGCTGGGTGGCCTTCGATCCCACGCCGCCGAAGGAGCAGATCCTGCAGGATCAGCAGCCCGAGCCGGCGGCCCAGCCGAAGGCCCAGGTCCTCCAGCCGCCGCCGCCCCCGCAGGAGCCGGCCGTCGTGCCGCCGGACGTGGTCCAGGAGGACGAGACCGAGGACGACCGGGGCCCGGACCTGGGCTGGATCGGCGTCGTGCTCGCGGTCGCCGGCGGAGCCGTCGGCCTGGCGGCGCTGCTCTTCGGCCCCGCGCTGCTCATCGCGGCCCTCAAGCGCCGACGCCGCCGGGCGCGGGTGGGCGCCGAGCATGCGGCCGACCGGATCAGCGGCGGCTGGGACGAGGTGCTCGACCGCGCCGCCGACCTGGGGACCGTCGTCCCGGCCGGAGCCACCCGCCTCGAGGACGCGGCTCTGCTGCACTCCGAGTACCCGAGCGCAGGGGTGGCGGTCCTGGCCCGGCGGGCCGATGCCGCGGTCTTCGGGCCGCTGGATCCGGTCGACGCCGAGGTCGCCGCCTTCTGGGAGCAGACCGACGCGCTCGTCGCGGAGCTGCACGCCACCGTCTCGCCCTGGCGGCGGCTCCGGGCGCGCCTGTCCCTGCGCTCCCTGCGGCCGGCCTGGCTGACTCGCGCCACCACCGCCGCCCGCGGCGCCCGGACGAACACGACGGGGCGACCCGCGAGGAACGAGGATCTCCATGACTGACACGACGACGTCCGGCTGGGTGTGCTCGCGCTGCTCGACGACGATGGACGCGAGCGCGGCGTTCTGCCGCGGCTGCGGGGCGGCGGCCCTCAGCGCCGGGACTCCGCGCCGGACGGCGGCCGTGCCGTTCGGCGTTCCGGCCGCGCTCGGCCCCCGGGTCGGGGCCTACCTGCTGGACAGTGTCATCGTCGGCGTCTGGTTCTTCCTCTCCTACGTGATCGTCTGGCTCCTCACCTGGGCGCTCTGGCAGACGGCCTCCACGACCGGCGCCTACAGCGCGATCGCGTACTTCGGAGCGTTCGGGCCGACCGTTCTGATCCTCGCCTTCGGCCTCTTCTACACGAAGGCGCAGGGCGGGCGGGGCACCCCGGGGATGCGGATGCTCGGTCTGCGCCTCGTGCGCTACGACAGCGGGGAACCGCTCGGATTCTGGAAGGCGGCCGGCCGGAACGTCGTCTTCAACCTCTGCGCCGCGATCATCGTCGGCTACTTCTCGCCGCTGTTCGACACCTCGGGGGAGAACCGCGGCTGGCACGACCAGGCCACGGGCACCTGGATGATCGACACCCGCTCGGCGGGCGCCCTGCGTCCCGTCTCGTCCGTGCGGGAGGCGCCGGTGCCGACCTCGTCGGTGGCCGTGGTGGCCGACCTCGACGAGCCGGTCGTTCCGCGTGCGACAGCGGAGTCGTCCGTCGCCGCTGCCACTCCCGCTGCGTACTCCGCGCCCCTCGCCTCCGCGCCCGCGACCGCCGCGCCCGCCGTGTACTCCGCGCCGGCCGCCGCGCCGGCGAGCTTCGCGGGACCGCCCGCAGGCGGCGTGATCTCCGCCGTGCCCGGCTCCGCCGCTTCGGCTCCGGCCCGTCCGAGCGCCCCCGCGCACGAGCCGGAGGACCTCGAGCTCACCCGGATGAGCGCCGTCGCCCCCGCGCAGCCGCGCCCGCGCGCGGTCCGGCTCCGCTTCGACGACGGGACCGTCGTTGTCGTCTCCGACTCCGCGCTCGTCGGGCGCAACCCCGCGCCGCGCACCGGCGAGGCCGCGGGCGAGCTGGTGGCGCTCGCCGACACGACCCGCTCGATCTCGAAGACGCACGCGAGGCTCGAGCTCCTCGGCGACGAGCTCTCGGTGATCGATCGGCACTCGACCAACGGGACCGGGGTCGTGATCGACGGCACGGCGACCCCGGTGCCGCCCGGCGGGCGCGCCGCGGTGCCCGTCGGCGCCACACTGACCTTCGGCGACCGCACGGCGGCGGTGGAGTGGGCATGAGCGCTGCGGGCAGCCCGATCGCCGTGCAGTGGGGCAGCGCCACCGACCGCGGGATGAAAAGGGCGATCAACGAGGACTCGCACGTCGCGGAACCCCCGGTCTTCGTCGTCGCCGACGGCATGGGCGGGCACGACGCCGGAGAGGTCGCCAGCGCGATCGCCGTCGACGCGTTCCGCAGTCTGGTCGGCCACGACACGGTCCGCGTCTCCGAGATCGAGGAGTGCTTCGCCGGCGCCCAGGTCCGCATTGCGGAGCTGGCCCTCAGCACCGAGCGCAGCGCCGGGACGACCGTCAGCGGACTGGCCATCGCCGAGATCGAGGACCTGGGCTACTGGCTCGTGTTCAACCTCGGCGACTCCCGCACCTACCGCATGGCGCACGGCGCCCTCGAGCAGGTCAGCGTCGACCACTCGGTGGTGCAGGAGCTCGTGGAGGCGGGCGAGCTCGACGCCTCCGGGATGCAGACCCACCCGCAGCGCAACGTGATCACCCGGGCGCTGGGTGCGGGCAGCGCCGGTGCGCCCGACTTCTGGCTGCTCCCCGCCGCGACTGGCGACCGGATGCTGGTCTGCTCCGACGGGCTCACCACCGAGCTCGACGACGCCCGCATCGCTCTCGTCCTCCGCGACGAGGCCGACCCGCAGGCCGCGGCCACCCGGCTGCTGCACGAGTCGCTCCTCCACGGCGGCCGCGACAACCTGACCGTGCTGGTCATCGACGCGACGGCCGTCAGCGCCGGCGACGACCTCGATCGCACCGTGCCGAGCGACCGGCTGCCGCTCGCCACCGCCGTCAGCGACGACACCGTGCCGCGCGCGATCGTCACGCGCGAGATCGTCGCGGCACCGTTCGTCGCCGGCACTCCCGACACCGAGGGGGCTCGCCCGTGACCGAGATCCGCTATCGACCCGGCCGCTGGTTCGGCGTCGTCTCCGACCGCGGGATGGCGCTGCTGCCCGACGTGCTGGGCGAGGAGGGCGTCAAGCAGGTCTCCGAGGCCTTCGCGGCGGGCCGCGGCCTCGCGGGCGTGCTCGAGTCGCTCACCGGAGTCTTCGGGGCCGGCCTGCTGGCGCTCCCGCCGTTCGCCGTCGTCTCCCTCGAGGACGACCTGTCGCGGGTCGCGGTCCGCGGCGATCTGCTCGTCGAGGTGATCGAGGAGCTCGGCGACGACGCGCCCGTCGTCGCACTCTCCGGCGAGGGGGTGACCACCTGGAACGAGCGGATGATCGCCGCTCCGGTCTCGATCAGCCTGCGCGTCAAGGCGGGCCGGCGCGGGGCGGCGCTGAGCCTGCCGATCGGCAGCGGGGTCGTGCTCTGCTCGCGGCTGACGGCGACGTTCCGGGGCGCGACCCTCGAAGCCCGGCCGGTCGGCGCGGAGGTGGGCGACGTGGCGGATCCGACCGAGGAGGAGCCGGTCGTCGAGGTCGTGCCGGTCGTCGACACGGCGATCGTCGAGCCGCAGGTCGTCGGGGTCGCTGCCGTCGAGGCTCCCGCCGCGCCGCCGCCGGCCGAGGAGGCCGTCCCGGTCGTGGTGGCGCCGGTGGTCGCGGTGCCGGTCACCGTCGAGCCGGTGCTCGTCGAGCCGGTCGTCGTCGATCCGGTGGTCGTCGAGCCGCAGGACGCGGACCCGGCGTCGGTCGGGCGGATCCCCGCCGCCGAGCCCGCGGCCGAGACCGGCGAGCTCGACGAGTGGGGCTACTCCGCCCCGCCCGCCGCCGCGCCCCCTGCGGCTCCGGCGCCGCCCGCCGTCTCCGCGCCGGCCGCCGCGCCCGAGCCCGCCGCCGCCCCCCTCGGCCACGACGAGACCCGCGTGCCCGTCTCCGACACGGTCCGCGCCGCCGACGACGAGTACGACCACCTCTTCGGCGAGACCGTCGCCCGGGTCGTCGAGGACGCCGCGATCCGCGAGCCGGAGGACGAGCACGGGCTGATCGACCTCGTCCCGGCCGCGTCGCCGTCTCCGGAGGTCGGAGACGGGGACCACGACGGGCACACGATCTCGATCGCCGAGCTGCGCGCCCTCGCGCCCGCCCCGGCGACGCCGACGCCGACGAGCGCGATCGCCCGCCTCGAGCTCTCCACCGGCGACGTCGTCGAGCTCGACCGTCCCGTCGTGATCGGCCGGCGCCCCTCCGCGGGCCGCGTGGCCGCGCACGAGCTGCCGCGGCTGATCACCGTGCCGAGCCCGCTCCAGGACATCTCGCGCAGCCACGTCGAGGTCCGCGCGGAGGGCCGGTTCGTCGTCGTCCGCGACCTGGCGTCGGTGAACGGCACGCTCCTGCTCCGCTCGGGGCAGGTGCCCGTGCGGCTCACCGGGTCGGAGTCGATGGTGCTCGCCGGCGGCGACGTCCTCGACCTCGGCGACGGCGTCACCGTGACGATCCGAGAGCAGGCATGAGCGCGCCGCGGTCGTCCCCGCCCCCCGCGATCCAGGGCTTCGAGTTCCAGCGGCCGCTGGGCTCCGGCGGCTTCGCCGACGTCTTCCTCTACGAGCAGGCCCGCCCCCGGCGCACCGTCGCGATCAAGGTGCTCCGCGCAGGCCTGACGACGGATCGCGAGCGCGACGCGTTCGAGGCCGAGGCGAACCTGATGGCCTCCCTCTCGACGCACCCGTCGATCGTCACCATCTACCAGGCCGACATCGCCGCCGACGGCCGGCCCTACCTGGCGATGGAGTACTGCCCGAACCCCAACCTCGCCGTCCGGCTGAAGAGCGGCCGGCTGGCCGTCGCCGACGCGCTGCGCATCGGCATCCAGGTGGCCGGCGCGGTCGAGACCGTGCACCGCGCGGGCATCCTGCACCGCGACATCAAGCCCGCCAACGTGCTCGTGACCGCCTACGACCGGCCGGCCCTCACCGACTTCGGCATCGCCGGAGCGCTCCTGGACGGCTCCGCCGACCTCGCAGGACTGTCGATCCCATGGTCGCCCCCCGAGGCGTTCGGCGCCGAGATCCCGAACGAGGTCGCCCTCGACGTCTACGCCCTCGGCGCGACCGTCTACTCCTTGCTGGCCGGGCGCTCGCCGTTCGAGCTGCCGGGGCGCTCGATCAATTCGCACGAGCTGATCGAGCGGATCCGCTCGGCGCCGCTGCCGCCGCTCGGGCGCGCCGACGCGCCGGCCTCGCTCGACCGGGTGCTCGCCATCAGCATGGCGAAGGCGCCGCAGGGCCGTTTCACCACCGCCCTCGAGTTCGGCCGCGCCCTGCAGCGGATCCAGGTCGAGCTCTCCCTCGCCGTCACCACGGCCGACGTGCTCGACGACGCCCTGCCGCAGGAGCGGGTGGAGGAGGAGGACGACGGCAACACCCGCATCCGCGGCATCGTCAGCATCGATCCGGTGCCGCGACCCGTCGCTCCTCGCGCGGCCGCGCCGGCGCTCGCCGAGATCTCCGGCGTCCCGGCGTTCGACCTGGAGCGGACGATGGCGCGCGGGTCCGCCGCCTCCTTCGTCGCCCCGGCTCCGCTGTCGGAGCCCCGCGCGCCGGTCCAGGAGCCGCCGCGGAGCGCACCGGCACCCGCGCGCCGTCGCCGGCCGCTCGTGATCACCGGGATCGCGGTGCTTGCCGCCGCCTCCGTCGCGGGCGGGGCCGCACTGGTCGCGGCGATGCCGACCTCGACCGCGGACCCCCGCCGCACCACGGCGCCCGAGGCTCCCGCCGATCCGGTCGGCCGGGTCGACGTCCCCGCCGTCACCGGACTCACCGGCGCGGTCGGTGCCGACGGCGTCGTCTTCACCTGGACCAACCCGCAGCCGGAGGACGGCGACCGCTTCCTCTGGGCTCCGGCCGGCACCGGCTCGATCCCCGATCCCCGTACGCAGGAGGAGAGCACCGTGACGGTCCCCGCCGATGCCTCAGGACAGACCTGCCTCGAGGTGACGCTGCTCCGCCAGAGCGGCCGCGCCTCGGCCCCGACGACGGCGTGCGCGCCGTGAGCGGGTCCGTGCCGATGCCGGTCGTCGCCGACGCCGAGCTGAGCGTCGAGTTCTGCGGCGAGTGGTTCCCGCTCGGCGACGAGCCCTTCGAGATCGGCCGGGAGGGCGCCCTCGACCTCGACGACAATCCGTTCCTGCACCGGCGGTTCCTGCAGGTCGTCCGCGCCGAGGGTCTCTGGTGGCTCTGCAACGTCGGGAGCCGGCTGTCGGCGACCGTCACCGACGGCTCGGGCGGCATCCAGGCCTGGCTCTCACCCGGCAGCCGCCTGCCGATCGTGTTCGGCACGACGATGGTGGTGTTCACGGCCGGTCCGACCACCTACGAGCTGACGCTGTACTCGAGCAGGCCGACCTTCGACTCCGTGCTCGCACCGCGCGCCCTCACCGGGGCGACGACGATCGGCGTGACCCCGTTCACGGCGTCGCAGCGGCTGCTGATCGTCGCCCTCTGCGAGCCGATGCTGCGCCGGGAGGGCACCGGCACGAGCGTGATCCCGAGCTCGGCCAAGGCGGCGGCGCGGCTCGGCTGGACGCAGGCCCGGTTCAACCGCAAGCTCGACAACGTCTGCGAGAAGCTCGCCCGCGTCGGCGTGCAGGGCGTGCGCGGCGAGACCGGCTCGCTGGCCACCCACCGCCGCACCCGCCTGGTCGAGTACGCGGTCACCAGCCGACTGGTCACCCGCGCCGATCTCGCGCTCCTGGACGCGCCGCAGGACGAGCCGGACGAGGACGGGACCGACTGATGCGCCTGAAGCTGACACTCCGACGCGCCTCCGGCTCGAGCACGGACGTCGTCGTCACCGTCGATGCGACCGTCTCGGTCGGCGCGGTGGCCGCGGCCCTGCTTGAGGCCGACCCGCTGCGGACCGACCGCGAGCACGCGGGATCCGGCGGCGGCGGACCGGTCACCCTCGACGTCCTCGGCGCGAGCGGCCTCGACCGCCCGCGCTCGATCCACCCCGATCTCGCGATCGTGGAGGCCGGCATCCGCTCCGGGGGGACCGTGCAGATCTCGCGGGCCGCCGCCGCGGACGGCGCCGACCGGGACCGCGGCCCGGCGGTCGCCGTGCTGCGCGTGCTCTCGGGCCCCGACGCCGGCCGGGAGTTCCCGCTCCCGGCCGGCACCAGCCGTCTCGGCCGGGAGCGCGGGGTCGACGTGCGGCTCTCCGATCCCCTGATCTCCAAGCGGCACGCGAGGGTGAGCATCGGCGAGACGGTGGAGATCATCGACACCAACTCCGCGAACGGCCTCAGCATGGGCGGGCGGCTCGTGCAGCGGGCGATGCTCACCCCGGCCGACGTCGTCGTGATCGGCGACAGCGCCATGAGCGTCGTTCCGCTCGCCCGCCTCGGCGGCGCCCCGCCCACCACTCCGGTGATCGACTTCACCCGCTCGCCGCGGGTCGTCGTGCGGTTCGAGGAGCGCGTGCTCCCCGCCCCGACGCCGCCGTCCCGGCCGACGCCCCAGCGGTTCCCGCTGCTCGCGCTCGTCGCCCCGCTGATCATGGGCGCCGTGCTCTACGTGCTCACGCAGCAGCTGCTGAGCGTGATCTTCGTCGCCCTCAGCCCGCTGCTCGCGATCGGCACCTGGATCGATCACACCGTCACCGCGCGGCGGACCCGGAAGGCGCAGGTCGCCGCGTTCTCCCGCTCGCTCGAGGCCCTCGAGGAGGACGTCCGGGCCGCGCAGGCCGTCGAGCGGGCCGTCCGCCTCGCCGAGCAGCCGTCGGCCGCCGACGCGGTCACCGCGATCGCCCAGCGCGGCGAGGACCTCTGGACCCACCGCCCCGAGCACCGCGGCTTCCTCGCGGTGCGGCTCGGCGTCGGCTCGCTCCCCTCCCGCTGCCGGATCGAGCAGACCGCGGGCAACGACACCGAGCCCGAGTTCCTCCGCGAGCTGGCCGCGACCGTCGAGCGTCACCGCCTCGTGCACGGCGTTCCCGTCGTCGCCGAGCTCCGCAGCAGCGGTGCGCTCGGGATCGCCGGGCCGGCCGCCGTCCGCGCCGATGTCGCCCGCGCGATCGCCGTGCAGCTGGTCGGCACGCACTCGCCGGCCGAGCTCGCCGTCGCGGCGCTCACCTCGCCCGCCTCGCGCCCGACCTGGTCGTGGCTGGAGTGGCTGCCGCACACCGGCTCGGTGCACTCGCCCCTCGCGGGGGAGCACCTCGCCGACAACCCCGGATCCGGCGCATCGCTGCTGTCCCGGCTCGAGGAGCTCGTCGAGGAGCGGCGCGAGGAGGGGCCCGCCCTGCGCGGCTCGGTCGGCCCCGAGGAGGCCGACCGCCTGCCAGATCCCGTGACGCCCGCGGTGATCGTGGTCGTCGAGGACGACGCTCCCGTCGACCGGGCCCGGCTGATCCGGCTGGCCGAGCGCGGGCCGGACGCGGGCGTCCACGTGCTGTGGTGCTCCGCGAGCATCGCCGAGCTCCCCGCCGCCGCCCGCAGCTTCCTGCTCGTCGCCGACCCGGGTTCGCCCGCGACGACCGGGCAGGTCCGGCTCGGCGAGCACTCGCATCCGGTGGTCTTCGAGACGGTCGACGCGAGCACGGCCCTCGCGCTCGCGCGCTCCCTCTCGCCCGTCGTCGACGGCGGAGTCCCGGTCGAGGACTCCTCCGACCTGCCGCGAGAGGTCGCCTACGCCGCACTGGCGGGTCCCGAGCTGATCGCCGCGTCCGGCGCGGTCATCGACCGCTGGCGCGAGAGCAAGTCGATCACCGTGCGCGACGGGTCCGCCCCCGTGCGGCGCCGCTCGGCCGGATCGCTGCGGGCGCTCGTCGGCTCGGCCGGCACCGAGCCGTTCTACCTCGACCTGCGCAGCCAGGGACCGCACGCTCTCGTCGGCGGGACCACGGGAGCCGGCAAGTCGGAGTTCCTGCAGTCCTGGGTGCTCGGCCTCGCGTCCGCCTACAGCCCCGACCGCGTCGCCCTCCTCTTCGTCGACTACAAGGGCGGCGCGGCCTTCGCCGACTGCGTGCAGCTGCCGCACACCGTCGGCCTGGTCACCGACCTCTCGCCGCACCTCGTCCGCCGGGCGCTGACCAGCCTCCGCGCCGAGCTGCGCTACCGGGAGCACCTGCTCAACCGCAAGAAGGCGAAGGACCTCGTCTCGCTCGAGAAGACCGGCGACCCGGAGACCCCGCCGAGCCTGCTGATCATCGTCGACGAGTTCGCCGCGCTGGTGAACGAGGTGCCGGAGTTCGTGGACGGCGTGGTCGACGTCGCCCAGCGCGGCCGCTCGCTCGGTCTGCACCTGATCCTCGCGACGCAGCGGCCGGCGGGCGTCATCAAGGACAACCTGCGCGCGAACACCAACCTCCGCATCGCCCTGCGGATGGCGGACGCCGACGACTCGACCGACATCCTGGGCACGCCGATGGCGGCCTCCTTCGACCCCGGCATCCCCGGGCGCGGGGCCGCCAAGACGGGGCCCGGCAGGATCGCCGGCTTCCAGACCGGCTACGCCGGCGGGCGGACCACCGGTGAGGCGCCGCCGCCCCGGATCGACATCGAGGAGATGGCCTTCGGCTCCGGCACCGCCTGGGAGCAGAGCGCGGTCGAGGCGGAGGAGACCGGGGACCCCGGTCCGACGGACATCGCCCGCATGGTGGCGACGATCGGCCGGGCGGCCGCCGACGCGCGCGTCCCCGCACCGCGGAAGCCCTGGCTCGACGAGCTCGCCCCCGCCTACGACTTCTCGAAGCTGCCGCACCCGCGCACCGACGACCGCCTGCTGCTGGGGGTCGTCGACAGCCCGGAGACGCAGAGCCAGCCGACCGTCTTCTACGAGCCCGACCGCGACGGCAACATGGCAGTCTTCGGCACCGGCGGCTCGGGGAAGTCGACGACCCTGCGCTCGATCGCGGTCGCGGCGGCCGTGACGCCGCGCGGAGGCCCCGTGCAGGTCTACGGCCTCGACTTCGGCGCCAACGGCCTGCAGATGCTCAACGACCTGCCGCACGTCGGCGCGATCGTCCGCGGCGACGACGACGAGCGGGTCGTGCGCCTGCTCCGGATGCTCCGCGACCTCGTCGCCGGCCGCGCCGAGCGCTTCGGCGCCGTCGACGCCTCGACGATCGGGGAGTACCGCCGGCTCGCGGATCGCCCAGACGAACCGCGGATCCTGCTGCTCGTCGACGGCATCGGCGCTTTCCGGGAGGCCTACGAGTACGCCGGCACCAGTGCCTGGTTCAGCGTCTTCACGCAGATCGCGACCGACGGGCGGCAGCTCGGGATCCACATCGTCGTCGCGGGCGACCGTCCCAACTCGGTGCCCACCTCGCTCAACTCGACCATCCAGCGCCGCGTCGTGCTCCGCCTCGCCGCCGAGGACGACTACCTGCTGCTAGGCGTGCCCAAGGACGTGCTCTCCGCCACCTCGCCGCCGGGACGCGGCGTGAGCGAGGGCAGCGAGGTGCAGATCGCCGTGCTCGGCGGCGAGTCGAACGTGGCCATCCAGGCCCGCAAGATCGCCAGCCTGGCCGACGCGATGCGCCGGCAGGGCGCTGTGGCGGCTTCGCCCGTCGAGCGCCTCCCGGAGGTCGTACCTCTTGCCGGCCTGCCGGCCGTCGCATCGTCCGGCGTCTGCATCGGACTCGCCGACGAGGATCTCGCCCCGATCGGAGTGGACGCCTCCGGTGCGTTCCTGGTCGCAGGGTCGCCGGGGGGAGGACGGACGACCGCGCTCGCCTCGCTCGCTGCGGCACTGCGGCGAGGCGGGCGCGGAGCGCGCGTCGTCCACCTCGCCTCTCGGCGGTCCGGTCTCGGGGCCAGGCCCGCCTGGAGTGCCAGCGTCGTCGGGGTCCCCGAGGTCGCGGCGGCGGCCGATTCGCTCACCAGCGAGATCGAGCTCGGACGCTTCGGGCCGGCGGGCAGCGCCCTCGTGATCGAGGGGCTCACCGACTTCACCGGGACCGAGGCCGAGATGGCGCTCGACCGGCTCGTGCGAGCCGGTGTCCGGGCCGGCGTCTTCGTGGTCGGCGAAGGGGAGTCGTCGACATGGAGCCAGTCCTACACGCTCGCGCAGCCCTTCAAGGCGGGCAGGCGAGGCCTCCTGGTCGTTCCCGGCGAGACGGACGGCGACACGCTTCTCGGCACTCCACTCGGCAGGATCCGCCGCGCGGATCTTCCGCCCGGCCGGGGGTTCCTCATCGGTCGCGGCCGGTCGGTGAAGCTGCAGATCGCCACGGACTCGGGCTGAAGCACCCGGGGGGAGGCATGGGCACCCGTGCCCATCGACCCCCCGTCCAGCCCTCGATAACTTCTCCACAGGTCGACCGGGAACCCGCCAGCGGGAGCCGGACGGCCGGAGAACCAAGCCTCCGGATGCTCCGGAGCAACGACGAAAGGACGAACACCATGGCCGTTTGGGGACTCGACGTCGAGCAGGTCCGCCAGCTCTCGAGCAAGCTCAACCAGGAGGCGAGCACGATCCAGCAGGTGCTCTCGACCCTCACGAACCAGCTCGGCAACACGCAGTGGACGGGACCGGACGCGGAGCAGTTCCGCAACGACTGGTCGAGCACGCACGTGGCGGCACTCAACCGCGTCATCAACGCGCTGCAGGACGCTTCGCAGCGCGCCTCGCAGAACGCGTCGGCGCAGGAGAGCGTCTCGAACGGATGACCCGACGGGGGCGGGTTCCGACAGGATCCCGCCCCTCCGGTCGTCCGAGAGCGTCGAGGAGGAGAAGTGATGAGCAGTGGAATGTACGGCGCCGATATGGCGCAGCTGCGCGACCTGGCGCGGCGGCTCCAGTCCGCCAGCGACCAGCTGAACGGCTCGCGCCAGCGCATCGGGAGCGGCATCCGCATCGCCGCCTGGATGGGCCCGGTGGCCGTGCGGTTCCGGATGCTGTGGGACAGCGAGTACAGCCGCCAGGTGCAGAGCGCCTCGGACGCCCTCGAGCGCATCTCGCGGGACGTCCTGAAGCAGGCTGAGCAGCAGGAACGCGCGAGCGCTCGCGACGGCGGTACTCGACTCGGTGGAGGCCGCCCGGACGGGACCACGGTCGGGCAGATCTCGCTGGAGGACTTCTCCGAGGCGATCAGGGCGCTCCTCGGAGTTCACGGACTCGCTTCGGACGGCGCCGCCTATCTCAAGGCCCTGCAGAAGATCGTCGACGCCGGCGGGACCGGGATGAACTCCATCGACGATGTGCTCAAGGAGTTCAAGTCGCTCGGCGGTGTCGCCAGTGCCATCGGATTCCTCTTCAACGGTTGGGACCTCTACTCCGCGGTACGAGACGGGGATACGGGGGACAGGTGGAAGCGGCTCTGGACACCCTTGCGGGAGTCGCCGGACTCTTCATCCCGGGCGCGGGCCTCGCGTGGGAAGGCGGCAAGCTCATCGGCACCGGCATCTACCAGGGCGTGAACACCTTCTACGACAGCCCAGGAGGTGCCCTCGATCAGGGCGCACGGTTCATGTTCGGTGACAGCGCATCGTTCGACACTCTGACCCCTGAGCAGCACATCCGACTCGCCGAGCGCTACGAGGGCCTCGGCGGCTTCGGTCTGTCGATCGTCGACGGAGTAGCGGGCACGACGAACGACTTCTTCTACTGGATGGGGACGAAGCTGTGAAGACGATCAGCACCTTGTTCTCGGCTGAGCTGCTGTTCCTGGCTCAGGCCGAGGACCGTCGCGAGGTTCTCGCTTCGGCGCTCACGAGCGGGCTCTTCGGCGGCGATCTGCTCTCGGCGGACGCGGTCGCGGATGTGGGAGGGGCGACACTCGCTGCCCGCAGCGCGCTGGGCGCGACGGTGGAGGAGGCGGCGCTGGAGGAGGTGCGATCGGCGCTCCGACGGCTTCCCGAAAGCCCCGATCGGCTCCGGGTCGCCCGGGTGCTGATGAGGAGCGGGGAGCGGACGACCATCCTGGTCTGCCTCTCCTCGCGTGACGCGCCGGGCTGCCTCCTCCTCTTCTCTTTCCGGCCGGACGGCTCCGTCGACGTCGTGCTCCCTGAGCCAGGCGCGGTCATCGCCTGGTCGACGATCTTCAGTCGCGTCGAGGCCCCTGACATCGCCATGCTCGAGCGAGCTGCAGGTGGGAGCGCCGACGCGTTCGGATGGGCGAACGGCGTGGTCGGGCAGCGCCGAGCCGGCCGGCACTGGGAGGAGAAAGGGCGGGACGTCACTTTCGAGGCCTACGCGCAGAATGCGATGTCGCTGCTCGGGGAGACCCGTGCCTGAGCGGACGCGGCTCGCGCTGTCCGGCTCGACGGTCTGACATGGCCGGCCGCTCCGTCTCCGTCGCGGTCACCGCGACCGTCGCCGCGCTCGTCGTCGCCGCCGGCGCATGGGCGGCGCTCGCGACGCCGTGGGGGAGCGGCGTCGTCCGCGACGTCGCCTCCGGAGTCGTGCCCGCGAGCCCCGCCGCCCTCACCGGCGACGAGACGTACCTCGCGTCCGAGCTCGAGGCGCTCGTCGTCGGCGGGAGCGTCCTCGGCGAGCTGACCGGAGTGGACCCCGGCGACGGTGAGCTCGGCGTCGAGCGGGTCACCGACTTCCTCGGTGGAGGGATCGAGCCGGAGAGCTGCCGGGCGATCCTCGACGCCGACGCTCTCCACCCCGCCGGGTACCGCTCGCGCACGGGCGCCGGCTTCGAGAGCGAGCTGCTCCTGCTGCCCAGCGTGACTGCTGCCGCGGACCGCTACGGCGATCTGCTGCGTGCGTCGGGGCGCTGCCACCGCATCGAGGAGCGATCGCAGGACTACGACCTGCTCCGGACGACGACCTGGATCGAGAGCGGGACCGGGTCCGCGCCCTCGGACGGGCCCGACGATGCGGTGCACTGGTTCGCCGGCGTCCGCAGCGACGACGTCGGAGTCACGACGGCCGTGGTCACGGCGACCACGGGGAACGTGCTCCAGGTCTTCCGGCTCGTGCAGTCGCCGGACTCCTCCGGGCTCGGCAAGGCGGTCGCCGAGCGGCTCGCCCGATCCGCGTTGCTGGCTCTGCAGAACCGAGCGGACGGGGCGTCCGCGGTCGGCTACGCCTCCGGCACGCCCGTAACGCCGGACCCCGAGCCGACCGGCCTGTGGGCGCTCTCGCAGGACGGCCTGCCGGAGGCGCCGGCGACGGCGCTCTCGCCCGCCTTCTTCTCCTCCGCTCCTGTGCCGGCGCTCTGCGAGTTCGACGCGGGGACCCTCGTCGACGGCGTCCTGCCGACTCCCGCGGACGAGCCGGGCGGCGTGTACCTGCACGACGAGGGCGTCTCGACGGGGGCGCACCTCGCCGTCCTCGCAGCACCGACCACCGCGGACGCCGCTGGCGTCTCGGTGATCGGCTGCAGCCACGGCGGAGTCAACTGGCCCGACTCACTCGTCTTCTACGCTGCCGACGGACGCGTCCTCGATGCGATCGGACTTCCCGAGATCGTCCCTGGCGGCTATCGCGACCAGGTGCTCGACCTGACTGCCGACGCCTATGGAGGCTTCCGAGTCTCCTGGTACTGGGAGGACCTCGGCGGCTCGCAGCCCACCCGCCCGGTCACCGCGACGATGCGCTGGGACGGCACGCGTCTCGTGATCGCCGACGTGCTGATCGGCGAGCGCTCCACATGACGCCGACGTCTTCTTCTTCGCCACCCGCTCCGACTCCGAGGACGACACGATGACCCCACGCTCCTCCGGCTCCCCGCGCCCCGCAGGCAGCAGGGCCTGGATCCTGCCGACCGCCGCCGGCGCGCTCGTGCTGCTGACGCTCGTGACGGGCGCCGTGCTGACGGTGCCGACGCTCCTCGGTGGCGGCTCCGGCCTGCCCTTCCCCGGCGCTGCGGTGGAGCCCTCGACGAACGCCGCGGTCGACCCGGAGCCGGTCGACGCCGTCCCGAGCGCCGCCGGAATCCCGGCCGCCGACGCCCCCGCCGCGGCCCCGGACCCGGACCCGGGCGGCGTCCCGACGATGCTCATCCTCGACGCCTCCGGCTCGATGGTCCGCGACGTCCCGACGGGCGGCACCCGCATGGACGCCGCCCGGGCCGCCGCGACGACCCTCGTCCAGGGACTCGATCCGGCGAGCGAGCTCGGGCTGACGGTCTTCGGCACCGGCACCGGCAACTCGGACGCCGAGCGGGCGGCCGGCTGCTCCGACGTGACCGTCCTCCAGCCGGTCCAGCCCGTCGACACCGTCGGCTTCACGGCGGCGATCGCCGGCATCGTCGAGTCGGGCTTCACCCCGATCGGCCCGGCGCTGCGCTCGGCGGCGGAGCAGCTGCCCACCGACGAGCTGGCGACGATCGTCCTCGTCAGCGACGGCGTCGACACCTGCTCGCCGCCGTCCTCCTGCGAGGTCGCGGGCGAGGTGCTGAAGGCGCATCCGCTGCTCTCGATCGAGGTCATCGGCTTCGCGGTCGACGCCGACGAGCAGGCGCAGTCGCAGCTGCAGTGCATCGCGACCCTCGGCTCCGGCAGCTACGTCGACGCGGCCGACGCTGACCAGCTCGCAGCACGGCTGCGGGCGGCGACCGCGACCGGCGACCTCGTGACGGCCGAGGGCTACGGCAGGGCCCGCCTCGGGATGACCCTCGAGCAGGCGCGCTTCGCGCTCGACGGCTTCTCGGTGACGAGCGAGACCGTCGAGGTCGTCCTGGTCGAGTGCTCCTTCGCGACGCTCGAGTTCCGCGGTGGCGTGCTCACCGCCATCACCCCGAGGACCGGAGCATCGACCGCGGACGGGGTCGCGGTCGGCGCCGATGTCGCCGCCGCGCAGGCGATCTACGGCGCTCCGTCCGCGCCGGTCGCCGTCGACGACGGCTGGTCGGCCGACTTCGCCGCCGCCCCGGGCAGCGCGAGCGGCTACCGGATCGTCTACGACGGCTCCAGCGGCGGAGCGGTCGCGGGGACGATCCGCCGCATCGTCGTCTGCACCTGCGGACCCGACGCCTCGGCGGCCAGCCTCACGACGTCGCTCGTCTCGTCCTGGGAGGTGACGCTCGACGCCGTGGGGCCGATCGGGCTCGGCGAGTCGTTCGACGACGTGGAGGTCGACGTGCCGCTCGTCAGCGAGGGGCTGCCCGAGTACTGCACGTGGGCCCGGTACATCGACACCGGGAGCGACGCCGTCTCCGTGGACGTCGTGGCCCGGGCGGACAGCGACGAGCACCGGGTCCTGATGGTCGTGGTCCAGGGCTCGTCGGCCTTCGCGCCGGCCCCGCGGAGCTGGCGCGACATCGGCTTCGGCTCGTCCCTCGCGGAGCTGCTGGCCGCGCACCCCGATATGGCGGTGATGCGCGACGAGATGTACGGCGACTACGCCGTGGTCAGCGGGGCGTCCGGCAGCTCGCTCTTCTTCCACCTCGAGCGGGACTACGTGGACGGCATCACCCTCGCCGAGGGCTCGGTCCCGCCCTACGAGTGGTGCGCGTGAGTCGCGCGGCGGTCCGCCTCGGCTGAGGTCGAGGGGGAGCGGGGGCTCAGGAAGCCGCCTTCTCCTCCTCCGCTTCGGCCGTCGAGGCCGCCTTCTTCGCGGCGGGCTTCTTCTTCGGGGTGATCTTCTCCGGAGCGGCCTTCTCGTCGTCGGTCTTCGCGGCGCTCTTCTTCGCCGGCGGCTTCTTGGCGGCGGTCTTCCTCGGCGCCGAGTCCTCGTCGGCCGAGGCGTCCTCGTCGGCCTTCTTCCTCGTCGTCCGCTTCTTCGCCGGCGCCTTCTCCTCGGGGTCCGCCTTCGCCCCCGCCTTCGCCCCGCGGCTGCGCTCGACCGAGCGCTTCAGCGCCTCCATCAGGTCGAGCACCTCGCCGCCGCCCTCCTCCTCGGGCTTCTCGCCGAAGGTCGCGGAGGTGTCGAGGGCGTCGCCCTGCTCGATCTTCGCGTCGATGAGGGTGCGCAGCTCGGCCTGGTAGGAGTCCTGGAACTTCGACGCGTCGAAGTCCTCCGAGTAGGAGTCGACCAGGTGCGCCGACATCTCGAGCTCGCGCGCCGCGATCCGAGTGGTGCCCTCCAGCGACGGGAACTCGACCTCCCGCACCTCGTCCGCCCAGAGCAGGGTCTGCAGCATCAGGAGCTTGCCGCGCACGCGCAGCGCGGCGAGGCGGGTCTTCTGCCGCAGCGCGAACTCGACGATCGCGGTGCGGTCCGTCTGCTCGAGGGTGCGGCGCAGCAGGACGTAGGCCTTGGGGGAGGAGGAGTCGGGCTCCAGGATGTAGGCGCGGTCGAACATGATCGGGTCGACCTGCTCGCTGGGCACGAACTGCACGACGTCGATCTCGCGGTCGCGCTCCTCCGGCAGCGCCTTGAGCTCGTCCTTGGACAGGACCACGGTGCGCTCGCCGTCGTCGTAGGCCTTGTCGATGTGGTCGAAGGTGACGACCTCGCCGCAGATCTCGCACTTGCGCTGATACCGGATCCGTCCGCCGTCCTTGTCGTGGACCTGGTGCAGCGGGATGTCGTGGTCCTCGGTCGCGCTGTAGATCTTCACCGGCACGTTGACCAGGCCGAAGGTGATCGCGCCCTTCCAGATGGCTCGCATGCGCCCAGTGAACACCGTGTCCCCCGGCCGCCGGAAGCCCTGTCGGACGTGAGGGAGCCCCCGACCGTCGAAGGGACCCGCCGCAGCTCGACGGTCCGGGGTCCCCTCAGGGCGGAACGACGGAGCCGCCCGGTCGTCGCGGAGCGACGGCCGGACGGCTCCGGGGCGGTGGCGGCTAGCCGCGCTCGGCGCTCCGGCGGCGCAGCGCGGCGAGCAGGAGCCCGCCGACGCCGCCGGCGATCAGCAGTCCGCCGAGACCCAGCGGCAGGCCGACGTCGGCTCCCGTCGAGGCCAGGGGCGGGCGGCCGCCGGGGTGCGGCGCCACGGCGGTCGGCGTGCTGCTCGGGGCGGGAGCGGCCGTCGGCGCGGTGGTGGGCGCGGTCGTCGGGGCGACGGTCGGCTGCGCGGTCGGAGCGACGGTCGGCTCGGCGGTCGGGGCCACGGTGGGCTCCGGCGTCGGGGTCGGCGTGGTCGGGTCCTTCTCGGCGTCGATCGCGGAGGTGTCCGCGGCGAACGAGGCGGTCACGAAGGCGATGGCCTTCGACGTGATGCCGAGCGCCTCCTGGTTGATGTTGTCGATGTCGTCGGCGGCGGAGTGGTAGTTCGGGTCGTGCGTGATGCCGGCGGTGCCGCCGAACAGCGCGACCTCCTCCTCCGTCTTGACGTCGTCAGCGCCGGTGAAGACGCCCGAGGACGGGATGCCGACCGAGATGAAGCCGTCGTAGTCGCTGCGGCCGTCGAACGCGGTGTCGATCCAGGGCTGGTCGATCGAGTCGAAGTAGTCGGTGAACGCCTTCTCGGTCGCGATCGAGCCGGCGGGCACGTCCACGGGGGCCTCGTAGGTGGACTGGTCCGCGTCGTAGACGGAGATCACGTAGTTCGGCGAGGCGACCATGTCGAAGTTCATGTAGGTCGCGATCTTCGAGGCGTCCTCCTCCGTCAGGGAGTCGACGTAGGTGTAGGAGCCGACCAGGCCCACCTCCTCGGCGCCCCACCAGGCGAAGCGGACCGCGTTGGTCGTGTCGCCCGCGGCGGCCAGCTGCACGGCCGTCTCGAGCAGCGTCGCGGATCCGGAGCCGTTGTCGTTGATGCCGGGGCCGGCGGGCACGCTGTCGAGGTGCGCGCCGAGCATGACCACGTTGTCGTGGTCGCCGCCCGGCGTCTCCGTGACGATGTTGAAGGTCTCCACCTCGGTCGTCGTCTGGTCGATGAGGACCGAGACGCTCGCGGGGAGCGACGCCAGCAGCGCCTGCCCCTCGGCCTGCGTGACGCCGACGCCGGGGACGGCGGCCGCGTCCTGTCCGCCGAACGTCCCGTTGAGGGCGTCGCTCGGCGCGTTGTCGTAGATGATGATCGCGGCGGCGCCGGCGGCACCGGCGGCGACCGACTTCTCGAGGAAGCTGCAGGAGCCGCGGCTGACGAGCGCGATCTTCCCGGTGGCGTCGAGGCCGGTCCAGGCGTCCGTGGTGCAGCCGAGCGGATCGACGGGGGCGATGAGCTCGCCGGTCACGCCGCCCTCGGGCGTCGACGGAGTGAACTCCATCGGCGTGCCGACGGCGCCGGTGCCGGTGGTCAGCGTGAACGCGTCGATCGTCTGCGTCGCGGTGGTGAAGTCCTGGCGCTGCGTCGTGTAGCCGGCGTCCGCGAGGACCTCCTCGACGTACGCGCCGCTCAGCTCGTAGCCCGGAGTGCCGATCGCGCGGGTGCCGCCGTTGGCGTCCGCGATCGACTGGAGCGCCTCCAGGTGGGTCATGATGCCGTCGACGGTGACGGTGTCGGCGAAGTCGACCGGCTCGACGGCGCTCGCCGTCGGCGCGAAGGCGAAGCCGGCGACGAGGGCGCCCGCTCCGATCATCGCGCTCGAGCCGATCAGCGAGCGGCGTCGGCGGCCACTCGGGGTGTTCGTGGTGGTTCGCGCCACTGGGGCTCCCTCTCCTCGAGAACGGGCCGCCGCGTCGGCGGCCCCGACGCGGGCCTCCCGAGACTGGGAGGGGATCGCGTCCTCTGCGAGGGTATTCACAGGAAACGGTGCGGCCCAGTCCCCCCTGCCAGATTTCATCCGGACGAAACACGGACCGGCCGGCGGGCCGGTCAGGCCGTCGCCGGGCTCTCGGCCCACTCGCGGAGCATCGCGAGCGTCTCCTCCGGACGGTCGCGGTGGGGGCTGTGAC
Source organism: Rathayibacter sp. AY1F9 (assembly GCF_002932155.1). Classification (NCBI taxonomy): domain Bacteria; kingdom Bacillati; phylum Actinomycetota; class Actinomycetes; order Micrococcales; family Microbacteriaceae; genus Rathayibacter; species Rathayibacter sp. AY1F9. The sequence continues at coordinate 264,690 of NZ_PSVA01000001.1, read as the reverse complement.
CTGCGCCCGCCACGACCGCGTACCGGATGCGCGGATTCGCGCGCAGCACCAGGGCGGCGAGGGAGGGAGGGAGCAGCGTCTCGACCTGCGGGTCGCCGGCCAGCACGAGGACCGGCGGGCGGAGGCCCGGCAGGTCCGCCAGCAGGTCCCACGGGTCGTTGTCGTCGATCGTCGCGGCGACCGCGGCCGGATCGGCGGCCCGCACCGCGGCGAGCTTCTCGGCCCGGTCCCGCTCGTCCCAGAGCGGCTGCGCGACAGCGAGCTCCTCGGCCGAGACCGCGAGACCGGCGAGCTCGCCCGCGCGGACGGCGGCCCGCTGCTCCGGGGCGAGCCGGAGCACCGGGTCCAGCAGCGCCAGGCGCCCCGCCCAGCCGGACTCGCGGGCGGCGGCGCGCACCGCGACCGCTCCGCCGAGCGAGTGCCCGACGACGAGGTCGAACGGTCCCCGCGCGAGGGCGTCGTCGGCGTAGGCGTCGTGGCGGGCGGAGCCGCCGCGCGGCCCGTCGCCGTGTCCGCGCAGGTCGGGAGCGGAGACGCTCCAGCCCGCCGCGGTCAGCTCGCGGCTCAGCCGCCACCAGGTGCGGCCCGAGCCGCCCAGGCCGTGCAGGAGCAGGACCCTGCCCGCCGTCATCGCCGGAGCCTCAGTCGAAGCGCGGGTCGCGGCCGGTGCGCTCACCGGTCGCGAGCCCGGCGATCGCGGCGAGGTCCTCGTCGTCCAGGGCGAAGCCGAAGACGTCCAGGTTCTCGCGGATCCGCTCCGGCGTCACCGACTTCGGGATCACGACGACGCCGAGCTGCACGTGCCAGCGCAGCACCGCCTGCGCCGGCGAGACGCCGTGCTTCGCGGCGACGCGGGCCAGGGCCGGCTCGTCGAGGAGGCGCCCGCGGGCCAGCGGCGACCACGCCTCGGTGACGATCCCGTGGGCGGCGTCGAAGGTGCGCAGCTCCTCCTGGGGCAGCCGCGGGTGCAGCTCGACCTGGTTGATCGCCGGCACCACTCCCGTCTCGTCGAGCAGGCGCTGCACGTGCTCCTCGGCGAAATTCGAGACGCCGATCGAGCGGGCCCGCCCCTCGCTCTGCAGGCGCTCGAGGGCGCGGTAGGTGTCGACGTAGCGGTCGCGCGAGGGGATCGGCCAGTGCACGAGGTAGAGGTCGACGTAGTCGGTGCCGAGCAGCTCGAGGCTCCGGTCGAAGGCGGCGAGCGTCTCGTCGAAGCCGTGGTCGTCGTTCCAGACCTTGGTCGTCACGAAGACCTGCTCGCGGGGGAGGCCGCTCGCGCGGATCCCCTCGCCGACTCCGCGCTCGTTGCCGTAGAGGGTGGCGGTGTCGACGTGCCGGTAGCCGGCCTCCAGGGCGACGGCGACCGTGCGGGCCGCCTCCCCGTCGCCGATCTTGTAGACGCCGAGCCCGAGCTGGGGGATCGCGCGGCCGTCGTTGAGGGGGATCAGGGGGACGCTCATGCCTCCCATGCTGGCACGCGCCTCAGACGCTCCAGTCGAGCTCGCCGTGCGGTCCCACGTGCACGTCGTCCTCGATCAGCGCCGCGAGACCGGCCACCCCGAAGAGGAGGCGCCGCTCGGCGCGCTCCGCGTCACTGCGCTCGTCGATGCCGCGCGCGGCGAAGTGCACGTCGTGGCCCGCCTGCAGGCCCTCGACGCCGAGCCGGCCGCGGAGCGCGCGCACGGGGCGCCGGCCGATGCCGAGTCCGCGCCAGAGGGAGCCCGTCTCGAGGACCACCGCCGTCTCGGAGGCGACGACCCCGTGCTGCTCGCGGTGCGCGGTGAGCTGCCACCCGTAGCCGAGGTGGTGCAGGCGGGTCGAGTGCGGGCCGCGCCAGGCGTGAGAGGACTCCTCGCGGCGGAAGTAGACGGGACTCGGGCGGAAGGACCCCTGCCAGAGCGCGGCGGCGAGCTCCGTGCACCACTCCGGGGTCTCCGGATCGGACCAGGGGTCGAGGAGGTCGGTCCGGGCGGCGGCGCGCCGGTGCTCGCGCACCAGCTCCTCCGCGTCCTCCCGCAGTCCCATGCCGTCCCCTCGTCGTCGTGGGCCTTCACCCTAGGGTGTCCGACAGGCGCCGGACAACCGGGGTGGCGGCCTAGGAGGGCAGCGTGACCGGCTCGGTGTCGGGCAGCGGGCTGGCGTCGCGCCCGCGGAGATCCGGGTGGTACCGGCGGCCGAGCAGGGGCACCAGGAAGCCGACCAGGGCGAAGGCAGCGGCGACGACGATGGCGGCGGTCGGCCCGGCCTGGTCGATCTGCACGCCGGCGATCGCGGAGCCCAGCGCCGCGCCGATCAGCTGACCGGTGCCGACCCAGCCGTAGGCCTCCGCCGTGTCCGAGAAGCGCACGCTCGAGGCGGTGATCGCGAACAGCGCCGCGAGAGCGGGGGCGATGCCGATGCCGGCGAGGAACAGCGTGACGCACAGCCACCAGAAGTCGGTCGAGACCGCCGCCAGGCCCATGCCGACCGTGACGATCAGCATCCGCCGCGCGGTCGCCCACCGGCTGATCGGGATGTGGCCGAGGGCGAGGCCGCCGACCAGGGAGCCCGCCGCGAACACGGCGAGCACGACACCCGACTCGACTCCGCCCTCGCCGAACACCGCGACCACGCCCGCCTCGACCGCCGAGCAGGCGCCGATCAGGAGGAAGCCGACGACCGTGGCCAGCAGCACCGGGGGCTTCGTGAGCACCACGCCGAGGCGGCGCTTCGAGCGCGGGATGCGGACGCGGCCCACCTCGGGCGAGGCGATGAACCAGATCCCGCCGCCGATCAGGAACGCGGCGGCGGTCAGGATGCCCGCGACCGTCGACACCTGGATCGACACGAGCGTCGCCAGCACCGGGCCGAGCACCCAGATGATCTCCTGCGCGGAGGCGTCGAGCGAGAAGAGCGGGGTCAGCTGCGAGCTGGTGACCATCTTGGGGTAGATGGTCCGCACGGCCGGCTGCACCGGCGGCATGCTCAGGCCGGCGACGAACCCGATCACGACGAACTGCCACACCTCGAGCGGGAGCACGGCCATCGCGATGATCGCGCCCGCGCAGACCACGAGGGTGATCGTCAGCACGCGGCGCATCCCGAGCCGCCCCATCAGGCGGCTGGTCAGCGGCCCGGCGATGGCCTGCCCGATCGACATCGAGCCGAGCACCAGGCCGGCGGCGGCGTAGGAGTGGTGCACCCGCTCCACGTGCAGGAGGAACGCCAGCGAGAGCATCCCGAACGGGAAGCGCGCGGTCAGCTGCGCGAGGATGATGCGCCCCACCCCGGGGGTCTTCAGGAGATCGGTGTAGCTGCCCACCGGACGACACTAGCGCTCCGGAGGGGACTGCGGTTCGTCGAGGGAGACCGCTGCCCGAGGGTCCCTCGACGGGTCGCGGTTCCCTCGGCGGAGGGGCGCGTCAGCCGGCCAGCACCTTGCGGATCCGCTGCAGCGACACGCTCTCGGCGGTGCCGAGCGACTGCGCGAAGAAGCTCACCCGCAGCTCCTCGATCATCCAGCGGGCGCGCGCGATCCGCTCCGGGGCGTGCGCGGGCAGCGGCACGACGCCGCCTGCCGAGCGGTAGAGCTCCTGGGCCGCCTGCACCTCGTTCAGCCAGACGCGGTCGCGCCCGACGTTCTCGGCGATCTTTCCGAAGCGCTCGGTGATCCCGCCGAGGTAGCGCGGGAGGTGCCGCAGCCGCTCCACTCCGGTCGCCGAGACGAAGCCCGGGTAGACCAGGCCGGAGAGCTGCTCCCGCGCATCCGTGAGGGCGGGCAGGAGCGCCATGCTCGTCGAGGCCTTGAGCGCCTTCTCGACGCCCCGGGCGGTGGTGAGGATCGTCGTGACCGTCTTCACGGTCTCGAACATCGCGTCCATGACGCTCGCCGAGACCCGGTCGCGCACGGCGTCGAACTCGGCGCGGAGGAAGAGCATCCCGTCGGGCTTCATCCGCCAGAGGACCGCGTCGACGCAGGCGAGCAGGCAGTCGGTGAAGAGCGCGGTCGTGTTCTGGTACGGGCTCTGCGCGAGCACGAGCTTCTCGTTCGAGGTGAGGTGCTGCTGCACGTAGGCGACGGGGCTCGGCGTCGCGAGCAGGAGGAGGCGGCGGACGCCTCGCGGGTGCTCGCGCGCCTGGTCCTCGGCCGTGGCGAGCAGGCGGATCGAGACCGAGTCGCCGTCGTCGATCAGGGCGGGGTAGGCGCGGATGGTGTTCCTGCCCTGCCGGGTGTCGGTGACGCGGGGCAGCTCCGGCATGTCCCAGGTCTTCAGGCCCCGGCGCTCGAGCGCGTCGGGGACCCGGGCCTCGACCACGCGGGCGACCTCGTCGCGGACCCGGCCGCGCAGGCGCTCGGCCAGCGGGGCGAGCTCCTTGCCGGCGGCGACCGTGCGCCCCCGCTCGTCGGCGACGGCGAAGGTGACCCGCAGGTGCGAGGGGATGCGCTCGAGGTCGAAGTCCTCGGGCTGCACCACCACGCCGGCCTCGCGGCGGATCGCTCCGGCCAGGGTCGCCGCGAACGACTCCGTCGGCGGGTTCGGCACGTCGTGCGGCAGGGACGCGGTGAGCTTGCGCGCCCAGTCGTTCGCGGGCACCACGTTCCGGCGCAGGTGCTTGGGCAGCGCCTTGATCATCGCGGTGACCAGCTCGGCCCGGAGTCCCGGCACCAGCCAGTCGAAGCCGAGGGGCGTCACGCGGGGCAGGAGCGCGAGCGGCACGTGCACCGTCACTCCGTCCTCCTCCGTCCCCGGCTCGAACCGGTACGAGAGGCGGAAGCGCTGGTCGGCCTGGCGCCACTGCGTGGGGAACGCGGTCTCGTCGATCTGCTCCGCGTCCTCGGGGAGGAGCGTCTCCTGCGTCATCGTCAGCAGATCGGGCTCGTCGTGCTGGGTCGTCCGCCACCAGGAGTCGAACGAGCGCACCGAGGTGATGTCGCGGGGGAGCCGGCGGTCGTAGAAGTCGAACACGGCCTCGTCGTCGACGAGCAGGTCGCGGCGGCGCGTGCGCTCCTCCAGCCGCTCGAGCTCGGCCCGCAGGGCCCGGTTCTTGCGGTCGAAGGCGTGGCGCGACTCCCACTCGCCCTCGACGAGGGCGTGCCGGATGAACAGCTCGCGTGCGTACGAGGCGTCGATCCGCGAGAACTGGACGCGGCGGCGGGCGATGATCGGCACGCCGTAGAGCGTGACCTTCTCGTAGGCGACGGCCGCGCCCTGCGACTTCTCCCAGTGCGGCTCGCTGAACTGCCGCTTGACGAGGTCGCCCGCGATCGCCTCGGCCCAGGCCGGATCGATCGCGGCGTTCGAGCGGGCGAAGAGGCGGCTGGTCTCGACCAGCTCGGCGCTCATCACCGCGTCGGGGAGCTTCTTGGCCAGGGCGCTGCCGGGGAAGATCGAGAACTTCGCGTTGCGGGCGCCGATGTACTGCACGTTCTGGCGCTCGCGGCTCTTCGCCGCTCGCTGCGCCTGCTGCGAGGTGGTGTCCTTGATGCCCAGGTGCGAGAGCAGGCCGGCCAGGAGGCTCCGGTGGATCCCGTCGGGGTCGACCTTCGGCTCGCCCAGCTCGAGCTTGAGGGGGCGCGCGAGCTGGCGCAGCTGGCGGAACACGTCCTGCCACTCGCGCACGCGCAGGTAGTTGAGGTACTCGGCCTTGCACAGGCGCCGGAAGGCGCTCGAGGAGAGCTCCTCCTGCTTCTCCTCGACGTAGTTCCAGAGGTTCAGCAGGGTGAGGAAGTCGCTGGTGGGATCGACGAAGCGCGCGTGCTGCTGGTCGGCCTGCGCGCGGCGCTCGAGAGGGCGCTCGCGGACGTCCTGGATCGTGAGGCCCGCGACGATCGCCATCACCTCGCGGCTGACGCCGTGGCGGCGCGACTCGATCACCATCCGGCCGAAGCGCGGATCGATGGGGAGCCGCGCGAGGTCGCGCCCGATGCGCGTGAGCTGCGGCGCGGCCTCCGCCCCCTTGCGCGGGACGCCGCTCGAGTGCGCGTTCGGCGGCGTGCCGCGCACCGGAGCGGCGTCTCGCGGCGCGGCGGAGGCGGCGGAGGGGGAGCCGGGGACGCGGAGGGCGCCGAGCTCCGTGAGCAGGTCGAGGCCGTCCTTGATGCCGCGGGAGTCGGGCGGAGTGAGGAACGGGAACGAGGCGATGTCGCCCAGTCCGAGCGAGATCATCTGCAGGATGACCGCGGCCAGGCCCGTGCGGAGGATCTCGGGATCGGTGTACTCGGGGCGGCGGAGGTAGTCCTCCTCGGAGTAGAGGCGGATCGCGATGCCCGCGCTGGTGCGGCCCGAGCGGCCGGAGCGCTGGTTCGCGGAGGCCTGCGACACCGCCTCGATCGGCAGCCGCTGCACCTTCGAGCGGGCGCTGTAGCGCGAGATGCGGGCCGTGCCGCCGTCGATCACGTAGCGGATCCCGGGGACGGTGAGGCTCGTCTCCGCCACGTTGGTCGCGAGCACGACGCGGCGGCGGACGCCGGGGGTGCGCCCCTTCTCGAAGACGCGGTGCTGATCGGCCGCCGACAGGCGCCCGTAGAGGGGGAGCACCTCGGTGCCCGGCAGGTTCCGACCGCGGATGGCGTCCTCGGCGTCGCGGATCTCGTTCTCGCCAGAGAGGAACACCAGGACGTCGCCCGGATCCTCGCGCGCCAGCTCGGATAGGGCGTCGGCGATGCCGGTCATCAGGTCGCGGCTGCCGCTCGTCGCGTCGGGGACGTCGGTGTCGTCGTCCTCCTCCGGCTCCTCGGCGACCAGCGGGCGGTAGCGGATCTCGACCGGGTAGGTGCGGCCGGAGACCTCGATGATCGGCGCGGGCTCGCCGGCGGCGTCGGCGAAGTGGGCCGCGAAGCTCTGCGGATCGATCGTCGCCGAGGTGATGATCACCTTCAGGTCGGGGCGCTGCGGCAGCAGGCGGTGCAGGTAGCCCAGGAGGAAGTCGATGTTGAGGCTGCGCTCGTGCGCCTCGTCGATGATGATCGTGTCGTACCGGCTGAGCATCCGGTCGTGGTTCATCTCGTTGAGCAGGATGCCGTCGGTCATCAGCTTGATCCGCGTCGAGGCGGACGCCTTGTCGGTGAACCGGACCTGGTAGCCGACCAGCCCGCCGACCTCGTCGTCGAGCTCCTCCGCGATGCGCTCGGCGATGGTGCGCGCGGCGATGCGCCGGGGCTGCGTGTGCGCGATGCTCTCGCGGCCGAGCTCCAGGCAGATCTTCGGCAGCTGGGTCGTCTTGCCCGATCCGGTCGCGCCGGCGACGATGACCACCTGGTGGTCGCGGATCGCGGCGGCGATGTCGTCGCGCCGCGCCGACACGGGGAGTTCGGGCGGGTAGCGGATGCTGAGCACGTCTGACATGAGCCCTCCATCCTACGCCGCGTGCGACAATGCCCTGTCTCGTGAAACATCGCGGGCCACCCTGCCCGGTCGGGCGCTCCGGCGCCGGTCGACCGCGGCGCACGATCCCGTGGAGCACCCCGATGAATCCGCAGTCCCTGCTGGTCGTGCTGAACATCGTGCTGCTGCTCTTCGCGATCAGGGGCGTGCTGTCGAACCCGAGGCTCTCGAAGGTCGCGAAGGTCTCCTGGGTGGCGTTCATCGTGATCGCGCCGTTCATCGGCAGCCTCGCCTACCTGGCGGTGGGCCGTCGCGGCGGGAGCGGCGGAGGCGGCACGGTCGTGCGCGGCACGGAGCGGCCGTCGGGCTGGTTCTTCGAGCGCTGAGCGGCCGGGCGGCCGGGCGGCGGGGGAGATCCGCGGACGTCGGCGCCCCGCGGACCTCCTGACCCTCCGTCCCGCGGCAACCCCCTGACCGCAGGCTCCGTCCGCGTCTAGCGTGGAGCGCATGGCCGATCGTCTGCGCTCCAGTGTCAGCCCCTACCTCCGCTCGCACGCGGACAATCCGGTCGACTGGTTCCCCTGGGGCGAGGAGGCGTTCGCCGAGGCGGTGCGCCGCGACGTCCCGGTGATGGTGTCCATCGGCTACTCCACCTGCCACTGGTGCCACGTGATGGCGCGGGAGTCGTTCTCGGATCCGGTGCTCGCCGCGCGGCTGAACGCGGACTTCGTCGCGGTGAAGGTCGACCGCGAGGAGCACCCGGACGTCGACACGGCCTACCTGACGGCCGCGAGCGCGTTCACCCGACAGCTCGGCTGGCCGCTGACGGCCTTCGCCACCCCCGCCGGCGAGACCTTCTTCGCCGGCACCTACTTCCCGCCGCGCGCCGTCGGCGGCGTGCCCGCCTTCTCGGACGTCCTCGACGCGGTCTCGGAGGCGTGGCGGCTGCGGCGCGAGGAGGTGCAGGCGACGGCGGGCGGCCTGGCCGCGGCCCTGCGCGAGGCGACCGCGGCGCTGCCCGCCGATGCCGCGCTGCCCGGCGACGCCGAGCTCGACGGCGCCGTCCGCGCACTCGAGGACGAGGAGGACCGGGTGCACGGCGGCTTCGGCGGCGCCCCGAAGTTCCCGGTGGCTCCCGTGCTCGGGTTCCTGGCCTCGCGGCCCTCGGGAGCGGCGCTCGCCGAGCGCACGCTGCTCGCGCTGGCCGCGTCCCCGCTCCGCGACCGCGACGGGGGCTTCTTCCGCTACGCGACGCAGGCCGACTGGAGCGATCCGCACTACGAGCGGATGCTGTACGACAACGCGCAGCTGCTCGACGTCGCGGCCGTCCTGCTCGGGCACGACGGCGCCCGGGTGGAGGAGCTGACCGGAATCGCGGAGGGCGTCGCCGCGTTCCTCCTGACCACTCTCGAGCGGCCGGGCGGCGGCTTCGCATCGGCGCAGGACTCGGAGAGCATCGTCGACGGCCAGCGCTCGGAGGGCGGCTACTACCTCGCCGAGGACCGGTCCCGCCTCGCGCCTCCCGCTCTCGACGAGAAGGTCGTCACCGGCTGGAACGGCCTGGCGATCCGCGCGCTCGCCCGCGCCGGACGCGTGCTCGGACGGGAGGAGTGGATCGACGCCGCCCGGCGCGCGGCGGACGCGGTGCTGCAGCGGCACCTCGTCGACGGCCGCGTCACGGTGCGCGCCTCCCTCGACGGTGCCGTCTCCGCGGCCCGCCCGGCGCTGGAGGACCTCGGGATGCTGGCCGGCGGGCTCCTCGAGCTCGCCCTGGCGGAGGGCCGCCCGCGCTACGCGGTCGCGGCGCGCACCCTGATCGACGGCGCGCTCGACGCGGCCGACGGCCCGCTGCCGTTCGCGCTGCCCGGGGGAGGAGACCCGGCGCTGACCGCGCGGGGACTCCTGCTCGCGGCCGACCCCTCCGAGGGCGCCTACCCCTCCGGCCTGTCGGCGACTGCGGACGCGGCGCACGAGCTGTACCTGCTCACCGGATCGCAGCGCTACCGGGAGGCGGCCGAGGCGGTCGTCGCCTCGATCGCTCCGGGCGCGGTCCGCCGGCCGATGGGCTTCGGCGCCGTGCTCGGGCTCGCTTCGCGGCTGGCTCGCCCGGTGAGGCAGCTGGTCGTCGTGGGCCCCGGAGCGGCGGAGGCGGTGCAGGGCGCCCGGTCCGCCGGGATCGGCGTGCTGGTCGGCGTGTCCGACGAGGGCGCCCGGGACTGGGCGGACGCGGGCTTCGAGCTGTTCGAGGGGCGGATCTCGCGGGAGGGGCTGCCGACCGCCTACTCCTGCGAGGCCTTCGTCTGCGCCCTGCCGACGACCCGCCTCCCGGAGGAGCTGCTCACGCGGCCGTGACCACCAGCGGCGCCTCGGGGTCGGCGGCCCACTCGTTGAGCGAGCCGTCGTAGACGACCGCCGTGTCGACTCCGAGCACCGCCAGTGCGAGCGCATCGGCCGTCGCGGCGATCCCGCCGCCGCAGTAGAGGACGATTCGCTCGGCCTGGAGAGCGTCTCCGAACAGAGACCGCAGCCGCTCCGGCGGCAGGAGCGTGTTGTCGGCCCGGTCGACGAGCCGCCCGGCGGGGACGCTCCGCGAGCCCGGCAGGTGTCCGAGGCGGGGTCGGCGCCCCTCCTCCCCGGTGAACTCCTTCGGCGGGACCGCGCAGACCAGCGCCCCGGGAGCCTCGCCGCGCACCACGCTCTCGACGCCGGCCTTGTCGATCCAGAGCGGCCGCTCCTCGCGCACACTGATGCCTCCGCTCTCCGCGGGCTCGACGTGCCCCGTCTCGATCGGGCGCTCCTCCCGCCGCCAGGCCGGGAGCCCGCCGTCGAGCACCGCGACGGCGTCGTGCCCGGCCGAGCGCAGCAGCCACCACAGGCGCGAGGCCCACTGGCCGACCGCGGAGTCGTACACGACGACCACCGAGTCGTCGTCGATGCCGAGCGCGGCGGTCGCGGCGGCGAAGCGCTCCGGGTCGAGCCGGGTGAAGGGCAGGGGAGCCGCCGGATCGGACAGCTGCTCGAGCAGGTCGCCGAACACGGCGCCGGGGACATGCCCCTCGAGGAGGTACTGCTCGTCGCCGCTGAGGTAGCCGGGCCGCCCGTCGAAGCCGGGCACGAGCAGCACGCTGGCGTCGACGACGACGAGGTGCTCGCGGCCGAGCTGGTCGGCGAGCCACTGGGTCGAGACGATCGGCCGGGCGAGGTACGGGGCGGAGGAGGTGCTCACCCGCCCCACGGTAGGCGCGACCGCCGACAGGCGCGCCCCCGTGCGTCACGCACGGTCACGGACGCCGCCGGGCGCTCAGCACTCGATGACGTTGACCGCGAGGCCGCCCTCGCTCGTCTCCTTGTACTTCGACGACATGTCGATGCCGGTCTGGCGCATCGTCTCGATGACCGCGTCGAGCGAGACGCGGTGGTCGCCGTCGCCGTGCAGCGCGAGGCGGGCCGCGCTCACGGCGGTGGAGGAGGCGATCGCGTTCCGCTCGATGCAGGGGATCTGCACGAGCCCGCCGACCGGGTCGCAGGTCAGTCCGAGGTGGTGCTCCATCGCGATCTCGGCCGCGTTCTCGACCTGGCGCGGACTGCCGCCGAGCACCGCGCAGAGCGCTCCGGCGGCCATCGCGCAGGCCGAGCCGACCTCGCCCTGGCAGCCCGCCTCCGCACCGGAGATCGAGGCGTTCGTCTTGCAGAGCGAGCCGATCGCGGTGGCGGTGAGGAGGAAGCGGCGCAGCCCCGCGCGGTCGGCGCCCGGGACGAAGCGGAGGTAGTAGTGCCCGACGGCGGGGATGATGCCCGCCGCTCCGTTCGTCGGAGCCGTCACGACGCGCCCGCCTGCGGCGTTCTCCTCGTTCACCGCGAGGGCGAAGGCGTGGAGCCACTCCACCGAGGTCGCGCGGGCGCGGTCGAGCGGATCCTCCTCGAAGGCCTCGAGCCGCTCGCGGAGCACCGAGGCCCGGCGGCGGACGCCCAGGCCGCCCGGCAGCACGCCGTCGGTCGCCAGGCCGTGCTCGACGCAGGCGGCCATGGCGTCCCAGATCGCGTCGAGGCGGGCGTCGATGTCGACCCCGGGGTGCAGAGCGCGCTCGTTCGCGGCGGCGATCTCGGCGATGCCGGAGCGGGTCCGATCGCAGGTCGCCAGCAGGTCGAGCCCGGAGACGAAGGGGTAGGGGTGCGGGGCCAGCGCAGCCAGCTCGGCACGCTCGCCCGCGCGCCGGATGAAGCCGCCGCCGATCGAGTAGTAGGTCTCCTCCCACACCGGCAGCGCGTCGTCGCCGACCCAGACGCTGAAGGTGAGGGCGTTCGGGTGCTCCGGCAGCCTCGTGCGCGGCTCGAAGACGACGTCGTCGCGCGTCATCGCGAGGCGCTGCTCGCCGGCCAGCAGGATCGTCCCCTCCGCGTCGAGGCGCTGCCATGCCCCGCGCACCAGCGCCGGGTCGCACGTCTCGGGGTCCAGGCCGGCGAGACCGGCGACCACCGCGTCGGGGGTGCCGTGGCCGATCCCGGTGGAGCCGAGCGAGCCGTAGAGGGTGCAGCCCACCCGGCTCACACGGCCGAGGAGCCCGGCGTCGCGGATCCGCTCGGCGAGGGCGAGGGCGGCGCGCATCGGCCCGACGGTGTGCGAGCTGGACGGGCCGATCCCCACGCTGAACAGGTCGAGGACGGAGACGTAGGCGCTCATCCACCGAGACTACGCCGGGGCCGGCGGAGTGCGCCGCCCGAGCCGCGCCCGCGTCGAGGAGCCACGGAGATCCGGCGTCGACGAGGGTCTGCGGCGGGTCAGCGCAGCGTCTTGCGCGCCGAGATCTGGCCGGTGTCGAAGCCGAGCAGGTGCAGGCCGCCGTGGAAGCGGGCGTGCTCGACCTTGATGCAGCGGTCCATCACGACGGTCAGGCCCTTCGACTCGCCGTACTCGGCCGCCTCCTGGTTCCAGATCCCCAGCTGCACCCAGACCGTGGGCGCGCCGACGGCGAGGACGTCGTCGATCACGGCGGGGATGTCGCTCGCCTTGCGGAACACGTCGACGATGTCGGGCACGACCGGGAGCTCGGCGAGACTGCGGTAGACCGGCTGCCCCAGGATCTCGGTGGCGTTCGGGTTCACGAAGTAGAGCTCGTAGTCGCTCGACTGCTGCAGGTAGGTGGCGACGAAGTAGGAGGAGCGGGCCGGGTTCGGCGAGGCGCCGACGATCGCCACGGTCTTCGCGCGGCGGAGGATGTCGAGTCGCCTGCGGGCGTCGGGGCCCACCCAGGTGCGCTGCGAGCGGAGCATCTTCGCCAGCGGCGAGTTCGCCGGGACCGAGCAGCTCAGCCCGTTGGACAGCTGGACGACCGTGTCGGCGGTGTCGGTGGTGCTCATGCTCAGACCTCCACGGCCGGGGTGTGCAGGGTGGTGGTCGTGTCCTCGGGGAGCTCGGTCGGAGCGTCGGGGGTGCCGTGCTCCTCGACCGCGCGGGCGAGCGCCTGGTCGAGATCGTAGATGATGTCGTCCGCGTCCTCGATGCCGACGGAGAGGCGGACGAGTCCGGGGAGGACGCCCGCGTGGAGGAGCTGGTCCTCGGTGAGCTGGGCGTGGGTGGTCGAGGCGGGGTGGATCACCAGCGTCTTGGCGTCGCCGATGTTGGCGAGGTGGCTGGCGAGGTCGACCGATTCGATGAAGGTCTGGCCGACGGCGCGGCCGCCCTTGACCACGAAGCTGAAGACCGAGCCCGGTCCCTTCGGCAGGTACTTCTGCGCGCGGTCGTGGTGCGGGTGCGCGGGCAGCCCGGCCCAGTAGACCGCCTCGATGCGGGGGTCGGCGTCGAGCCACTCGGCGACGCGGCGCGCGTTGTCGACGTGCGCCTGGATCCGGTACGGCAGCGTCTCGACGCCCTGGGCGAGCAGGAACGCGGAGTGCGGAGCGAGGACCGGCCCGATGTCGCGCAGCTGCTCCGCGCGCAGGCGCGTGAGGAAGCCGTACTCCCCGAAGTTGCCGTCCCACGACAGGTCTCCGTAGGAGGCGACCGGGTCGTGCAGCAGCGGGAACTTCTCGGGGGAGTAGTGGAAGCGCCCCGACTCGACGACGACGCCGCCGAGCGTGGTGCCGTGTCCGCCGAGGAACTTGGTGGCCGAGTGGATGACGATGTCGGCGCCCCACTCGATCGGGCGGACGAGGTAGGGCGTGGCGACCGTGGAGTCGATGATCAGCGGGATGCCGGCGGCGTGCGCGACCGCGGCGAGGCCCTCGATGTCGGCGATCTCGCCGGAGGGGTTCGCGATCGTCTCGGCGTAGAGCACCTTGGTCTTCTCGGTGATCGCCGCCGCGTAGTCGGCCGGGTCGCTCGAGCGGACGAAGGTGGTGTCCACTCCGAAACGGCGGAGCGTGACGTCGAGCTGGGTGATCGATCCGCCGTAGAGGTTGGCGGAGGACACCACGTGGTCGCCCGCGCCGACGAGCGCCGCGAAGGTGATGAACTGCGCCGAGAGCCCGGAGGCCGTGGCGACGGCGCCGAGGCCGCCCTCGAGGCTCGCGACGCGCTCCTCGAAGGAGGCGACCGTGGGGTTCGACAGGCGCGAGTAGACGTTGCCGTACTTCTGCAGCGCGAAGCGGGCCGCGGCGTCGGAGGTGTCGTCGAAGACGAAGGCGCTGGTCTGGTAGATCGGCAGAGCGCGGGCGCCCGTCACCGCGTCGGGGATGTTGCCCGCGTGGATCGCACGCGTCTTGAAGCCGTACTCACGATCTGCCATGCGATCGACGCTAGCGGGAGCCGCGGACACCGCCGCGCCGGAGCGACGCATCGCGTAACAGAGCGGCCCCGCAGTGCAGAGCGACCGTGCGCGACAGAGCGGTCGAGCGGATCGGAGCGCCGATCAGAGCGCCAGCTGCACCGCGGCCAGTCCCATCGCCGCGATCGCCGCCCACGACACCAGGGCGACGAGGAGAGCACGCCACCCCGTCGTCACGAGCGCGCGCACCCGGACGGCGCTGCCGAGCGCGAAGAGGGCCGCGGCGAGGAGCCAGGTCTGCGCGGTGTCGGCGGCGGCGAGCAGTCCCTCCGGCAGGGGGAGGAGCGTGCGCAGCAGCACCGCGGCGAGGAACCCGACCACGAACAGCGGCACGATCGCCGGGCGCGTCCCGCCGGTCCCGCCTCGGCGCCTCGTGACCGCCGCCGCCACCGCGACCATCGGCGCCAGCATGACCACTCGGGTGAGCTTCACCACGACCGCGACGGCCAGCGCCGACGCTCCCGCCACCTGGGCCGTCGCCACGACCTGGCCCACGTCGTGGACCGAGGCGCCGACCCAGTGCCCGAACTGCACGTCGGAGAGCCCGAGCGGCTGCTGCAGTGCGGGGAGCACTGCGATCGCGAGCGTGCCGCAGAGCGTCACCAGCGCGACCGGCGTCGCCTGCTCCTGCTCCTTCGCCCGGGTCGCTCCGGCCATCGCGCCGATCGCGGAGGCCCCGCAGATCGAGAAGCCCGCCGCGAGCAGCAGCGGCTCCTGCCCGGGCAGCCGGAGCGCCCGGCCCAGCGCCCAGGTCAGGCCGAAGGTGGCCAGGACGATCCCGACGACGACCAGGATCGCGCCCCAGCCCAGCGCAGCGATGTCGATCAGAGAGAGCTTCAGCCCGAGCAGGACGATGCCGGCGCGCATCAGCGAGCGGGACGAGAACTTCAGGCCCGGCGCCAGCGCCCCGCTCAGCAGGGGGCGCGCCGCGGGCAGCTGCGCCACGAGGATCCCGAGCGCGACCGCCGCGGTCAGCATCGGCACTGCCGGCACCGTCGCGTGCAGCAGGGCCGCGATCACCGCCGCGACGGCGCAGGCCGCGACTCCCGGGCCCAGCCGCCGGATCATACCCACGAGGGCAGCCACATGTGGGCCTGCCAGAAGGGGAAGGACGTCTGCGCGCCGATCCAGAGCGGCAGGAAGTAGGCCGTCAGCGCGGCCGCCGCCACCGCGAAGACGAGCACCACGAGGACGCCCCGGGTGCGCCGCCTCCGCTCGTCGCCCGGACTCCCGATCACGATCCCGGCCGTCAGCGCCAGTGCCAGCATCATGTAGGGCTCGAAGACGACGCAGTAGAACTGGAACACCGTGCGGTCGAGGTAGAGGAGCCACGGCAGGTAGCCCGCGACGATCCCCATCAGCACGAAGCCGGCGCGCCACTCGCGGTACCGCGCGAGACGGTAGAGGAGGTACACCAGCGCCAGGACCCCGGCGTACCAGATGAGCGGATTGGCGACCGAGGTGATCGCCTCGTCGCAGCGTGCTGCGGTGCAGCCGTCGACGCCCGTCGCCTGGTCGACGAAGTACATGCTGGTCGGTCGGAGCATGAGCAGCCAGGTGAGCGGGTTCGCCTCGTAGGGGTGCGAGGCCCGCAGGTTGATCGAGTAGTCGTACATCTGCACGTGGTAGTGCCAGAGGCTCTGCGCCCAGTCCGGCACCCACGCCAGAGCCCCGGTCCAGGCGTTGCCGGGGGCCTCCGACGCCCACTGCCGGGCCCATCCGCCGGAGGTGCGCAGCCAGCCCGTCCAGGTGACGAGGTAGGCGATCAGGGCGATCGGCACGACCAGGAGGAAGGTGACCGGACCCTGCTTGAGGATCGCGCCGCTGCCCCAGAACGGCACGCCCGCGCGGCGCCGCATCAGCGCGTCGACGACCACCGCGTACACGCCGTACGCCGCGAGGAAGTAGACGCCCGTCCACTTCACGCCCGCGGCCAGGCCGAAGAGCACGCCGGCCGCGAGCAGCCAGGGCCGCCACCACAGGACCGGCCCCCAGCTCGGCAGCGCTCCCGCCGCCACCTTCCGCGCCAGCTGCAGGTCGGCCCAGCGCCGGTCCAGCAGCACCGCCGCGACCCCGCAGAGCGCGACGAACATCAGGATCCCGTCCAGGAGCGACACCCGCGACATCACGATCGCGTGGCCGTCGAGCGCGAGCATCAGCCCCGCGAAGGAGGAGAGGAGGGTGGAGCGGAACAGGAGGCGGCCGATCACGATCACCAGCGCGACGGCGAGGATCCCCACGACGGCGGTCGCGACGCGCCAGCCGACGCTGTCGTCCGCGCCGAACACGCCCATCCCGAGCCCGATGATCCACTTGCCCAGCGGCGGATGCACCACGAAGGACGGCGCCCCCGTGAAGGTGTCCACGTCGCCGGCCGCGAAGCCGGGGTCCGGGTTCTCGGGCCAGGCGCCCTCGAACCCGAGGTTCCAGAGGGTCCAGGCGTCCTTCACGTAGAAGGTCTCGTCGAACACGAGCGAGCGCGGGTGGCCGAGGTTCCACAGCCGCAGTACCGCGGCCAGTGCGACCACCAGCAGCGGCAGTCCGAGCTCGTACAGCCGGCGGCGCGCGGGGGAGGCGACGAGCCGGGTGTGCAGGTCGTCGAACCGGGAGCCGCGCGGCACGTCCGGGAGCGGGGTGCGCTCGCGCGGTGCGGACGCCTCGGCGGGCTCCACCGGGACCGAGCGCGCCGATCCCGCCGCGTCCAGGAGCAGGTCGTCGAAGTCGCGCTGCGGTCGGTCCGTCACCCGGCCATGCTAACGGGGCGCCTCCTCCCGGGACGGCGGCGATCCGCGGCGGGAGGCCCCGGACCCGGCCTGGGAGACTGGCGGCATGATCATCCTCGCCGGCACTCCCATCGGAAACCTCGGCGACGCCTCCCGCCGGCTCGTGGAGGCGCTGGGCTCCGCCCGCCACGTCGCCGCCGAGGACACGCGCGTGACCAT
Organism: Rathayibacter sp. AY1F9; assembly: GCF_002932155.1. NCBI lineage: Bacteria > Bacillati > Actinomycetota > Actinomycetes > Micrococcales > Microbacteriaceae > Rathayibacter > Rathayibacter sp. AY1F9. The sequence continues at coordinate 247,680 of NZ_PSVA01000001.1, read as the reverse complement.
CCAGCTGATGCGCGCCCTGGGCGTCGAGAACCGGCCCGCCCTCTACGCCCTGCACGACCACAACGAGCGCGAGCGCGCCGCCGAGCTGGTGGAGCTGGCCCGCGAGGAGGACCTGCTCGTGCTGAGCGATGCTGGCATGCCCACGGTCTCGGACCCGGGCTACCACCTGGTCGAGGCGGCGGTGGCGGCGGGAGTCGCGGTCACCGCGCTGCCCGGTCCCTCGGCGGTGCTCATGGCGCTCGCCGTGTCCGGGCTCCCGACGGACCGCTTCAGCTTCGAGGGGTTCCTGCCCCGCCGGCACGGCGAGCGGGTCTCGACCTTCCGGGCGCTCGTCGACGAGCGGCGCACCATGGTCTTCTTCGAGTCCCCGCACCGGATCGGCGACGCGCTCGCCGACCTGGTCGAGGCGATGGGCCCGGAGCGGCGCGTCGTCGTCTGCCGCGAGCTCACCAAGATGTTCGAGGAGGTCCGGCGCGGCACGGCGGCCGAGCTGGCCGAGTGGGCCGCCGACGGCCTGCGCGGCGAGATCTGCCTGGTCGTCGAGGGAGCCCCCGCGCGGGAGGCGTCGCTCGAGGACGCGCTGGCCGACGTGCTGGCCCGCGTCGAGGCCGGATCGCGGCTCAAGGAGGCGTCGGCCGAGGTCGCCGAGATCACCGGGCTCTCCCGCCGCGCGCTCTACGAGGCGGCGCTCGCCTCCCGCCGCGGCTGAGGCTCCCTCCCCGGCGGCGATCGCGGCCGGTCGTCCACAGCGTCCGTCACACGCCGGGAGCGGTGCCGCGCGGTGAATAGGATGGTCGCCATGTCCGACGGCGCCTCCTTCTACCTCACGACCCCGATCTTCTACGTGAACGACGTCCCGCACATCGGGCACGCGTACACCGAGGTCGCCGCCGACGTGCTCACCCGCTGGCACCGCCAGGCGGGCGACGACACCTGGCTGCTGACCGGCACCGACGAGCACGGACAGAAGATCCTCCGCACCGCCACCGCCAACGGCACGACCCCCCAGGAGTGGGCCGACCGCCTCGTGAGGACCGCCTGGCAGCCGCTGCTCGAGACCATCGACATCGCCAACGACGACTTCATCCGCACCACGGACGCGCGGCACGAGGTCAACGTCCAGAAGTTCCTGCAGAAGCTGTACGACGAGGACGCGATCTACACCGGCGAGTACGAGGGCTACTACTGCGTGGGCTGCGAGGAGTACAAGCAGCTGTCCGACCTCGAGGAGGGCACCGGCGACTACGCCGGCCAGTACGTCTGCAAGATCCACTCGAAGCCGGTCGAGCTGCTGAAGGAGAAGAACTACTTCTTCAAGATGAGCGAGTACACCGAGCGGCTGCTCGCGCTCTACGAGGAGCGTCCCGACTTCGTCCAGCCCGAGTCGGCGCGCAACGAGGTCGTGAGCTTCGTCCGCCAGGGCCTGGCCGACCTGTCGATCTCCCGCTCCAGCTTCGACTGGGGCGTGAAGGTCCCGTGGGACGACTCGCACGTGGTCTACGTCTGGTTCGACGCGCTGCTCAACTACATCACCGCGGTCGGCTACGGCCAGGACGAGGCGGAGTTCGAGCGCCGCTGGCCCGCGACCCACATCGTCGGCAAGGACATCCTGCGCTTCCACGCGGTGATCTGGCCCGCCATGCTCATGGCCGCGGGCCTCGAGGTCCCCCGGCAGGTGTTCGGCCACGGCTGGCTGCTGGTCGGCGGCGAGAAGATGTCGAAGTCGAAGCTCACCGGCATCGCGCCCGAGCAGATCACCGACACCTTCGGCTCCGACGCCTTCCGCTACTACTTCCTCCGGGCCATCACCTTCGGCCAGGACGGCTCGTTCTCGTGGGAGGACCTGTCGGCGCGATACCAGTCCGAGCTCGCGAACGGCTTCGGCAACCTCGCCTCGCGGGTCGTCGCGATGCTGCACCGCTACTACGACGGCGTCGTGCCTGCGCCGGGCGAGCCGACCGAGGCGGAGGAGCGCGTGCAGCGCATCGTCGCCGAGGCCGCCGCGTCGGCCGACCGGTCGATCGACGCGCTCGCGATCCACGATGCGATCACCGCCGTGTGGAGCATCGTCGAGGAGCTCAACGGCTACATCACCGAGCAGGAGCCGTGGGCACTCGCCAAGCGCGAGGAGCGCGAGCGCCTCGGCACGGTGCTCTACACCGCGACGGAGGGGCTCCGCGCCCTGGCCGTGCTGCTCTCGCCGGTCGTGCCGCGCGCGACGGCGTCCCTCTGGGAGGCGCTCGGCGTGACGGAGTCGCTCGGCGCCCTCACCGCGCAGCCGATCCGCGAGGCGGGCCGGTGGGGGGTCCTCCCCGTCGGCACGACCGTCGGGACGCTCGCCGCGCTCTTCCCGCGCATCGAGGCTCCCGCGTCCTGACGGCCGCGCCTCGACCCGTGGACGGAGCAGTCGCGCGGCCTGGAGTCGCCGACGGAGGATCCGCAGGAGAGTGCCCGATGACCGCGATCCGAACGCGAGGGGCCGGGTGCGAGCGGTCCTCCGCTCCGGGGACGGCGGGGCGCTGATGACGCGCGAGGTCCTCGACGCTCTCGAGCAGGCGGCCGAGCTCACCCGGCGCCACGTCGGGCACCCGGAGCGCGCCGCCGCGCTCGCCCTGCGCCTGCACCGGGTGACCGCTCCGACCGAGCTCGTCTACACCCGGTTCCCGCCGACCCTCAGCCTGGTGCTGGCCGGCCGGAAGCGCTCGGTGGTCGGCGACTCCGACGAGCGGTGGGGCGCCGGCCGCTTCCTGATCACCCCCGTCGATCTGCCGGTGGTCGCGGCCGTCGTGGAGACCGGCGACCGCGGCGACTTCCTGTCGGCCAACTGGCGTCTCGACCCGCTCGTGGTGGCCGAGATCGCGGCGCTCGCCCCCCGGACGGCCCCGCGGGCTCCCGCCCCGCGGATCGGCACGGTCACGGAGGAGATGGCCGACTCGCTGCGCCGACTCTTCCGTCTGCTCGACGCCCCCGCCGACATCCCGGTGCTGGCCCCCGCGATCACGCGCGAGCTCGTGCTGCGGCTGCTGCAGACGGACCAGGCGCCCCGGCTGCTGGCCGCGTCCAGCACCGTCCGCTCGGAGGCCGTCTCCCGTGCGGTCGAGGCGATGAGCGCGTCGCTCTCGCGCGGCTGGACCCTCGGCGCGCTCGCCGCGGAGGCGGGCACCAGCGTGCCCACGCTCACCCGCCGCTTCCGCGAGCTGACCGGGATGTCGCCGCTGGGCTACCTGCGGCGGCTCCGCCTGGGGGAGGCCAGGAGACTGCTCCTGGTCCGGGGCGACACCGCCGCGCAGGCCGCGGCCGCGGTCGGCTACGCGAGCGCGTCGCACTTCGGGCGCGACTACCGCCGCGCCTACGAGACGACCCCCGCGGCCGACGCTGCGCTCCACCCCGGGCCGCTCGTCCAGATCCACTGAGCGGCGGGCGCTGTCGCGGGGACTCCGAGCGGCGCGTACCGCGGCGTCAGACGCGGGCGCCGACGATGCCTCCGTCGACGTCGAGCGTCGTGCCGTGGACGTACGAGGCCTCGTCCGAGACGAGCCAGCGCACGGCCAGGGCGATCTCGTCCGGACGTCCGGGCCGGCCGGCGGGGGCGGACGCGGTCATCTGCTCCAGGATCGCCGCGGCGTGCTCGTTGCCGGGCGTGAGAGTCGCGCCGGGCGCGACGGCGACCACGCGCACGCCGCTCGGGCCGTACTCGGCCGCCCACGCCCGCGTGAGGTGCTCCAGCGCCGCCTTGGTCGCGGGGTAGAGCGCGGTTCCGGGCGTTCCCACCCGTCCCATCCACGAGGTGATGTTGACGACCACTCCGCTCCCGCGCTCGGCCATGGCCGGGGCGATCGCCGCGACGAGCTGGTGCGGCACGCGGATGTTCGTGGTGAGGAGGGACTCGACGTCGGCGTCGCTGAGGTCGGCGGTCGGCCCCACCGGGAACACTCCGGCGTTGTTGACGAGGACGTCGATCCGCCCGTCGAGGAGGGTCAGCGCCCGGGCGGCGACGGCGCGGGTCTCCTCCGGCGTGCCCGCGAGGTCGGCGACGAGCGCGGAGGCGGTGCCCCCGTCGGCGCGGATGCCGCGGACGGCGGACCCGACCCGCTCGGGGTCGCGTCCGTGCACGAGGACGTGAGCGCCGGCCCCGGCGAGGCGGCGGGCGATGGCCGCGCCGATCCCGCTCGAGGATCCGGTGACGAGGGCGTGGCGTCCGGCGAGGGAGCCGGATGCGGAAGGGGCGAGGAGCTCGGTGTCTGTCATGGCTCCAGCCTCCCGGCGGCGCGGGAGGCGGGCTGTCCCGATCCGATCGGGTGCTGACCCGATCCGCTCAGGGCGCCTCAGCGGCCGCCTCTCGGCCCTCGTCCACCCGGGACTCCGGCCCCCGCGAGCCCTCCCGGTAGCCTGGAGCGCATGACCGACAGCCAGCACGTCCGCTCCCGCGAGGCCTCGTCCGGCCGCGACCTGACGTACCCGCCGCTGCCCGAGGCGCTCGTCGTCCCCGTCTACGACAACCACACGCACCTCGAGATCGCCGACGGCCTCGAGCCGCTCGACCACCGCGAGCAGCTCGACCGGGCCTCCACCGTCGGGGTCCGCGGCGTCGTCCAGGTCGGCACGGACGTCGAGACGAGCCGCTGGTCGGCCGAGCAGGCGGCGAGCGAGCCGCGCATGCTGGCCGCCGTCGCGATCCACCCCAACGAGGCGCCCGAGCTGGAGCAGCGCGGCGAGCTCGACGCCGCCCTCGCCGTGATCGCCGAGCTGGCGGAGCAGCCGCGGGTGCGCGCCATCGGCGAGACCGGGCTCGACTTCTTCCGCACCGGCGAGAGCGGCCGCGCCGCGCAGTTCCGCTCCTTCGAGGAGCACATCCGCATCGCGAAGGAGCACGACCTCGCGCTGCAGATCCACGACCGCGACGCGCACCGCGAGGTCATCGAGACCCTGCGCCGCGTCGGCGCCCCCGAGCGCACCGTCTTCCACTGCTTCTCCGGGGACGCGGAGATGGCGCGGATGTGCACGGACGAGGGCTGGTACCTCTCCTTCGCCGGCACCGTGACGTTCAAGAACGCCGAGCCGCTGCGGGAGGCGCTCGTCGCGACTCCTCGGCACCTCATCCTGGTCGAGACCGACGCGCCGTACCTCACTCCGTCGCCCTTCCGCGGCCGCCCGAACGCGCCCTACCTCCTCCCGCACACCCTGCGCTCGATGGCCGCGACCCTCGAGACCGACGTCGGCCACCTGGCCGCGACGATCGCCTCGAACACGGAGGCCGTGTACGGCGAGTGGGGCGGCGAGGTCGGCTCCGAGCCGACGGAGCCGGTCGGACCCCTCGCATGAGCGGCCGCCACGCCGCCGAGCCGACGGCCGCCGCGATCCCGCGCCTGCTGGGCCCGGCCGAGATCCGCGACCTCGCCGGCCTCCTCGACGTCACGCCGACCAAGAAGCTCGGCCAGAACTTCGTGCACGACGCCAACACGGTCCGCCGCATCGTCAAGCTCGCTCGGGTGCGCCCGGGGGAGACCGTCGTCGAGATCGGCCCCGGCCTCGGATCGCTGACCCTCGGCCTGCTCGAGGCGGGCGCGCAGGTCGTGGCCGTCGAGATCGACGGGCGCCTCGCCGAGCAGCTGCCGCGCACCGTCGAGCTGATGGCGCCGGGCGCCGATCTCGCGGTCGTGCACGCCGACGCGATGAAGGTGCTCGACCTGCCGGGGGATCCGGTCCGGCTCGTCGCCAACCTCCCGTACAACATCTCGGTGCCGGTGCTCCTGCACTTCCTCGAGCACTTCGCCAGCATCCGGTCCGGAGTGGTGATGGTGCAGTCCGAGGTCGGGCACCGGCTCGCCGCCGGTCCCGGCTCCAAGGTCTACGGCGGCCCGAGCGTCAAGGCGGCGTGGTTCGGCTCCTGGACGACGGGCGGCGCGGTCTCGCGTCAGATCTTCTGGCCGGTGCCGAACGTCGACAGCGTGCTCGTCGCGTTCGACCGCGGCGAGGAGCCGGGCGACGAGACCCTGCGCCGCGCCGTCTTCGCGGTCGTCGACGCGGCGTTCGCGCAGCGGAGGAAGATGCTCCGCCAGTCGCTCGCGACCCTCTTCGGCGACAGCGCCGCGGCGATCGTCGCGCTCGAGCGGGCCGGCGTCCCGCAGACCGCGCGCGGCGAGGAGCTGGACGTCGCCGCCTTCGTCCGCCTGGGCCGCGAGCTCGATCCGGCGCGGGTCCCCGTGCGCGGCGCGGCGGTGCCCGACGGGTCGCCGGCGGAGACCGACGGGGACGACGCGGACGGCGACGGGGAGCCCGCCCCGGGTGCGGACGAGGGCGCCTCCGCCACCCTGTAGCGTGGATGCATGGCCCACCGCGCGACGTCGAACCGGGTCCACGCGCGGGCGCCCGGCAAGATCAACGTGTTCCTCAAGGTCGGCGCCGTGCGCGACGACGGGTACCACGAGCTGGCCACCGCGTTCCAGTCGCTCTCCCTCTACGAGGACGTGTTCGCGGAGGAGGCGGCCGACTTCTCGGTCTCCTTCTCGGGCTCGATCGACACCTCCCGCCTGGCCGTCGACGGCTCCAACCTCGCGATCAAGGCGGCTCGGGCGCTCGCCCGGGCGACCGGCTACCGCGGCGGCGTGCACCTCGAGATCGAGAAGAACGTCCCCATCGCCGGCGGCATGGGCGGCGGCTCGGCCGACGCGGCGGCGACCCTGCTCGCCTGCGACGCGCTCTGGGGCACGGCCTGCACGAGGGAGCAGCTGCTGGGCATCGCCGCGAGCCTCGGCGCCGACGTCCCCTTCTCCTTCACCGGCGGCACCGCGATCGGAGTCGGCCGAGGCGACGAGCTGAGCCCGGCGCTCGCCAAGGGCCGCTTCGAGTGGGTGCTGGTCCTCTCGGAGGAGGGCCTGTCGACCCCCGAGGTCTACAGCGAGCTCGACCGGCACCGCGAGCGCCACCTGCACGACTTCCGCCCGATCTCGGCGACCCCCACCATCGATCCGAACGTGCTGCAGGCCCTCCGCGCCGGCGACGCCGCCATGCTCGCCGACGCGATGCACAACGACCTCCAGGCGCCGGCGCTGCACCTGCAGCCAGGGCTCGCCCGCATCCTCGAGCTCGGCGAGGGCCGCGGAGCGCTCGGCGGCCTCGTCTCGGGGTCCGGACCGACCGTCGCGTTCCTCGCTCCGGACGCCGATGCGGCGGCCGACCTGCAGCGCGAGCTGAGCTCCGCGCGGCTGAGCGCCGTGCGGGTGTCCGGCCCGGTCCACGGGGCTCGCCTGCTCTCGACCTAGTCGCGGAGGCGGTGCCTCCGGAGCGGGGCTCGCGAGCCTCGCGCCCGGCGCCCTCCACAGACGGTCCGCAGAGAAGTTCCGACCTCGTGGCTTAGAGTGCCGCTCATGTCCCGCCGAGCCACCCTCTTCGCGATCCTCTCCGGGATCGTGGCCGCCGTCGTCGCCCTCGCGGCCGCCGAGGTCGTCGCGGTCTTCACCGGAGCGGGCGGCAGTCCGCTGGTCGCGGTCGGCGGCTTCGTCATCGACATCGTGCCCCCGGGCGTGAAGGACACGGTCATCGCGCTCTTCGGCACCGGCGACAAGCTCGTGCTGCTGGTCTCGATCGGCCTCGCGATCGCGCTGCTGGCCGTCGGCGCGGGAGTCCTCGAGTACCGCCGCCCGCCGTTCGGCGTGCTGCTGCTGGCCGTCGTCGCGGGCGCCGGTGCGCTCGCCGCCGTCAGCCGCGAGGGCGCGTCCGGGATCGACGCGGCGCCGAGCGTCGTGGGCATGGTGGCCGGTGCCGCGGTGCTCCGCTCGGCCTCCGTCCGCCTCCGCGGCTGGCAGGAGGAGCGCGAGAGCGACTCCCCGGACCGCCGGTCGTTCCTCCGCCTGGTCGGGATCGCCGGAGTCGCCGCGGTCGCCGCCGGCATCGGCGCCCGCTTCCTCACGTCCGCCTCCGCCGCCGTTACGGCCGTGCGCGAGGCCGTGTCCCTGCCGGCTCCCGCCTCGGCCGCCGCGCCCGTCCCGGCGGGCGCCGTGCTCGACGACATCGACGGCATCAGCTCCTACGTCACTCCCAACTCCTCGTTCTACCGGATCGACACCGCGCTCTCGGTGCCGTCGGTCGAGCCCGCCGACTGGTCGCTGAAGATCACCGGCATGGTGGAGGAGGAGATCGAGATCACCTGGGACGAGCTGCTGGCACTGCCGCTCGAGGAGCATCTGGTCACCCTGTCCTGCGTGTCCAACGAGGTCGGCGGCGACCTGATCGGCACCGCCCTCTGGCTGGGCTACCCGATCCGCGAGCTGCTGGCCCGCGCCCGGCCGACCGCCGGCGCCGACATGGTGCTCTCGCGGAGCATCGACGGCTTCACCGCCTCCAGCCCGCTCGACGTGCTGCAGGACGAGGACCGCGCGAGCCTGCTCGCCGTCGGGATGAACGGCGAGCCGCTCCCGGTCGAGCACGGCTTCCCCGTCCGGATGGTCGTCCCCGGCCTGTACGGATACGTCTCGGCGACGAAGTGGGTCGTCGAGCTGAAGGTCACGACCTTCGCGGAGGACCTGGCGTACTGGTCGACGCGCGGCTGGACCGAGCGCGGTCCGATCAAGATCGAGTCGCGGATCGATGTGCCGCGCCAGGGCCAGCCCGTCGAGGCGGGGACGGTCGCCGTGGCGGGAGTCGCCTGGGCGCCGCACACCGGCATCGCGAAGGTGGAGGTGCAGATCGACGGCGGCGCCTGGCAGGAGGCGCGCCTCGCCGAGCAGGTCACCGCGGACACGTGGATCCAGTGGGTCCTCGAGTGGGACGCGACGGTCGGCGACCACGTCGTGACCGTGCGCGCCACCGACGCGGACGGCACGGTGCAGACCACGGTCGAGCGCCCGCCCGCTCCCGACGGTGCCACGGGACTGCACCGCCGCTCGGTGTCCGTCTCGGAGCCGGCAGCCGCGGGCTGAGGTCCGGGGGCCGCGACCCGGCCGCACTGTGATCGACCCGCGGCGGACCGCTCAGGCGGCACCGCCTAGGCTGGATCCCTATGGCACATCTGCTGGGCGCCGAGGCGCTGCGACTCGAGTACCCCACACGCGTGATCTTCGACGACGTCTCCCTGGGGATCGAGGAGGGCGACCGCATCGGGATCGTCGGACGCAACGGCGACGGCAAGTCGACCCTCCTGCGCCTGCTCGCGCAGCGCATCGAGCCGGACAGCGGCCGCGTCACGCACCGCCGCGGCGTCACGCTCGGGATGCTCGACCAGGCCGACACGGTCGATGAGGACCTCACCGTCGCCCAGGCCGTCGTCGGCGGGCTCCAGGAGCACGAGTGGGCGGGCGACGCGCGCACCCGAGACGTGATCGCGGGCCTGCTGCGCGACGTCCCCTGGGACGGAGTGGTCGGCTCCCTCTCGGGCGGGCAGCGGCGCCGGGTCGCCCTCGCGAAGCTGCTCGTCGGCGACTGGGACGTCGTCTTCCTCGACGAGCCCACCAACCACCTCGACGTCGAGGGCATCGCCTGGCTCGCCGAGCACCTCAAGCGCCGCTGGGCGGCGTCGTCGGGCGGGCTCGCGGTCGTCACCCACGACCGGTGGTTCCTCGACGAGATCTGCACCGCCACCTGGGAGGTGCACGACCGTCTCGTCGAGCCGTTCGAGGGCGGGTACGCGGCGTACATCCTGCAGCGCGTCGAGCGCGACCGGATGGCCTCGACCATGGAGGCCAAGCGCCAGAACCTGATGAAGAAGGAGCTCGCCTGGCTCCGCCGCGGCGCCCCCGCCCGCACGGCGAAGCCCAAGTTCCGGATCGACGCCGCGAACCAGCTGATCGAGGACGAGCCCCCGGTGCGCGACTCGGTCTCGCTCTCGCAGCTCGCCGTCTCGCGCCTGGGCAAGGACGTCGTCGACCTGCTCGACGTCACCGTCCGCTACGGCGAGCGGACCGTCCTCAACCGCATCGAGTGGCGGATCGCGCCCGGCGAGCGCACCGGCATCCTGGGCGTGAACGGCGCCGGCAAGTCGACCCTCCTCGGCCTGGTCGCGGGCAGCGTGGAGCCGACGAGCGGCCGGGTGAAGCGCGGCACCACCGTGCGCGTCGCGATCCTCGACCAGCAGCTGCGCGAGCTGACCGGGGTCCAGCACCGGCCCGTCCGCGAGATCATCGCGGAGCAGCGCACCAGCTACTCCATCGGCGGCAAGGAGATGACTCCGGGCCAGCTGCTCGAGCGCCTCGGCTTCTCGAGCGCGCAGCTCTCGACGCCGGTGAAGGACCTCTCGGGCGGTCAGCGCCGGAGGCTCCAGCTCCTGCTCATCCTGCTCAGCGAGCCCAACGTGCTGATCCTCGACGAGCCGACCAACGACCTCGACACCGACATGCTCGCCGCGATCGAGGACCTGCTCGACTCCTGGCCGGGCACCCTCCTCGTCGTCTCGCACGACCGGTACCTGCTCGAGCGCGTCACCGACCAGCAGTACGCCGTGATGGACGGCGCGTTCCGCCACCTGCCCGGCGGCGTCGAGCAGTACCTCGACCTGCGCCGCGCGCTCGAGAAGGGTGCGCCCGCGGCGGCGTCGTCGGGCTCCTCCTCCGCCGCGCCGGCGTCGAGCGGACTCGCGGGGGCCGAGCGCCGCACCGCGGAGAAGGAGGTGTCGGCGATCGACCGGCGCCTGCACAAGCTCACGCAGCTGACGAAGACCGTGCACGAGAAGATGGCGACGCACGACCAGGACGACTACGACGGCATCCTGGCGCTCAACGCCTCGCTCCGAGCCTACGAGGACGAGGCGGCCGAGCTCGAGCTGCGCTGGCTGGAGCTCTCGGAGCAGCTCGAGGGCTGACGCCGCTCTCCTCCGCGGCACCGGCAGCTGTCCCGTACCGCGTGGGCGGGCCGCCGTCGCGGGCCCGGGGCGACCGGCTCAGCCGAAGTCGAGGGAGAGCTTTCTGAGGAGCTGCGCCAGCCGCTCCTGCTGCGCGTGGGTGAGCGCGCCGAGCAGCTCCTGCTCCGCGTCGACCAGGCGGGTGATCGCCGCGTCGACCCGGGCGAGCCCCGACGGCGTCATCTGCACCAGCACGCCGCGCCCGTCGTTCGGGTCGTCGAGGCGCTCGACCAGGTCGCGCTCGACCAGCCGGTCGATGCGGTTGGTCATGGTGCCGCTGGTGACCATGGTCGCCTGGAGGAGCTGCTTGGGGCTCATCCGGTACGGCGCGCCCGCGCGCCGCAGGGCCGAGAGCACGTCGAACTCCCACGTCTCGAGCTCCGACCGGCCGAAGGCGCTGCCGCGCGCGCGCTCGAGCTGCTTGGCCAGCCGGCGCATCCGCGAGAAGACCTGGAGCGGCGTGAAATCGAGATCGGGCCGCTCCCGGACCCAGGCGTCGACGATCCCGTCGACCTCGTCATTCGCACTCACCCGTCCATTGTGGCGGCTGCGCGGCTCGGGCGACGCCGGGAGGCGGACGGGCCCGGGAGGCGGACGGGCCGGGAGGCGGACGGCCGGGAGGCGGGGGCCTCCCGGGCCGCCGTCGCCCGCCCGAGCGGCGGCCGCCCGCGCCCGAGGCGGGGCCGGGGGCGCGGGGATGGCAGGATGGACGGCGCGCGATCGCGCGGTCCGCCATGGTGTAACGGCAGCACGGCAGCCTTTGGAGCTGTCCGGTCCAGGTTCGAATCCTGGTGGCGGAGCGGCACCAGGACGGTGCGCTCACGGAGGAGAACGCGAAGAACATGGCAGACAGCACGCTCGCCGTCGTGATCCTGGCGGCAGGCCAGGGCACCCGCATGAAGTCCCGCACCCCGAAGGTCCTGCACCGCCTCGCCGGGAGGCCGCTGCTCGGGCACGTGCTCGACACGGCCGCCTCGCTCGACGCGGCGCACGTCGTCACCGTGGTGCGCCACGAGCGCGACCGGGTCGCCGAGGCCGTCCTCGAGCACACGCCCTCCGCGCTGGTGGTGGACCAGGACGAGACGCCCGGCACCGGCCGCGCGGTCGAGCAGGGCCTCGCGGCGCTCCCGGAGTCCTTCGCCGGCACGGTCGTCGTGCTGAGCGCCGACGTCCCGCTGCTGGACGCGCCGACCCTCCGCCGCCTGCTCGACGAGCACCTCGCCGCGGCGAACGCGCTCACCATGCTCTCCTGCGTGCTCGAGGACCCGACCGGCTTCGGCCGGATCGTCCGCGGCGCCGACGGAGCCTTCGCCTCCATCGTGGAGCAGAAGGACGCCAGCCCCGACGAGCTCGACCTCACCGAGATCAACGCCGGCGTCTACGCCTTCGACGCCGCCGCGCTCCGCTCGGTCATCGGCGCGATCGGCACCGAGAACGCTCAGCGGGAGAAGTACCTCACCGACGCCGCCGCCGCGCTCAAGGCCGCCGGCCGCGCGATCGAGGCCGTCCCTGTGCAGGACCGCTGGCTCGTGGCCGGGATCAACGACCGCGCCCAGCTCGCCGACGCGGCGCTCGAGCTCAACGCGCGCATCGTGCGCCGCTGGCAGCTCGAGGGCGTCACGATCCAGGACCCGGCGACCACCTGGATCGACGTGGACGCGGTCCTCGCCCCGGACGTCGAGATCCTCCCGGGCACGCAGATCAAGGGCCCGACCGTCATCGCCACCGGCGCGGTCATCGGCCCGGACACCACGCTCGACTCCTGCGAGGTCGGCGAGGACGCGGTCGTGAAGCGCTCCGACGCGACGCTCGCCGTGATCGGCGCGAAGGCCCAGGTCGGCCCGTTCTCGTTCCTCCGCCCCGGCACCGTGCTCGGCGCCCGCGGCAAGATCGGCACCTACGTCGAGACCAAGAACGCCGTGATCGGCGAGGGATCGAAGGTCCCGCACCTCTCCTACGTCGGCGACGCGGTCATCGGCGAGGAGTCGAACATCGGCGCCGGCTCGATCTTCGCCAACTACGACGGGGTGAGCAAGGCGTCCTCCGTGGTGGGCTCGCACGTGCGTGCGGGGTCGCACAACGTCTTCGTCGCCCCCGTTAGAATCGGTGACGGAGCGTACACGGGCGCCGGCACGGTCATCCGCAAGGACATCCCCGCCGGAGCCCTCGGGATCACCGTCGCTCCGCAGCGCAACATGGCCGGGTGGGTGCAGACCCACCGTCCGGGCACCGCAGCGGCCGACGCCGCCGAGGCGGCCCTGGCGTCGGATCCCACCGGATCCGACCAGGCGCCCACCGGAGGAAGCGGAGCACAGTGACCGGCATCACCGCCAGCAACAAGAAGAGCCTGGTCCTCGTCTCGGGGAGGGCGCATCCGGCACTGGCGGAGGCGGTCGCCGCCGAGCTCGGGACCGAGCTCGTCACGACCGAGGGGCGCACCTTCGCCAACGGCGAGCTCTACGTCCGCTACGGCGAGTCGGTCCGCGGAGGCGACGTGTTCGTCCTCCAGTCGCACACGTCCCCGATCAACGAGTGGCTGATGGAGCAGCTGATCATGGTCGACGCGCTCAAGCGCGCCTCCGCCAAGCGGATCACCGTGGTCGCCCCGTTCTACCCCTACGCGCGCCAGGACAAGAAGGGCCGCGGCCGCGAGCCGATCTCGGCCCGCCTCGTCGCGGACCTCTTCAAGGCGGCGGGAGCCGACCGGATCATGTCGGTCGACCTGCACGCGGCGCAGATCCAGGGCTTCTTCGACGGCCCCGTCGACCACCTCTTCGCGATGCCGGTGCTGCTCGAGCACTTCCGCGAGAAGCTCGACCCCTCGACCCTCACCATCGTCTCGCCCGACATGGGCCGCGTCCGCGTCGCCGACATCTGGAGCGACAAGCTCGGCGTCCCGCTGGCGATCATCCACAAGCGCCGCGACCCGAAGGTCGCCAACCAGGTCTCCGTCCACGAGATCGTCGGCGAGGTGAAGGGCCGCGTCTGCCTCCTCGTCGACGACCTCATCGACACCGGGCGCACCATCGCGAAGGCGGCCGAGGCGCTGAAGAAGGCGGGCGCGATCGGCGTGGTCGTCGCGGCCACCCACGCCGTCTTCTCGGACCCGGCGGTCGAGCTCCTGAGCTCCGAGTTCATCGACTCGGTCGTCGTCACCGACACTCTGCCGCTGCCGCCGGAGAAGACCTGGGACCGCCTGACGATCCTGCCCATCGCTCCGCTGCTGGCCCGCGCCATCCACGAGGTCTTCGACGACGGCTCGGTGACGTCGATGTTCGACGGCGACGCGTAGGACCCCGCACCCCGGGTGCGCCCTGCACGGCGCACCCGGGTCCCGCCCCGGCTCCACCGCCTAGGGTGAGGCCGTGCCCCAGCGTTCGGATGCGACCCTCGCCCTGGCGGCGGTCTTCCTGGTCTGGTCGCCGGCCGCCGCGGCGGCGGGCTGGTGGCTGCTCCTCGGGCTCGCCGTCGCGGCGGCCGCCGCGGCTCTGAGCGCCGTCGCCGACGCCGGGCGCACCGTCCACGACGGCCCCTCCTCCGAGTGGCTCGGGATCGTCGGGCGCGCCTTCGCCTCGGCCGCGCTGGCCCTGACCGCGGCCCAGTCGGTCCTCGGGGGAGCGGCCCGGCCCCTGGCCGTCCTGCTGCTCGTGGCCGTCGCGCTCTTCGGTCTGCGCGGCGGGCGCCTCCCCGCTCGCCCGGTCCTGCTCCTCGTCGGTGCGGTCGTCGTCCTGCTGGCCGCCGCCGCCGTGATCGTGCTGGTGTCCCCTCCGGACCCCGCGCCGCTCGACCCGCTGCGCGACGGAGGGCCGCTGGGAGCCGGCACCGCCGCGGCCCTGCTCCTGATCCTCCTGCCGACCTCCCGCTCCGGCGCGGTGACGGCTCTCCGCCCCGCCCTGCTGCGCATCGGGATCGCCACGGCGGCCGCCGCCGCGCTCGGCACCGGTCTGCTCCTGGCGGCCGGTCCCGAGGTCCTCGCGTCCTCGGAGACCCCCCTGAGCGCTGTCACCCGGGGCACGCCCGCGTCCGGGCTCGTCGAGGCCGCCGCGGTGATCGCGGTCCTGCTCGCGCTCCTCGACCTCGGGAGGAGGGATGCGCGCGCCCTCGTCCGTCTCGCCGGCGCGGGGGAGATCCCGGCAGTGCTCGCCACCAGGAACCGCAGGACCGGCGTGCCGGCGGCGGCCCAGCTCGTCCTCTGCCTGGTCGCCGTGCTCGCGGCCGTGATCCTCGACGCCGACGCGCTGCTCGCCTTCGCCGTGGCCGCCCTGCTGGTGGCGACCATCGTGCGGCGCCTCGACCACGGAGCTGCCGGGGCGAGCGGCCCGGCCCTCGCGTCGGCCGCGGTCTCGCTGCTGCTCCTGCTCGCCCTCCCGGCGGCCACGGCGGCCGCCGCAGCGGTGCTCCTGGCGGCGCTCCTGATCGCGCGGGCGTTCCGGAGCTGAGGGGTCAGCCGGCCCGGGCGTCGAGCGCCCGCTCGGGAGCCGGACGCCACCGCCCGGCTCCGCTGACGACGGGGGAGCTCCCTCCGCGACGAGCAAGGCGCCCCCGACCGAGGATCCGTGGATCCTGCGGGCGGGGGCGCCTTCCCGTGCGACGCGGGTCAGTGCGTGGAGGGGTCCTGCTCGACCTCGGTGCGGTCACCCGACCACAGCGTGTGGAAGGTGCCCTCCTTGTCGACGCGCTTGTAGGTGTGCGCTCCGAAGAAGTCGCGCTGGCCCTGCACGAGAGCGGCCGGGAGGCGCTTGGAGGCGAGCGAGTCGTAGTACGACAGCGCGGCGCCGAAGCCGGGGATCGGCACGCCCGAGAGCGCGGCGGTCGAGACGATGCGGCGCCAGGCGGCCTCGCCGTTGGCGACGGCCTCGGCGAAGTACGGGTCCTCGAGGAGGGTCGTGATGCCGGCGTTCTCGTCGTAGGCGTCGACGATGCGGTTGAGGAACTGGGCGCGGATGATGCAGCCCGCGCGCCAGATCTTGGCGACCGCGCCCTTGTCGATCTCCCAGCCGTACTTCTCGGCCCCGGCGATGATCGCGTCGAAGCCCTGCGAGTAGGCGACGACCTTGGAGGCGTAGAGCGCGGCGCGCACGTCGTCCTCGAAGCCCTCGTACTTCTCGACCGGGGTCGGGCGCGAGGTGACGCGGGCCTGCACGGCCTCGCGCTGCTCGGGGTGGGAGGACACGGCACGGGCGAAGACGGCCTCGGCGATGCCGCCGACGGGGACGCCGAGGTCGAGCGCGTTCTGCACGGTCCAGACGCCGGTGCCCTTCGAGCCGGCCTGGTCGAGGACGACGTCGATGAAGGGGTTGCCGGTGTCGGCGTCGACCTGGCGGAGCACCTCGGCGGTGATCTCGATGAGGTACGACTCGAGGTCGCCCTTGTTCCAGGCGTCGAAGACCTCGGCGATGGCCGCGGGCTCGTGCCCGCCGACGGTGCGGAGCAGGTCGTACGCCTCGGCGATGAGCTGCATGTCGGCGTACTCGATGCCGTTGTGGATCATCTTGACGAAGTGGCCGGCGCCGTCGGTGCCGATGTGGGTGACGCAGGGCTCGCCCTCGGCGACCGCGGCGATCGACGAGAGGATCGGGCCGAGCGTCCTGTAGGACTCGACCGAGCCGCCGGGCATGATCGACGGGCCCTTGAGCGCGCCCTCCTCGCCGCCGGAGATGCCGGTGCCGACGAAGTGGATGCCGGTCTCGCGGACGGCCTTCTCGCGGCGGATGGTGTCGGTGAAGAGCGCGTTGCCGCCGTCGACGATGATGTCGCCGGGCTCGAAGACCTTCGTCAGCTGCTCGATCACGGCGTCGGTGCCGCGGCCGGCCTGGACCATGATGATCGCGGTGCGCGGGGTGGCGAGCGAGGCGGCGAAGTCCTCGATGGTCTCGGACGCGACGAAGCCCGCCTCCGGGTGCTCCGTGATGAGGGTCTCGGTGCGGCCGTAGGAGCGGTTGAACACCGCGACCGTGTTGCCCTCGCGGCTGGCGAGGTTGCGGGCGAGGTTCGAGCCCATCACCGCCAGACCGACGACTCCGATGTTGGCTGTGGCGGTGGGCTTGTCAGACACGGTTCTCCTCGACGTTCGCGTTCAGGGGCGAGCCCAGGCTAGCCCCGGGTCGCTCCGGGGAGCCCGGGTCCGAGCCGTCTCCCGGCTGCACATCGGTCGTGCGGCGCGCGCACGGTCTTGCGCGCGCCGCGACGACCGCGACCGGAGCCGGTCAGGCGCCGTGGCCGAGGGGGACGCGCTCCGACGGGATCGGCGGCGGCGGGGGAGTGCCGTCGCCGAACGGGCGGCCGCCGAGCTCCTCGCGGCGCGAGGGGACGAGCCAGCCGGAGAGGTCCGGGCCCTTGGGGACGACGCCGGTCGGATTGATGTCCCGCTGCACCTCGTAGTAGTGCGACTTGATGTGGGTGAAGTCGATCGTGTCGCCGAACCCCGGAGTGGCGAAGAGGTCGCGGGCGTAGCCCCAGAGCGCGGGCATCGCCGACAGCAGGTTCCGGTTGGCCTTGAAGTGGCTGTAGTAGATCGCGTCGAAGCGGGCGAGCGTCGTGAAGAGCCGCACGTCCGCCTCGGTGATGGTGTCGCCGACCAGGTAGCGGCGGGTGCTCAGCCGCTCCTCCAGCCAGTCCAGCCGCGCCCAGAGGCGGTCGTAGGCCCGCTCGTAGGAGCGCTGCGACCCGGCGAAGCCGCACTTGTAGACGCCGTTGTTCACGTCGTGGAAGACCAGCTCGGCGATCTCGTCGATCTCCTCGCGGTGCTCCTCAGGGTAGAGGTCGGGGGCGCCGTCGCGGTGGAACGCGGACCACTCGGTGGAGAAGTCGAGCGTCATCACCGGGTAGTCGTTGGTGACGACCTGGCCGCTCGGGATGTCCACGAGGGCCGGGACGGTGATCCCGCGCGGGTAGTCGGGGAAGCGGGCGAAGAACGCGTCCTGGAGGCGGGGGATGCCCAGCACCGGGTCGACCCCGCCCGGATCGAGGTCGAAGGTCCAGCTGCGCTTGTCGTGCGTGGGCCCGCAGATGCCCATCGAGAGGGCGTCCTCGAGACCGAGCAGGCGCCGCACGATCACGGCGCGGTTCGCCCACGGGCAGGCGCGGGAGACCACGAGGCGGTAGCGCCCGGCCTCCACCGGGTACCCGTCGCGGCCGTCGGCGGTGATCCGCGTCGGGATGTAGTTCGTGTCGCGGTGGAAGCCGTTCTTCTCGACGTAGGAGCCGAAGTCGTCGCTCGTCATACCCGCACGGTAGGCGGTCCGCCTGGACGTCCGGCTCCGAGTCCGGCGGCGCGACCGCCTGCTGGCGGGCGGCCGCGATGCCGGGTAGGATCGGCAGCTGAACTTCGGCGAGGGATGCACGTGCATCCGTGATCGACGCGGTGGAAGCAGGCGAGGCCCCCACGGGGCGCCACGGACTTCTCCTCACGCTGACATGCGTTCGAGTCGACAAACCGTCCGTGGCCGCAGGCCACGACCCGATCCGGTGGCGTGCGCGCCGCCCAAGGAGAACATCATGGCTGAACTGACCAACAAGGTCGTCGTCGAGGTCCGCACCTCGTTCGGCAAGGGCGCCGCCCGCAAGATCCGCGCGCAGGACAAGATCCCCGCGGTCCTCTACGGCCACGGCACCGAGCCCCAGCACCTCACCCTCCCGGGCCACCAGGTGCTCCTGCTCACCCGCAAGGCGAACGCGATCCTCGAGCTCGACATCGAGGGCGCCGCGCAGACCACGCTGGTGAAGGACATCCAGCGCGACCCGGTGCGCCAGATCATCGAGCACATCGACCTCGTCGTCATCAACAAGGGCGAGAAGGTCGAGGTGGACATCCCCGTGCACGTCGAGGGCGACGCCGCTCCCGGCACCCTCGTCTCGATCGAGTCGAACACCCTCTCGCTCGAGGTCGACGCCACGCGCATCCCGCAGAACATCGTCGTCTCCGTCGAGGGCCTCGAGGCCGGCACGCAGATCACCGCCGCCGACGTCACGCTCCCCGAGGGCGCCACGCTGGTCACCGACGCCGAGGTGCTCATCGTCAACGTCACCGCCGAGGTCGAGCAGGACCTGGGCGAGGACGACGAGAGCCCGGCCTCGGGCGACGTCGTCGCCGAGACCGCGGAGTAGTCCGCACCACCCCGGGAACGGGCCCGCTCGCAGCCGCGGCGGGCCCGTTCCGCGTCCGGCGGGGACCCCCCCCGCCGCCCCCGAGGAAGAGGAACGACATGGGTGACACCTGGCTGGTCGTCGGACTGGGCAACCCGGGCGCGCAGTACGCGCGCAACCGGCACAACGTCGGCCAGATGGTGCTCGACGAGCTCGCGACGCGGATCGGCGGCTCGTTCCGCCGGCACAACCGCGCCAACGCCGTGGTCGCCGAGGGCTTCCTCCGCCCGGGCGGACCGAAGCTCGTGCTGGGCAAGCCCAACAGCTTCATGAACCTCTCCGGCGGGCCGACGGCGCAGCTGCTCGACTTCTACTCGGTCGACCCGGCGCACCTGATCGTCGTGCACGACGAGCTCGACATCCCCTTCGACACCCTGCGCCTCAAGCAGGGCGGCGGTCACGGAGGGCACAACGGCATCCGCGACATCCTCGCGGCGACCGGAGGAGCCGAGTTCCTGCGCGTGCGGGTCGGCATCGGCCGCCCGCCGGGCCGCCAGCAGGCCGCCGACTTCGTGCTGAAGGACTTCGCCGGCCCGGAGCGCGAGGCGCTCCCGATCCTGGTCTCGGACGCCGCCGACGCCGTCGAGCTCATCGCCGACTCCGGCCTCTCCGCCGCCCAGCTGAAGTTCCACACCAGCGCCTGACCCGCCCTCCACCGAGGGAACCCTGGACGGCGAGGGAGACCGCAGCCCCGGGCTCCCTCGACGGTTCGGGGTTCCCTCGGCGGTCGGCCCGCGGGGCGGCCGTAAACTGGACCCGTGCCCCTCAACGAGATCATCTCGGCGCTGTCGCGCGCCTCCACGTTCGACGATGCTCTCGCGTACGCGGTGCGGGACGCCGACTTCTCGGTGGCCGACGGCCTCCGGGTCCCCCTGCTCGCGGGCCTGATCGAGAGGCGCGCGGAGGCGGGACGCCCGCAGGCGGCGCTGGTGGTCACGGCCACGGGCCGCGACTCCGAGAACGTGCGCGCCTCCCTCGGCTGCATGCTGCCGGACGCGGACGTCGTCGAGTTCCCGGCCTGGGAGACGCTGCCGCACGAGCGCCTCAGCCCGAGCGCCGAGATCGTGGGGCGGCGCCTGGACGCGCTGCGGCGGATGAAGCAGTGGTCGGGCGAGCGGCCCCTCGTAGTGGTCGCCTCCGTGCGCGCGGCGCTGCAGCCGGTCGCCGACAACCTCGCCGACATCGAGCCGATCCGACTCGTGAAGGGCGCCCGCGGTTACGACCTCGGCCGCATCTCCTCCGAGCTGGTCGACCTGGCCTACGCCCGGGTCGACATGGTCACGCGCCGCGGCGAGTTCGCCGTGCGCGGCGGCATCCTCGACGTCTTCCCGGCGGTGGCCGAGCATCCGAGCCGAGTGGACTTCTTCGGCGACGAGGTCGACTCCATCCGCGGCTTCTCCGTGGCCGATCAGCGCTCGCTCCCGGGCGAGGCCGACTCGGTGGTCCTCCCGCCGAGCCGCGAGCTGCTGCTGGTGCCCGCGGTGCGGCAGCGGGCCCGCGAGATGCTGCACGAGTTCCCGAGCCTGTCGGCGATGCTCGCCAAGATCGCCGAGGGCATCCCGGTCGAGGGGATGGAGTCGCTCGCCCCCGCGCTGCTGGAGCGGCTGGTCCCGATCTCGCACTACCTCCCCGAGGGTGCGGCCGTCGCGGTCCTCGCCCCCGAGCGCGTGGCGACGCGGGCGATCAGCCTCGCCGAGACGAACCGCGAGTTCCTGCAGGCGGCCTGGAGCGCGGCGACCGCCGGCGCCGAGGCCCCCATCGACCTCGCCTCGGGCGAGTTCATCTCGCTCGGCGCGCTCCGCGACTCCGTGAAGCTCAGCGCCCCGGGCGCCGACGCTCCCGACCACCCGTGGTGGACGATGAGCACGTTCCGCCAGGGCCCCGCCGCGGGCGAGGCCGAGGTGCTGCCGGAGGAGCTCGGGATCGACGAGATCCTCGCCGTCCGGGTCGAGGGCGAGCCGGTCCCCGGCTTCGGAGCGAGCGTCGAGGGCGCCCTCGCCCACGTCCGCGCGCGCCTGGCCGACGGCTGGACCGTGGTCCTGACCGCGCCCGGCACCGGCACGGTCGAGCGCACCGACCAGGTCCTCGCCGAGCACGAGGTCGCCGCCCGCATCGTCGCCGACCTCCCCGCCGGGCTCGAGACGGGCCTCGCCTACGTGGTGCAGGCCTCCGTCGATCACGGCTTCGAGGTGGAGGAGGCGAAGCTCGCCCTGCTCACCGACACGGAGTTCTACGGCCGCACCGTCGGCTACGACTCCCGAGCGGTGAAGAAGCTCGCCTCGCGCCGCAAGAACGTCGTCGACCCGCTGCAGCTCACGCCCGGCGACTTCGTGGTGCACGCCACCCACGGCATCGGCCGGTTCGTGGAGCTCTCTCAGCGCGAGGTCTCCAGCGGGGGCCGCAACGCGATCAAGACCCGCCGCGAGTACCTGGTGCTCGAGTACGCTCCCAGCAAGCGCGGCTTCCCGGGCGACAAGCTGCTCGTCCCCACGGACCAGCTCGACCTGCTCTCCCGCTACGTCGGCGGCGAGGCTCCGGCGCTGAGCAAGATGGGCGGGAGCGACTGGGCGCAGGCCAAGAGCAAGGCCCGCCGCGCGGTCCGCGACATCGCGGTCGAGCTCGTGAAGCTCTACTCCGCCCGGATGGCCTCCCGCGGGCACGCGTTCCCGCCGGACACCCCCTGGCAGCGCGAGCTGGAGGAGGCGTTCCCGTTCGCCGAGACCCCCGACCAGCTCACCGTCATCGACGAGGTCAAGGCCGACATGGAGCGGCCGATCCCGATGGACCGCCTGCTCTCGGGCGACGTCGGCTTCGGCAAGACCGAGGTCGCCGTGCGCGCCGCGTTCAAGGCGATCCAGGACGGGAAGCAGGTCGCGATGCTCGTGCCGACCACGCTGCTCGTCCGCCAGCACCTCGAGACGTTCCAGGAGCGCTTCGCCGGCTTCCCCGTCCACCTGCGGGCGCTCAGCCGGTTCCAGAGCGCGAAGGAGTCGAAGGAGACGATCGAGGGCCTGGCCGACGGCACCGTCGACATGGTCATCGCGACCCACCGGCTCCTCAGCGACAACATCGTCTTCAAGGACCTCGGCCTGCTCGTGATCGACGAGGAGCAGCGCTTCGGCGTCGAGCACAAGGACAAGCTCAAGGCGCTGAAGAAGAACGTCGACATCCTCTCGATGAGCGCCACGCCCATCCCGCGGACGCTCGAGATGGCGGTGACCGGCATCCGCGAGATGTCGACCCTCGCGACCCCGCCGGAGGAGCGCCACCCGATCCTCACCTTCGTCGGCCCTTACTCCGAGAAGCAGGTGTCGGCCGCGATCCGCCGGGAGCTCCTGCGCGAGGGCCAGGTGTTCTTCGTGCACAACCGCGTCTCGACGATCAACCGCGTCGCCTCGCAGCTCGCCGAGCTGGTGCCCGAGGCGCGGATCGCGGTCGCGCACGGCAAGCTCAGCGAGTCGCAGCTCGAGCGGATCATCGTCGACTTCTGGGAGCGCAAGTTCGACGTCCTGGTGTCGACGACGATCGTCGAGACCGGCCTCGACATCCCGAACGCCAACACGCTGATCGTCGACCGCGCCGACAAGTACGGTCTCTCGCAGCTGCACCAGCTGCGCGGGCGGGTCGGCCGCGGCCGCGAGCGCGCCTACGCCTACCTCCTCTACGACGAGACGAAGCCGCTGAGCGAGACCGCGCACGACCGGCTGCAGACCCTGGCCGCCAACTCGGACCTCGGCGGCGGCATGCAGATCGCGCTGAAGGACCTCGAGATCCGCGGTGCGGGCAACCTCCTCGGCGGCGAGCAGTCCGGGCACATCCAGGGCGTGGGATTCGACCTCTACCTGCGGATGATCGGCGAGGCCGTCGACACCTTCCGCGGCGAGGTCGCCGAGGGGCAGACGGAGCTGCGGCTCGAGCTGCCCGTCGACGCGCGCATCCCGGAGGAGTACGTCGACAGCGAGCGGCTGCGCCTGGAGGCGTACCAGAAGCTGTCGGCCGCGTCGTCGCCGACGGCGAAGGAGGGGAGCATCGACCTCGTGGTCGAGGAGCTGACCGACCGCTACGGTGAGCTGCCCGAGGCGGTCGAGAACCTCATCCTGGTGTCGAGGCTGCGGATGCGCGCGCAGAAGGCGGGCCTCAGCGACGTGGTCGCGATGGGCTCGAACGTCCGCGTGGCTCCCGCTCACCTGCCCGACTCGATCCAGGTGCGCCTGCGCCGGATGTACCCGACCGCGAAGTACCTGCAGCAGGCCGACGCGGTCGTCGTGCCGATGCCCGTGCTCGACGGCGTCCCGCTCGGCGACCGGGCGCTCATCCAGTGGGTGGCGTCGCTCCTGGACGCGCTGTTCCCGGAGCCGGTCACCGTCTGAGGTCCTCGGGGCGGCGCTCCCCGGTGGAGCGCCGCTCCGCTCCGGCGGCCGTCGCCGCTGCGGGAGGGCCCGCTGGCAGGATGGAGGGCATGCCGCTCCTCGCCGCCCGACGTCCCCGTGAGCCGGAGCCGCTCGCCGGCCCGCTGGTCGCCGTCCGCGGGGTCGCGGTGCGCGCCTCGGGGGTCGTGCTGCTCGCCCCGTGCTCGCTCGAGGTGGAGGCGGGGGAGGGCGTCGCGGTGACGGGCCGCAACGGCACCGGCAAGACCACGCTCCTGCGGGTGATCGCCGGCCTCACCGCTCCGAGCGAGGGAGTCGTGGCGGTGGCCGGGCGCGCCCCGGAGGAGCGCTCCGCCGCCCACCGCCGCGCCGTCGCCGCCGTGATCGGCACCCCGCCCTTCGAGCGGGACCTGACCCTCGAGGAGCACCTCGCGATGGTGGCCGTCTCGTGGGGGGCGCCGGTCGCCGACGCCCGCCGCGAGGCCGCAGCTGGTCTCGACGCGCTCGCGCTCGCTCCGCTCGCCCGCCGCTTCCCGCACGAGCTCTCCTCCGGGCAGACGCAGCTGTTCTCCCTCGCGCTCGTGCTGGCCCGTCCCTCCGCGGTGCTGCTGCTCGACGAGCCGGAGCAGCGGCTCGACGTCGAGCGGGTGCCGCTGGTCGCGGAGGTCCTGCGGCGCGAAGCCGCGTCCCGGGCACTCGTCGTCGCGACCCACAGCCCTGTGCTGATCGAGGGTCTGGGCGCGCGGGTCGTCGAGCTGGAGCGGGCGTGACGCGCGCGGAGGGGGCCCGCGTCGCCGAGGTGCGGGCTCTGCACCGGCACCGCGCCGCGGCTCCGCCGAGTCCGCGCGCCTACGCGGGCTACCTCGCCGCGATGACCGTCCTCGTCGTCGTCCTCCCCGTCGCCCGGGCCCTCGCGCTCCTCGCCGCCGAGGCGGGAGCCGCGCCGGAGCCGCTGATCGCCCTCGCCGCGGGTCTCGCCCTGCCCGCCGCCGTGCTCCTGGGCCGGGTGCGCGGACCCGCGGTGGGCGAGCCGCACACCACGGCCGTGCTGCTCGCGACCGATCTGCGCCGCTGGTCGGTGCTCCGCCGACCCGTGGTCCGGGCGTCGGCCGGTCTCGTGGCGTGCTGCTCCGCCGTCGCGTCGCTCCTCGCCCTCGCCGCCTCCGCGCCGCTCCTCGCGGCCGTCGCCGGCGGCGCCGCGTTCGCCGGCCTCCTCGCCGTCGCCTGGCTCGCCGGTCAGTGCCTCCCCTCGCGCCTCCCCGCGCTCGCGGCGGGCCTCCTCGCCTCCCTCGCGGTCCTCGGGGCCCTCCTGCCCGGTGCGCCCACGCCGGGCGGCCTCCTCGCCTCAGCCGTGAGCGGAGCGGAGGAGGTGCGCGCCGCGACCGTGCTGCTCGCGTCGGCCGCGGTCCTCCTGGCCGCGGCGCCCCGGCTGCTCGACGCCGCGCGCGGGCCTCGCCTCCTCGCCCAGGCCCGGCAGTGGTCGGCGACCACCCGGCTCGGAGCGACGGGCGACCTCGCCGAGTCGCTCGACGGGTACCGCGCCCTCCCGGCGATCGGGCGGGGGCTCCGAGCGGTCCGCCTCTCCCCGTTCGCCCTCGCGGTGCCGGTGCGCGACGCGATCGGCGCGCTGCGCACTCCCGGCCGCTCAGCGGTCGCGGTCGTCGCCCTGGCCGTTGCCGGCGCCGCCGCCGTGCTCGCCGCGGTCGTGCCGTCCTCCCTCCTCGCACTCCCGGCCGCCGCGGCGGGCGTGCTCGCCTACCTCGGCGCCGGCGTCTGGAGCGACGGCTTCCGCCACGCCGCCGCGACCGCGGGGCAGCCGGCGCTCCTCGCCCCCGGTCCGTTCGAGCTGCTCCTCCTGCACGCCGTGCTCCCTCTGGTGCTCGCGGTCGGAGTCGCGGTGCTCGGCGCCCTCGCCGCCTCGCTGCTGCTCCCGGGCGCGGCGGTGCCGGTGGCCGCCGCGACCGCCGTCGCCGGAGTCGCCGCGCGGGCGATGGACGCGACCCGGGGTCCGCTGCCGCCGCAGCTGCTCAGCCCGGTGCCGCTCCCGATCGGGGACGGCGCGGGAGTCGCGGTGGTCCTCTGGAACCTGGCGGGTGCACTGGTCAGCGCCTCGACCGCGGTGTCCGTCGCGGCGTCACCCGGGCTCCTCACCGCGGTGCCGCTCGTCGCCGGCGGCTGCCTCCTCGTCGCGCGGCGGCGTCTCGCGCGGGCCTGAGGCTCCCGGGCGCCCGCGCCGCCCGGATGTCCGCGGCGGCGGCCGGACCGGATGCGAGGATGGCGGGGTGACCGCGCATCCCCGGCTCGACGAGCTCATCCGCACCGTCCACGTCCTCCGCGCCCCGGGCGGCTGCCCGTGGGACGCCGAGCAGACCCACGAGTCGCTCGTGCGCTACCTGATCGAGGAGTCGCACGAGCTCGTCGACGCCATCGAGGCGGGGGACCGGGCCGACCTGATCGAGGAGCTCGGCGACGTCCTCTACCAGGTGCTCTTCCACGCCGACCTGGCGGCCGAGAGCGCCGAGCCCTTCACCATCGAGGACGTCGCGGCGCACATGAACGCCAAGATGATCGGCCGCCACCCGCACGTCTTCGGCGACGCCACGGCCGAGACGGCCGACGACGTCATCGCGGTGTGGGACGAGCTCAAGCGCACCGAGAAGCCGCACCGCACCAGCGTGCTCGACGGGATCCCGCAGGGCATGCCCGCCCTCGCGCTCGCCGACAAGGTGATCGGCAAGGCGACCTCGCTGGGCGTCGTGGACGCCGGCCAGGGCCCTCTGCCCATCGAGTCGGAGGAGGACCTCGGCCCGCTGCTGCTGGCCATCGTCGCCTCCGCCCGCGCCCAGGGGCTCGACGCCGAGCGCGCGCTCCGCACGGCGACGCGCGACCTGCAGGACGAGATCCGCGCGGTGGAGCAGGAGCGGCGCGCGGACTGAGGCGTCCGCCGGCCCGCCCCGGCCGATCTGGGAGAATCGCCGTCATGGCCTCCCCGATCACCCCGCCCCGCGGCATGCGCGACTTCCTCCCCGCCGACAAGGCGAAGCGCGAGCACGCGCTCGGCGTCATCCGCCGCGTGTACGCCTCCCACGGGTTCGACGAGATCGAGACGCCCGTGGTCGAGGACTTCGACCGCCTCCACTCCGGGCTCGGCGGCGACAACGAGAAGCTCGCCTTCAGCGTCCTGCGCCGCGGGCTCACCCGCGACGACCTGGCGGCGGTCGACGACGCGTCCGCCCTCGCCGACCTCGGCCTGCGCTTCGACCTCACGGTGCCTCTCGCCCGCTTCTACGCCTCGCACCGCGCCGAGCTGCCGGCCGTCTTCCGCTCGGTGCAGATCGCGCCGGTGTGGCGCGCCGAGCGCCCGCAGAAGGGGCGGTACCGCCAGTTCGTGCAGTGCGACATCGACATCATCGGCGAGCCCGGGCAGCTGGCCGAGGTCGAGCTCATCACGGCGACCGCGGCGGCGCTCGACGCCCTGGGCCTCGAGGACTGCACCATCCGCATCAACGACCGCCGCATCCTCACCGGAATCCTCGAGCACTGCGGCTTCGCCACCGAGCGCTTCGGCCCGGCGCTGATCTCGATCGACAAGCTCGACAAGATCGGCGCCGCCGGAGTCGTCGCCGAGCTGGAGGCCGACGGGCCGGACGCGGCCGCGGTCCTCGGGGGCTACCTCGCGCGGATCGAGCAGGCGGTCGCCGCCGGGGGAGTGGCGCTCGAGCAGTCCGCGATCCTCGACGTGCTGCCCGAGGGCATCGACCCGGAGGCGGTGCTCGCGCTCGAGACGCTGGCCCGGTCGCTGCGCTCGCTGCCCGCCGGCGTCTCGCTCCGCTTCGACCCGACGCTCGTGCGGGGCATGGGCTACTACACCGGCACGATCTTCGAGATCGCGCACCCGTCCTCGGGCTCCTCGGTCGGCGGAGGCGGGCGGTACGACGGGATGATCGGCCGCTTCCTCGGTCAGGACGTGCCGGCCTGCGGCTTCTCGATCGGCTTCGAGCGGATCGTCGAACTGATCGGCGGTGCCGTCGTCGAGCGCCCCGACGCCGTCGTCCTCGTCCACGAGCGCGACGCGGCGCCCGAGCTGCTGCTCGCGCTCAAGCAGGAGCTGATCGCCCGGGGCTCGCGCGTGCGCCTCGAGCGCCGGGCGAAGAACCTCACCCCGCTGCTGGACCGCGCGGCCGCCGCGGGCTTCACCCGCTTCGCTCTCGTTCCGCGCGATGCCGCCTCCGCCGCCGACCTCTCCTTCAAGGACCTCGGCTGAGCCGCGCCGGCGGCGCCGGGTGAGCGACGCCGGCTGCCTGCGCTGAGCCGCGCCCGTGGGAGGGGCCGGGCCGTCCTGTGAGGCCTGAACAGGGTCTCAGACGATCCGTCAGAGGATCATGCCGATCTGGTCGGATCCTTGTCGGATCCGTGAGAGCCTTAATACCCGCGAAATCTGCGGACACACCCGAGAAATCTCCCCCGGATAGCGTCGAGGCACCCGATCGGCGCGGCTTGGCGCGCCTGCACGGGCACCCCGTCGCGACCCCGCGCACCGCACCGCAGCAGCCCTGACGATCCCCACCCGAGGAGTCCCCTTGACCCTGTCGCCCCTCCGCTCCCTCCCGGCCTTCGACCGCCGCAGCCTCCTCCGCCTGGCGGGTGTCGCCGGCCTCGCGATCGGCGGCGCCTCCGTCCTCGCCTCCTGCGCCTCCGACTCCTCCGGCGCGTCCGCCGCGGACGGCGGCGACCTCGGCACCCTCAAGGTCCAGCTCTCCTGGATCAAGAACGAGGAGTTCGCGGGCGAGTTCTTCGCCGACTCGAAGGGCTACTTCACCGAGGCCGGCCTGGCAGGAGTGACGCTCACCCCCGGCCCCTCGACGGGCGTGGCCGAGCTCCTCTCGGGCAGCGCGGACGTCGCGCTCAGCGACGCCGTCTCGATCGGCACCGCGATCGCCCAGCAGGAGGCCCCGCTCAAGATCATCGGCGCGACCTACCAGAAGAACCCCTTCACGGTCCTCTCGATCAAGACCGCCGGCAACATCGCCACTCCGGCCGACCTCGCCGGGAAGAAGATCGGCGTCCAGGCCTCGAACACCTCCCTGTTCCAGGCGCTGCTCGCCGCGAACGGCCTCTCCGAGTCCGACCTCACGGTCGTCCCCGTCGAGTACGACCCCTCCGTGCTCGTCAACGGCACCGTCGACGGCTTCATCGCCTACCTGACGAACGAGGCCATCACGGTCGCGGCCGAGGGCTACGAGGTCGTCAACCTGCCCTTCGCCGACAACGGCCTCCCCTTCGTCGCCGAGACCTTCTCGGTGTCGGAGCAGGCGATCGCCGAGAAGCGCGACGCTCTGAAGGCGTTCCTCGTCGCCGAGATCAAGGGCTGGACCGACGCGGTCAACGACCCGGAGGCGGGCGCGATGCTCGCCGTCGAGAACTACGGCAAGGACCTCGGCCTCAACGAGGAGTCCTCCAAGAAGGGCGCCACCATCCAGGCCGAGGAGCTGGTCGTCTCGGACGAGACGGTCTCGAACGGCCTCTTCACCATCTCCGAGACGCTGCAGTCCGAGACCATCGCGTCCCTCGCGGGCGCCGGGATCGACGTCACGGCCGAGGACCTCTTCGATCTGACCCTCCTCGACGAGGTCTACGAGGAGAACCCCGAGCTGATGAAGTACGCGGCCTGATCCTGATCCACGAAGGGCACCACTCGTGACCGACACGACCGACGCCGGCACCCTGCGCGACCAGGGTGCCGGCGGCACCGGCATCCAGATCCACGGCCTGTCGAAGACGTTCCGGATGGGCTCGCGCAGCGTCGCGGCGCTGCAGGACACCGATCTCCACACCGACCAGGGCAGCTTCCTCGCCCTGCTCGGCCCGTCGGGGTGCGGCAAGTCGACCATCCTGCGGATCCTCGCGGGGCTGGAGGAGCCGACGTCCGGCTCCATCCGGGTCGACGGCCGCACTCCCCAGGAGCTGCGCCGCGACAACAAGCTCGGCATCGCCTTCCAGGACCACGCGCTCCTGCCGTGGCGCAGCGTCATGGCGAACATCCGCCTGCCGTTCGAGATCGCGGGCAAGAGTGTCGACCAGTCCTACATCGACGAGCTGATCGACCTCGTCGGCCTCCGCGGCTTCGAGAAGGCCAAGCCGGCCCAGCTCTCGGGCGGCATGCGCCAGCGCGTGTCGATCGCGCGGTGCCTGATCCTCAAGCCCGAGGTCCTGCTGCTCGACGAGCCGTTCGGCGCCCTCGACGACATGACGCGGCAGAAGCTCAACCTCGAGCTGCTGCGGATCTGGACCGAGAAGCCCGCCACGACGCTCCTCGTCACGCACGGCATCTCGGAGGCGATCTTCCTCTCGGACCGCGTCGCGGTGATGAGCCCGCGCCCGGGACGGGTGAAGGAGATCATCGACATCGACCTCCCCCGCCCGCGCACCCCCGAGATGCAGCGCACCCCCGAGTTCCACGCCTACGTCGACCAGGCCTCCGAGCTGCTGTTCGGCGACGGCGGCGCGGCCGCGGACGACCGCGTCTAGGAGGCATTGTGGCCACCACGCTCCCCGCGGCCCCGCGCCGCACCCTGTCCCTGCCTCCGTGGCTCACCGGGCTGATCGGCGTCGCCGCGATCGTCGCCGTCTGGTGGATCGTGGCGCTCGTCACCGCGCCCACCGGCGCCGCGACCTACGCGCCCGTCCCCACTCCCGTGCAGGTCGTGCAGACCGCGATGGAGGACGGCGCCGGCTTCTACTGGCGCAACTTCTCCGTCACGATCGGCGAGGCGGCCGTCGGCTACTTCTGGGGCAACCTCCTTGCGCTCGTGCTCTCGGCGCTCGTGCTGGTCCTGCCCTGGCTGGAGGGGGTCGTCTCGCAGCTCGCGGTCATCACCTACTGCGTGCCGATCGTCGCCATCGGAGCGATCGTGCTGCTGATCCTCGGCGGTGCGGACGCTCCCGGGAAGGCGAGCGCGACGGCGATCTTCCTGGCCGGCCTCTCGGTGTTCTTCACCACGGTCGTCGGCAGCCTGCTCGGGCTGAAGGCGGCCGACAAGGCGGCGCTCGACGTCGTCACGGTCTACGGGGGCTCGCGCTTCACCCAGCTGCGCAAGGTCCGTCTGATCGCGGCGCTGCCCAACATCCTGTCGGCGCTGCAGATCGCGGTGCCCGCGGCCTTCCTCGGCGCGATCCTCGGCGAGTACTTCGGCAAGATCGAGACGGGCGTGGGCCCGATCCTGGTCGCGGCGCAGGTCTCGCTGAACTCGCCCCGCGTCTGGGCGCTCTTCCTCCTCTGCGCGGGCGTCGCGCTCCTCGGCTACGGCATCGTCGGACTGATCGGGCGCCTCATCGCGCCCTGGTCCTCCGGAAAGCGGGCATGACCATGACGACCACCGTCCCCGACCGCACGGAGCAGTCCACGGCCACGTCGATCCTCGCGGTCGACGAGCTGCGCCGCCAGCTGCGCACGGCCGCCCTCGGCGCGACTCTCAAGAGCCTGCGCAAGAGCCTGCTCGTCGCCCTGTCGACGATCGTGATCGTGCTGGCGATCTGGATCGGCGTGGTCCTCTTCAGCGGGGTCTCGCCCTACGTGGTCAAGGGCCCGTGGGACGTCTGGCAGCACCTGGTGACCGATGCGAAGGCCGCGGAGCACCGCGCCGAGCTGGGCGGCCTCTTCGCCGTGACCATGGGCGACGCACTGATCGGCTTCGCGGCCGGCCTGGTCGTGGCGATCCTCGGCGCGATCCTGTTCCGCCTGTCGAAGGGCATCGAGCACGCGCTGATGCCGTTCGCGATGCTGCTGCGCTCGGTGCCGCTGATCGCGATGGCGCCGCTGATCATCCTGGTCTTCGGGACCGGCTCGATCGCCTCGGTCGCGGTCATCGGCGGGATCGTCGTCCTGTTCCCCGCGCTGGTGACGATCGCCTTCGGCCTCAACAACGCCTCCCCGCAGATGCTCGACGTGGTCGCGGTCTACGGCGGCAGCACTCTCACCGCGATCCGCAAGGTGGCCATCCCCGGCTCGCTGCCCTCGCTCTTCGCCGCGATCCGCATCTCGGTGCCCGGAGCGATCACGGGCGCGCTGCTCGCCGAGTGGCTCTCCACCGGCGCGGGCATCGGCGGGGCGATCAACGCCTGGTCCGCCCAGGCCCGGTTCGCGGACGTCTGGTCGGCGGTCGTGCTCGTGACCGGCGTCTCGCTCGTGCTCTACATGCTCGTGCAGGTGCTCGAGACCTTCGTCCTCTCCCGGATGTCCCTCTCCCTCACCTGACCCCGTCCCTTCCCCCTTCCGCGGGACGCCACTCGAGTGCGGCTCGCCCGGTGGGTCGCATACCCGGGTGGCGTCTCGCGGGAAGGGGAGGGCAGGGGGAGCGGAGCGACGGGGCCCGGTCAGACGGTGACGATCGCGTCGACGCGGTGGCCGGCCAGCACCTCGCGGCCGCCGAGCCCGTCGAGCTCCATGACCACCGCGATCCCCTCGAGGCTCCACCCTGCGCGCTCGATCAGGCGGCGGCTCGCGTCGAGCGTGCCCCCGGTCGCCAGCACGTCGTCGACCAGCAGCAGGCGCGCGCCGCGGGGCGCCGCGTCCTCGTGCACCTCGAGCATCGTCTCGCCGTACTCGAGGGTCGCCTGCTCGCGCAGCACGGCCCGCGGGAGCTTGCCGGGCTTGCGGATGGTGACGACGCCGAGACCCGCCGAGTAGGCGGCCGCCGCGGCGAGCAGGAAGCCGCGCGCCTCCACGCCCGCGATCGCGTCGATCCGGCCGCGGTAGGGCTCGATCAGCGCGTCGGCCACCGCCCGCAGGGCCTCGCCGTCGCCGAAGACCGGCGTGAGGTCGCGGAACAGGATGCCCGGGCTCGGGAAGTCCGGGACGACGGCGGTGAGACGGTCGACGTGGTCGGCGGCGGTCGTGGTCACGGGGAACCTCCGGGTCGGCGGGTGCGCCCGGGCCGTCCGGCGATCGGGCCCTGGGAGTCTACGACCGGCCGCGGTCTCCTGCGCTTCGGAGGCGGTCAGTAGACTCCTTCCCGACCGCTCCCGTCTCCGGGAGCCCACCCGTCAAGAGGAGATAGTTGTGGCCCTTATCGAGGCAGTCGTCGCCCGAGAAATTCTGGACTCCCGTGGCAACCCCACGGTCGAGGTCGAGGTCCTGCTCGAGGACGGCGCGTCCTCGCGAGCGGCCGTCCCGTCCGGCGCCTCCACCGGCGCGTTCGAGGCGTACGAGCTCCGCGACGGCGACTCCGACCGCTACCTCGGCAAGGGCGTGCAGAAGGCCGTCGACGCCGTCATCGACGAGATCGGCCCGGCCATCGAGGGCTTCGACGCCACCGACCAGCGCCTCGTCGACGCCGAGCTGATCGAGCTCGACGGCACCGAGAACAAGTCCCGCCTGGGCGCGAACGCGATCCTCGGCGTCAGCCTCGCCGTGGCCAAGGCCGCCGCGCAGTCGTCGGACCTCGACCTGTTCCGCTACGTCGGCGGCCCGAACGCGCACACCCTGCCCGTGCCGCTGATGAACATCATCAACGGAGGCGCGCACGCCGACACCGGCGTCGACATCCAGGAGTTCATGGCCGTCCCGCTGGGCGCCGAGTCCTTCTCCGAGGGCCTGCGCTGGGGCGTCGAGATCTACCACGCGCTCAAGGCGCAGCTGAAGAAGGCCGGCTTCGCCACCGGCCTCGGCGACGAGGGCGGCTTCGCCCCCGACCTGCCCACCAACCGCGAGGCGCTCGACTTCATCCTCAAGGCCGTCGAGGCCGCCGGCTTCACCCCCGGCAAGGACATCGGGCTCGCGCTCGACGTCGCCTCCTCGGAGTTCTACGAGGACGGCGCCTACACGTTCGAGGGCAAGAAGCTCTCGGCCGAGGAGCTCTCCTCCTACTACGCCGACCTCGTCGCCAACTACCCGCTGGTCTCGATCGAGGACCCGCTGGACGAGGACGACTGGGCCGGCTGGACTCACCTCACCGCGGCCATCGGCGACAAGGTGCAGCTCGTCGGAGACGACCTGTACGTCACCAACCCGGTGCGCCTCGCCCGCGGCATCGCCGAGAAGGCCGGCAACTCGATCCTGGTCAAGGTGAACCAGATCGGCACGCTCACCGAGACGCTCGACGCCGTGGCCCTGGCCCAGCGCAACGGCATGACCGCGATCCTCTCGCACCGCTCCGGCGAGACCGAGGACACCACCATCGCCGACCTCGCGGTCGCGGTGGACGGCGGCCAGATCAAGACCGGCGCCCCGGCCCGCTCGGACCGCGTCGCGAAGTACAACCAGCTGCTGCGCATCGAGGAGATCCTGGGAGGTGCGGCGACCTACGCGGGTCGCTCCGCCTTCCCGCGCTTCTCCGCGTAGTCTCGGCACGCCGGACCGGCCCCGGAGCCCAGCACCTCGGTGCGGGCGCCGGGGCCGCTCCACTTCCCCCGCCGCGATCGAGGAGGCACCAGCCCATGGCCCGTCCGCCCCGCCCTCGTCCGCGTGGATCGCCGGCGTCCGCGGCTCGGGCTTCACGCTGCTGGTGATGGGGATCATGATCCTCGCGGTGGTCGTGCTCGCCCCGAGCATCAAGAACTTCGTCGAGCAGCGCGCCGAGATCGCCGAGCTGCAGCGCTCGGTCGACGCGGCCAAGACCCAGGCGCAGAACCTCGACGAGCAGCGCACCCGCTGGTCCGACCCGGCGTTCATCCGTGCGCAGGCCCGCGAGCGGCTGTACTTCGTGATGCCCGGCGAGGTGAGCTACCTCGTGCTCGACGACGTGACGCTCGCCCAGCAGGCGCAGCAGCCCGCGAGCGACACGGTGCAGGAGACCCCGAGCGACTGGGCCGGCTCCCTGCTGTCCTCGATCGCGGTCTCGGGCCTCGGCGAGCCGACCGCCGATGAGCTGACACCGACTCCGTAGCTCCCGCCCGACCCCGTCGCTCCCGCCCGGCCCCGCGTACACTGGAGCGTCCTCCCGGCCGTCCGTCCTCTGGAGCCCCCGTGACCACGCCCCCCTTCGATCCGCCGTCCGAGCGCGACATCGCGGTCGTCTCCGCCCAGCTGGGCCGTCCCGCCCGGGACGTCGTCGGGATCAGCGCACGCTGCGTCTGCGGCGACCCGACGGTGGTCTCCACGAGCCCCCGCCTGTCCGACGGAACGCCGTTCCCCACCTTCTACTACCTGACCCACCCCGCCGCGACGGCCGCGATCTCGCAGCTCGAGGCCACCCAGGTCATGGTCGAGTACAACGCGATGCTCGCCGAGGACGAGGAGCTGCGCGAGGCGTACGCCGCTGCGCACCGGGCGTTCCTGGCCGACCGCGAGAGCGTCGGCTCCGTCCCCGAGATCGCGGGCATCTCCTCCGGGGGCATGCCCTCGCGGGTGAAGTGCCTCCACGCCCTCGCCGCGCACGCCCTCGCGGCGGGCCCCGGCGTCAATCCGATCGGCGATCTGGCCCTGGCCCGCGCCGACTGGTCTCCCGAGCGCTGCGCCTGCAGGCCGCTCGACGCGTAGCCGCTCCTACCGGAGCCACGGAGGCGCCACCACCGGCGCGCTCTTCGCTAAGCTGATTCCCAGTCGGGGTCAGTGCTGCCCACCGCATCGAGAGCGGGCACTTCGCATTGCGTGAGGGTGTTCGCATTGTCCATCCCTCTTGGAGAGTCAACCGTGCCCAGAATCCTGATCGTCGGAGGCGGCTACGCCGGCTTCTACACCGCGTGGAAGCTCGAGAAGCAGCTCCGCCCGCACGAGGCAGAGGTCACGATCGTCGACCCGCTGCCCTACATGGCGTACCTGCCCTTCCTCCCCGAGGTCGCCGCGGGATCGATCGAGCCGCGCCACGCGATCGTCTCGCTCCGCCGCCACCTCAAGAAGACCGCGATCCTCGCCGCCAAGGTGACGAAGATCGACCACGCGAACCGCACCGCGACGATCACCCCGACCGTGGGCGAGCCCTACGAGTTCGAGTACGACCAGATCGTCGTCACCGCCGGCTCCGTCTCGCGCACCTTCCCGATCCCGGGCGTCGCCGACAACGCGATCGGCCTGAAGACGATCGAGGAGGCGACCGCGATCCGCGACCGCATGCTCACGAACTTCGACAAGGCAGCGTCGCTCCCCGCCGGCCCCGAGCGCTCGCGCCTGCTGACCGTCACGGTCGTCGGCGGCGGGTTCGCGGGCATCGAGGTCTTCGCCGAGCTGCGCTCCTTCGCGAGCGCGCTGCTCAAGCGCTACCCCGAGATCGACTTCGAGGAGACGCAGTTCCACCTCATCGAGGCGATGGGCCGGATCATGCCCGAGGTCGCCCTCGAGACGAGCCACTGGGTGCTGAAGAACCTCGACCAGCGCGGCGCCACCGTGCACCTCGACACGCAGCTCAAGTCGGCCGAGAACGGCGTCATCCAGCTGTCGACGGGCGAGAGCTTCGAGTCGGACCTCATCATCTGGACCGCGGGCGTCATGGCGAACCCGTCGATCAAGAACTCCGACCTGCCCATCGAGGAGCGCGGCCGCCTGCGCGTGCGCGCCGACCTCCGCGTCGGCCACGACGACGTGCTCGTCGAGGGCGCCTGGGGCGCCGGCGACGCGACGGCCGTCCCCGACCTCACCGGCGGCGGCGTCGGCGGCTTCTGCGTGCCGAACGCCCAGCACGCCGTCCGCCAGGGCAAGCTCATGGCCAAGAACATCACCGCGGTGCTCCGCGGCGAGGAGCCGGTCGACTACGTGCACAAGAACCTCGGCGCGGTCGCGGGCCTGGGCATCGGCATCGGCGTGTTCCAGTCCGGCAAGATCGCCGTGAAGGGCTTCCCCGCCTGGGTGATGCACCGCGGCTACCACGGTCTCGCCATGCCCTCGTGGGAGCGCAAGTTCCGCGTGGTCTGGGGCTGGTGGAACAACCTCTGGCTCGGCCGCGACATCGCCTCGATCGAGGCCCGCGAGTACCCCCGCGGCTCCTTCGAGACCTACGCGTCGCGTCCGCGTCCGGCGGCCCCGGCCGCCGAGGCTCCGGCCGCGCAGGCCCCGGCGCAGATCCCCGGCCAGGCCGGTGCTCCGGTCCCGGTCGGCGGCGAGCCCGCCAAGTCCTGACACCGCCGCCGGGAGGGTCGCTCCTCCCGGTGGTCGCCCCCATAGCCCAATCGGCAGAGGCAGACGACTTAAAATCGTCTCAGTCTGGGTTCGAGTCCCAGTGGGGGCACTCCGTCCGACGTGCCGCTCTCTAGGCGGCGCGGGCGTGCGCGCTGCGTCGAGGGGGCTCGAGCAGCCCGGCCTCGAGGGCCTGGGTGATCTCGCCCGGGGTGCAGTCGGCGCAGAGCACGACGAGCTCCTCCTCGGTGTCGCGGCCGCCGGAGCGGTCGAGGACGACGGCGTCGGTTCCGCAGAGTGCGCATTCGATCATGCGGGTACCGTACGTCCGACCTCCGACATGCGCGCGGCAGTGCCCCGGCGCGTCTCGCCCGGATCCGGCCGGGCGCCGGGCGCGCCTCCGGACCGGTCGTCCTTCCGGCCGGAGGAGCCCGGTGTTCGGGAATCGGACGAGGATCCCGCGCGCCCGCGCCGCCTCGCCTAGAGTCGTCACCGGGCGGTTCCGAGCCCGGGCGCCCGCGTCCGGATGCGAGCCGCCCGGTCCACGGCGGGCGCCGGAACGGTCCCGCTTCTCGTGCCCGCGGGCACCGTCATGCACCGCCCGGCGACGGGCGGCCGGGAGGCCCCCATGGGGAAGCTGCTCTACGGAGCCTCGGGAGTCGAGATCGAGTTCGACGACCGCACGCTCACGCACGTCCAGATCGTCATCGCCAACAAGCTGCGCCGCCGCGAGAGCTTCTTCTTCTCCTGGCGGGACGACCCCGCGGTCGGTGACGGCCGCTCGAGCATCTGGCTCGACCCCTCCGTGCCCCTCTACTTCAAGTACTTCGGCGGACGGGTCCCCTCGATCAACCGCACCTGGATCGACCTGCTGACCGTCTCGGCGAACTCGTCCGGCGGGCTGCAGCTCGTGCAGGAGCCGGACGCCGCCCCCACCCCGCCGCCGAAGGGCGAGCAGGGCGCCTGACCCCCACCCGCCACGCCCCGGAGAAGAGCCCCATGCAGCGCGACGTCTCGGCCCACCTGACCCTCGACGTCGCGGCTCCGGCCGCCCTCGTCCTGTCGATCGTGGTGGCCGACGCGTACGGGGCGGAGGAGTCGCTGACGCTCACCGTCGACGGCCGCCCGCTCGCCGCTCGCGAGGTGATCGACCAGCACGGCACCCGGCTGCACGTGCTCGACGCGCCGGTCGGGCACCTCGTCGTGGACTACTCCGCGCGCGTCCTGGGACGCCTCGCTCCGCTCGAGGGCGACGAGGTGGACCGGCTGCGGTACCTGCGGCCGAGCCGCTACGCCGAGTCGGACGTGCTGTGGGCGACGGCCCGGGCCGAGTTCGCCGGCCTGTCCGGGGCGGACCTCCTGCACGCGGTGAGCTCCTGGGTCGGCACGCGGCTGGCGTACGTCCCCGGCTCGAGCCTTCCGACGGACGGGGCCGAGCGGACGCTGCTCGCCCGCCGCGGCGTCTGCCGCGACTTCGCGCACCTCGTCGTCGCCCTCCTCCGGGCGCTGGACGTGCCCGCTCGACTGGCGGCCGTGTACGCGCCGGGACTGCAGCCGATGGACTTCCACGCGGTCGCGGAGGCCTGGATCGAGGGGGAGTGGCGGGCGGTCGACGCGACGACGCTCGCTCCTCGGTCGAGCCTCGTGCGGATCGCGACGGGACGCGACGCGGCCGACACCGCGTTCCTCGGCGTCTACGGCGGCATCGCGACGCTGCGCGAGCTGACCGTCGGCGCCGTGGCCGACGTGCTGCCGGGCGACGACCTCGACCGGCCCGTCTCGATCGGCTGAGCGGGCGGCCGAGGCCGGCTACTCCGACTCGACGAAGCGCCGCCAGGCCCAGATCGACGTGCACACCGCGCTGAAGGCGACGACGGCGAAGAGCACCGGACCCGCTCCGCCGTCGGTCGACCAGGACGCGATGGTCGGGGTGAGCAGCACGAACAGCACGGTCGTCGCGAGGAGCGTGAGCCCGAGCCAGAGCAGCGGGGACCAGCGCAGGATGCTGCGGCCGGCGGGGCGCCCGACCGGGAACAGCAGCACCACGCTCGAGCCGACCGAGATCAGCGTGGTCGCGCTGAGCACCTCCGCGGCGAGCACGGAGCCGAACGAGCCGTCGGGCGGGACCACGGCGGAGGCGCCCCAGGCGAGTCCGGCGAGACCCAGCAGCGAGACGACGCGGACGGTGGAGAGCTTCGCCCGGTCGACGGCGGATGCGCCCTCGGGGAGGACGAGGCCGATCACCACGCCGAAGAGGAGCGCCGGGTCCAGTCCCGCGAAGCGCGAGACGAGAGCGGCCGCCGCGACCAGGAGCAGCGCGCGCGGAGCGGCGACGACGCCGATCCCGCTGACGCCGATCCGTCGGCCGACCAGCGCGGGGAGGGCGGCGGCGACCGCGTTGACCACGGCGACGGCCACGATGACGGCGATCAGCAGGCGCAGGTAGGCGGGCTGGCCGTCGACGCGTCCCGAGAGCAGGACGAGGCCGGCTGCGCAGCCGATCATCCCGACGACCATCAGGCGCGGCGAGGCGGGACCGGTGTCCGGCTTGTCGTCGTACTCGACGGCGGCGCGGTTGCGGCCCGTGAGGCGCCAGCTGCGCTCGGCGCGGGGCGCCCGCCCGGCCGCGGCGAGGCGGGCCGGCACGACGACCAGGGCGAGCGAGAGCAGAGCGAGGGCGAGGGAGCGCACCCAGTCGGCCATCGAGACGACCGGCGATCCGGCGGACAGCGCGGTGGTCATCCCGGTCGCCGCGCTCCAGCCGCCCGGCTCCGATCCGGCGTCGGGGGCGGGCCGCGGCGGCTCGTCACCGCCGTCCTGGTCGGGAGCCGGGACCGGCGCTGCGGTGGGCTCGGCGGTCGGCTCGTCCTCGGGCGCGGGCGCGGCCTCTCCGGGGCGGACGGGCGACGGGGACGCGGTCGGCGCCGCACTGCTCGGAGCGGGAGACGCGGCGGCCCCGGGCGCGGTGGCCGCGGCTCCGGGGGCGGCCGGCGTCGTCGCGCTGGGCGTGCCGGTGGGAGCGGTCGTCGCCGCCGCGAAGGTCACGTCGATCCAGGGGCTCGGCGGGCTGTAGTTGCCGGCGCTGTCCCCGGCGATGGCGGAGACCCGGTGCGCGCCCGCCGTGATCGTGCCGCCGGTGCAGCTCCAGGTGCCTCCGCTGACCGCCGCGTCGCAGGTGTTGACCCGGTCCACGTACACGTAGGCGCGAGTGCCGTCCACGCCCGTCCCGGAGTAGGACGCGCCGCTGAGCGGCAGGGCGGCGCCGTTCGACGGCGAGGTGAGGGCGGGGGCGGCAGGAGCAGCGGTGTCGACCACGAGGGTCACCGGCGCGCTGGCCGGCGAGGCGGCGCTGCCGGCGAAGGAGGCGGTCTGCGTCGCGGTGACGCGGTAGCTGCCCGGCGCCGGAGTGGGGGCGAGCTGGCAGAACCACGCGCCGCCGGAGTCGGCGGTGGCCAGGCACGCGGCGCCGCCGTTCGAGACCGCGGCGACGCTCGCGCCGGGGTAGGCCGTGCCGCGGACCGAGCCCGCCGAGGTCGCCGAGCCGTCGACCGACTCGATGACGGGGGCGCTGAGGACGGCGATCGGGACGGCGGCCGAGGTGGTCCCGCCGCCGGCGAGGAGCTCCACCGCGACCAGGGTCGCTGGCCCGTCGTCGAGGGAGACGGCGCAGCTCCAGCCGCCGTCGGGGCCCGCGGTGGTGATGCAGAGGGGGTCGCCGCCGCCGCGGAGCCCGATCTGCACCTGGTCCCCGGCCGTCGCCGTGCCGGTGACCGTCGTCGCTCCCGTGCTGAGGACCGCGCCGGAGGAGGGAGCGGTGATCGCGAGAGCGGCGGCCTGCGCGGCCGGCGCGGCCAGCCCGGAGACGGAGGCGACGGCCGCGAGGAGCACCAGCAGCAGGGCGGCCGTGCGCCGCGGGGATCGGCGGAGTCGGGGCACCGGCACGACCGGTGAACCCCCCGGTACTGCCACGTCGACGCCCGATTTCACGATGCGTCCATTGCACGGGGGCAGGGGGGAGCTGTCAAGCGCGCCGCACCACTGTTCCCGGATGTACACCATCCGGAGGAGGCGTCTCAGCCGGTCGGGGGAGTCGGGGAGATCCGGGAGAGCGCTTCCGCGAGAATATACCCGTCGATCAGATCCGGAGGACAGTGGAATGCGCGAAGACGAGGCCCGCGGGCGCGATCGGCGGGAGGTGCGCGTCGAGGCTGCGCGCTTCGACGATCCGCGCGAG
The DNA here is from genome assembly GCF_002932155.1 of Rathayibacter sp. AY1F9. Lineage (NCBI taxonomy): Bacteria > Bacillati > Actinomycetota > Actinomycetes > Micrococcales > Microbacteriaceae > Rathayibacter > Rathayibacter sp. AY1F9. The sequence goes on along the minus strand of NZ_PSVA01000001.1, from coordinate 207,058 downwards.
CTGGGCGCACTCCTGCCGCCGGGCCTGCGCATCGGACTGGCGCAGAGCGCCTTCCAGACGGAGGGCTCCCTCGAGACGGGCGGCCGTGGCCGGTCGGTGTGGGACGACTTCGCGCTGCGACGGGGGACGATCGCCGAGGAGGCCACTCCCGAGATCGCGACGGACTTCCTCCTGCGCTGGCGCGAGGACCTCGCGCTGCTGATCGATCTCGGCGTCGACGAGCTCCGGCTCTCGGTCTCGTGGCCCCGGCTGCAGCCCGACGGCCGCGGGCCGATCGACCGCGGAGGGCTCGGCTTCTACGACCGCCTGCTCGACGGGCTCGCCGAGACGGGGATCCGGGTCGCGCTGACCCTGCACCACCGCGACACCCCGTCGGCGCTCAGCGGCGGCTGGATGAACCGCGACACCGCGTTCCGGTTCGGCGATCTCGCCTTCGAGCTCGGCGGGCGGTTCGGCGACCGGGTCGCCGACTGGATCACCCTCGACCAGCCGTCGACGGTGATGCTCGAGGGCTACGCGCTCGCGCGGCAGGCGCCGGGCGCCGGCCGGCTGTTCAGCGCCCTGCCGGCGCTGCACCACCAGCTCCTCGGGCACGGCGTGGCGCTGGAGGCGCTGCGGGCGGCGGAGGTGACCGGGAGGATCGGCCTCGTCGACGCGCTCGCGCCCGTCGAGCCCGTCTCCGACGACGACCGGGACCGCGCCTTCGCCTCCCTGGCGGACGTCCTGCGGAACCGCCTGGTGGCCGACGCCGTGCTGACCGGGTCCTACCCGGTCGGACCGGAGGAGCTGCCGCCGTTCCTCGGCGCCCTCGCGCAGGCGGATCCGGTCGACCTCGCCCGCATCTCGGCTCCGCTCGACTTCTACGCGGTCGCGCCGCTGCCGCCGCTGCGGATCGTGGCGGGCCGCGACCCGGCGCTGCCGACCGGGGTGGGCGCTCCTCCCGCGCTCCCCTTCCACACGGCGCCCTGGCCGGAGCTGGACCGCACGGGCGACGGCTCGCCGGTCGCACCCTGGGCGGTGGTCTCGGTGCTGCGGTCCCTCGTGGAGCGCTACGGCGACGCCCTGCCGCCGCTGGTGGTGACCGCGCTCGGCGCGAGCTACCCCGACGAGCCCGATCGCGAGGGTGCGATCGTCGACACGGAGCGGATCCGCTGGCTCGGGGCGCACCTGGCAGCTCTCGCCGAGGCCGTCCACGACGGACTGCCGGTGGAGGCCGTGCAGCTCTGGACCCTGGTCGACGCGTTCGAGTGGCAGCACGGCTACAGCCGCCCGCACGGGCTCGTGGCCGTCGACACGCGCAGCCGGGACCGCGTGCCCAAGGCGTCGTTCGATTGGCTCCGGCGCGTCCTCGACGCCCGCTCCTGACGCGGGGGCGTGCGAGACTGCCGCCGTGCGCAGCATCCTCGCCCTCGCCTCCGTCCTCCACGCCGACCCCGCCCCGGTGCTCGCCGCCCTCGCGGACGTCCTCGCCGCCGACGGCGCGTACGAGCGGCGGGGGAGCGGGCTCGAGCGCCGGCTCCCCGTGCTCGGCGTCGAGCAGTGGCGGGTCCTGGCGGACGAGGAGGGGGCCCGGGTCGAGTGCGAGCTGGTCGCCGCACCCGCCTCGTCGGCGCTCGCCGGGGTCCTCCTCCGGCGACGGATCCGCGAGGCGCCGGACCGGTTCCGCGCGGTCGTGACCGCGGTCGCCGACGCGGTGGAGTGACGCTCCGGGGACGCCCGCGCGGGTCCGCTCCGCAGCCCGCTCTCCGCTCCGCCCGCCGCCCCGCCTCCACCCCGCGCCAGCGCCCCCCGAACGGGGAATGCGCGGGCGCTCGCCGCTGTTGTCTACCGATGACGGGACGGGGCTCGGCGCCCCGCCCACCGGACAGCTCGGAGGAGCCAGAGGCAGATGGCAGGAACAGGGATGAACAAGGGTCGAGGGGCGCGCGGCAGTGACGACGAGATCGTCTACCGCCGCCACGCGAACGGACGCGGCATGGTCGCTCCCGGATCGCGCGTCTCGGCGACCGCGTACGTGGAGACCGGCGCCTACGTGGAGCCCGGCGCGACCGTGGGCGAGCGCGCCTGGATCGGCGCGGGCAGCTGGGTCGACCGCGACGCCATGATCGGGCACAGCGCCTTCATCGGCGCGAACGTGCACGTCGGGCCCGAGGCGATCATCGGACCGGGGGCGCGGATCGGGAGCTACTCCCGCATCGGACGCTCGGCCGTGATCGCGACCGGCGCCCGCATCGACCGCGACACCGTGGTGCCCGACGGCGCCCGGAAGGGCATCGACGAGGCGAGCGAGAGCGGCCGCCGCGCGGCCTGACCCCCACGACCCTGTTCCGCCGGCTCCCCGGAGCGGCGGAATAGGGTCGTTCCATGTTCGAACTCCACCACCTCAGCGCCCAGGAGCAGTGGGACTGGCTGCAGCGCGGAGAGGTCACGCCTCTCGAGCTCGCCGATCACTACCTCGCCCGGATCGAGCGCTGGACCGGGGAGCTGGGCGCCTTCGCCACGGTGACCGCCGATCGGGCGCGGGAGCGGGCATCAGCGCTCGGCACCGGGCCCGGCACCGCTCCGCTCTGGGGCCTGCCGAGCGGCGACAAGGACCTCTGGCGGCGCGCGGGCGTGCGGACCGCATTCGGATCCCGGCTGCGCGAGCACCACGTGCCCACCGCCTCCGACGAGATCGTCGAGGTGCTCGACGCGGCGGGAGCGGTCAGCCTCGGCAAGACCGCGACGCCCGAGTTCGGGATGCCCTCCTACACCGAGACGCGCATCGGCCCGCCCGCCGTCACGCCCTGGGACACCCGCCTCGGGGCCGGCGGATCCAGTGGAGGAGCGGCGGTCGCCGTCGCCGCGGGACTGCTGCCGTTCGCCCCCGCCTCGGACGGCGGCGGGTCCATCCGCATCCCCGCCGCGGCCTGCGGCCTGGTAGGACTGAAGCCCTCCCGCGGACGTGTCGCCGCGCTCTCCGGCATCGGCGGAGTCGGCGGCCTGACGGTCGCCGGGCCGATCACCCGCTCGGTCGCCGACGCGGGCCTCCTGCTCGAGGGCATGCTGGAGCGGACGAACGGCCGCCTCCCGCAGCGCTGGTCGCTCGGCGCGCCCGGTGACGGCGACGGCTCGTTCCTCGGCGCCGCGGTGCGCGGAGAGGGGCGCTTCCAGATCGGCGTGCTGACGGACTCGCCCTGGGACGAGGAGTACGAGATCGCTCTCGCTCCGGAGGCGCGCGCCGCGCTGGACGAGGGGATCGCCGCGCTGGCCGCGCTCGGCCACGGGCTCGAGGAGGCGTCGCTCCCCCCGAGCGCCCCGTACCCCGCCGCGTTCCGGACGCTGTGGCAGAGCGGCGCCGCGACCCTGCCCGTCGAGGGCGCGGACCTCGATCTGCTGGAGCCGCTGACCCGCTGGCTGGTGGAGGAGGGACGCCGGCGCTCCGCCCGCGAGATCGTCGGGGCGGCGTCCTGGCTCTCGGGCTACGAGCGCGCGGTGATCGCGGCGTTCTCCGGCGTCGACGCGGTCCTGACGCCGTCGCTGGCGATGACGCCGCGTCCCGTCGGCTGGTACGACCTCGATGATCCCGAGCGCAATTTCGAGCAGCAGTGCCTCTACACGCCGTACACGTCCTTCGTGAACGTGAGCGGCCTCCCCGCGATCACCCTTCCGCTGAGCACCACGGAGGAGGGCCTGCCGATGGGAGTCCAGCTGATCGGGCGACCCGGCGGCGAGGCGACACTGCTGGCGATCGGCGCGCAGCTCGAGCGGCGGGCGCGCTGGCAGAGGCGGCACCCGCCGCAGTGGTGACGGGGGAGGCTGCAGTGGTGACGGGTCCGGGCGCGGCCGCACGGCGGATGGTCAGGGTCCGGCTCTGGTCACTGAGGTAAGCCTTGCCTATACTCGAACACGATGTGCATGTTCGAGGACCGCGACGGCTCCGCGCCGGTCGACGTGAAGCAGTTCCTGATCGCGGGCGACGAGACCGTCGTGCCGTGGATCCAGAGCATCCTCGACGCCCTTCCCGCGAACGCCCGCGGCCAGGTCTTCGTCGAGGTCGACGACGCGCGCGGACTGCCGCCGCTCGCCGCCCCCGGACGGGTCTGCGTCACCTGGCTCGGCCGCTCCGAGCGCTCGGGCGCCCCCGGCACCGGTGAGCGATGCTCCCGCGGAGTCGCGCTCGACCGCGCGGTCCGGGCCTGGGTCGGCGAGATGTCGGTCGTCGACGGCGACTACCCGTGGGCCGACGGCCGCCACGACTTCTGCGCCTGGATCGGCGGGGCCGGCCCCGTCGTCGCCGAGCTCGCCGCCGACGTCGAGGCGCGCCTGCGCACCTCCGCCGAGCACGCCGCGCGCTGACCGTCCGCCGGGCGTCCCGGTTGAGTGTTAGGCAAGGCTTACCTTCTGTGCGAGACTGAGGCGATGCCTCCGACGACCGCCGCCCCCGCCCGACCGGCCTACCGGCCGTACCTCGCGACCGTCGCCGCAGCGACCCGGATCGCCCCGCACTTCATCCGCGTGACCCTCACCGGCACCGGCCTCGACCACGTCGGCTGCACCGGCCCCGACCAGCGCATCAAGCTCGTCGTCCCCACCGCAGCCTCCAACGCCCCCGCCTTCCTCGCCTCCGTCTCGGACCCCGACGGACCCGACGGACTCGACCCCGACTGGTACGGCCGCTGGCGACAGCTCCCCGACGAGCTCCGGAACCCGCTCCGCACCTACACCATCCGCGCCGTCCGCCCCGAGGACGCCGAGGTCGACATCGACTTCGCCGCCCACGGCGACACCGGACCGGCCTCCGCCTGGGTCGAGAGCGCCCGCGCCGGCGACCAGATCGTCATCATCGCGCCCGACACGCGCTCCGACCTCCCCGGCGGCGGAGTCGAGTTCCACCCCGGCGCCGCCACCTCCCTCCTCCTCGCCGGCGACGAGACGGCCGTCCCCGCCATCGCCGCGATCCTCGAGAGCCTCGACGACGACGCCACCGGAGCCGCGTTCCTCGAGGTCCCCACCGCCCACGACCGCCTCCCGCTCCACCACCCCGCCGGCGTCCACGTCACCTGGATCGTCCGCGCCGACGCGGCAGCCCCCGGAGCGGCCCTCGGCGACGCGGTCCGCGCCTGGGCCACCCGCTTCCTCACCGCCCACCACCGCGGCGTCGACGTCAGCGACATCGACGTCGACCACGAGATGCTCTGGGAGGTCCCCGACGAGAGCACCGACCCCGGCCTCTACGCCTGGATCGCCGGAGAAGCCGGCGCCGTGAAGCTGATCCGCCGCTGCCTCGTCACCGAGCTCGGACTCGACCGGAAGCGGGTGGCGTTCATGGGGTACTGGCGCCTCGGCCGCCAAGAGTCCAACTGACCCGGAGCGCCGCAGGGCGACGTTCTGCGGTGTTGTCGTCGGGCGCGATACCGCCGGTATCGCTTCCTCCTCCGCCTTGCAGAACGACGCCCTGCGACGCTCCGGGCACTGCTCGAAGAGGATCGGCGCGCCGGAGGCGCGACCGCGGGGGACGGCGCGCCGGAGGCGCGACCGCAAGGGGGACGGCGCGCCAGGGGCGCGACCGCAGAGGATGCGGCGCGCCGGGGGCGCGACCGCGGGGGACGGCGGGCTGGAGGTGTGACCGCGGAGGACGATGCTGATCGAGTGGATCTCGCAGAGGGCATCTCGAGATCCACTCCGACGGACTTCGCGCGTGATCGAGCGGTTCTCGGGTGCCTGGCGAGTCGGGCGACCACGCCCGGACATGCTGATCGAGCAGCCCTCGGGGAGGGAGTATCGAGATCCACGCCCGACCGATCTCGCGGCTGATCGAGAAGCTCGCAGGCACACACCGAGTCGGGCGACCGCGCACAGACCTGCTGATCGGGCAGCCCTCGGAGAGGGTGTGTCGAGATCCTCCCGGCGAGCGCGCGGGGTGCTCCGCGCCGCCCCGCGCCGAGTCGGCGGCGGCGGGGAGCGGCAGCGGCTACAGGGTGGGGGAGACGCCCACGAGGCGGCTGGAGAGGGTCCAGAGGTCGTGGGCGAGAGCGCGGTCTCGGGCCTGGGGGTTCAGGGAGCCGTGCGGTGTCAGCTGGTCGAAGTAGGTGCCGCTCGCGGCGCCGACGTCGGGCTCGGAGGCGAGGGTGATCAGCGGCACCGCACCCGCCTCGGCGGAGATGCCGAAGGAGCCGACCGAGAGGCTCGTCATCAGCTTCATCATCGTGCTGTCGGCGCCGAAGCTCGTCGAGACGACGCCCGGGTGGAACGAGTACGCGTCGACCGACGTCGTCAGCAGCCGCTCCGCCAGCTCGCGGATGAAGAGGATCGTCACCAGCTTCGACGTGCCGTACGCCCGCCAGCCGCCGAGCCACGGACCGCGGCGGTTGTCGAGGTCGTCGAGCCTCAGGCGACCGAAGCGGTTCGCGAGGCTCGCAGTGGAGACGACGCGGACGCCGGCCCGCTCCCTCGAGGTCTCGATCATCCGCGGGAGCAGGAGCCGCGTGAGCAGGAACGGCGCGAGATGGTTGCTCTGGATCGTCCGCTCGTGGCCGTCGACCGTCTCGGCGCGGTGGGAGACGAGCCCGCCCGCGTTGTTCGCCAGCACGTCGATCCGCTCGTAGCGCTCGAGGAGGCCGTCGGCCAGGGCGCGGACGTCGTCGAGCCGGTCGAAGTCGGCCAGGAACGCGTCCCCTCCCACGTCGGCGGCGACCGCGCGGGTGCGCTCGGGGTTCCGCCCGACCACGGCCACGCGGGCACCGGCGGACGCCAGCGCTCCCGCCGCGACCCGGCCGATGCCGGAACTGGCTCCGGTGAGGACGACGACGCGCCCCGTCATGTCAGTGACCACGGAGATATCCGCCCTTCTCGAGACCGGCTTCGATCTCGAATCGATTGCGCAGCGGATCGCGACCCGCCACCGTGTACGCGAACGGGAACCACATCCCGTAGAGCCGCCACTGCTCCTTGTGCACGGCCTCGTGCTCGAGGACGCTGTCGGAGACGTTGGTGCCCGTGAGGTAGCTCGTGCCGACGCAGGACCCTCCGCGGCCGAACGCCCAGGAGGGCAGACCGGTGAAGACGACGAGGCCGTGGCTGCGCCGGATCGGGCCCGTGCTCCACAGCGCGCCCCAGGCGAGTCCGACCGCGCACGCGAAGAGGTAGCCGGGCCGGGTGATCGCCGGATCCAGGGCCACCGTCGCGACGGCTCGACGGAGCGCGCTCACGCGCTGTCGCGTCCGTAGGTCTCGAGCAGCCGCAGCCAGACCTCGCTGATCGTCGGATAGGAGGGGACCGCGTGCCAGAGGCGCGAGAGCGGCACCTCGCCGACGACGGCGATCGTCGCGGAGTGGATCAGCTCGCCGACCTCCTTGCCGACGAAGGTGACGCCGAGGACGACCTTCCGGTCCTCGTCCACGACCATCCGCGCGGTGCCCGTGTAGCCGTCGGCGGCGAGGGCGGCGCCGGCGACCGAGCCGATCTCGTAGTCGACGACGCGGGTGCGGTAGCCGGCCTTCTCGGCGGCCGCGGCGGTCAGGCCGACCGACGCGACCTCGGGGTCGGTGAAGACGACCTGCGGCACGGCCTCGTGGTCCGCGGTCGCGACGTGCGCTCCCCAGGGGGCGTCGTGGACCTCGGCACCGGTGGCGCGCGCGACGATCACGTCGCCGGCCGCACGGGCCTGGTACTTGCCCTGGTGCGTGAGCAGTGCGCGGTGGTTCACGTCGCCCACCCCGTAGAGCCACGGACGCCCGCCGCCGAGGGGAGCACCGTCGCCGCCCAGCACGAGCATCGTGTCGTCGACCGTCAGCGAGGAGCCGGGCTCGAGGCCCACCGTCTCGAGGCCGACGTCGCGGGTGTGCGGGGCGCGGCCGGTCGCGGCGAGCACCTGGTCGGCCTCGATGACGTCGCCGCCCTCGAGCGTCACGGCCACGGTGCCGTCGGACCGGCGCTCGACCGAGACGGGCAAGTCGCCGAGGCGCAGGTCGACGCCGAGCTGCTGGAGCGCCGAGCCGACGAGCTCGCCGGCGAAGGGCTCGAACGGCGCGAGGAGTCCGCTGCGGGCGACGAGCGTGACGGAGGAGCCCATGCCGGCGTAGGCGGTCGCCATCTCGGTCGCGACGACTCCGCCGCCGATGACGACGAGGCGCGGCGGCACCTCCTCGGCCGAGGTGGCCTCGCGGCTCGTCCAGGGGGATGCCGCGCGCAGGCCAGGGATGTCGGGGACGACGGCGGTGGTGCCGGTCGCGACGGCGACGGCGGAGCGGGCGCGGAGCACGCGCACCTCGCCGTCGGGTCCGGTCACGGTCACCTCGCGCTCGCCGCTCAGGCGGCCGTGCCCGCGGACGAGCTCGATGCCGGCGCCCTCGAGCCACTGCACCTGGCCGTGGTCGTCGAAGTGGCTGGTGAAGGAGTCGCGGCGGGCCAGGAGCGCGGGCACGTCGACTCCTCCGCTCACCGCCTGCGCCGCGCCGGGGAGATCACGGGCGGCGCGGAGCGCCATCGGCGGCCGCAGCAGCGCCTTCGAGGGCATGCACGCCCAGTAGGAGCACTCGCCCCCGACGAGCTCGCTCTCGACGACGGCCGCGGTGAGGCCGCCCTGGACCGCGCGGTCCGCGAGGTTCTCGCCCACCGGCCCTGCTCCGATGACGATGACGTCGAACTCGTCCGTCGTGCTGCTCATGCTGTCTCCCTGGGGTTCTCGGAGGCGTCGAGCCCCGTCGTCGGTGGGTGCCCGGCGCTCAATGCGCCGGCACGATCTCGGCCCGCCAGCCGTCGTAGCGGCCGCCGTGGCTCTCGACCGCCTCGATCACCTGGCGGAGGAACGCGGTGGTCGACTCCTCGTCGACCGCGGCGTGGTGGCTCGCGACGAGGACCTGCCTCAGCCTCAGCCGCGAGATCGCGATCTGGAAGCCGGAGGCCACGAGGACGCGCCCGGCCCATCGTGCGGTGCTGCGGCGGGAGAAGACGGCGAAGTGGTCGACCTCGCGCAGCTCCCACACCTGGTCGCCGTAGCGGAGCCGGATCTCGAGCTGCTGCGCGGCGCGCTCCTGCTGCGCCTCGAGGGAGGAGCCGCCGGGCGCCGGGACGGTGGTGCTCTCGTCGCTCATCGTCCGGTGAACTCCGCCGTCGTGCGCTGGAGGAAGGCCTCGGTGCCGATGCGCGCGTCCTCGGACGCCGCGAGACGCGCGAGCGCCCCGGGGAGCGCGGCCGCGGCCTCGGCGTCGGACGCGGCGACCGCGAGCCGGGCACTGGCCAGGGCGGCCTGCACGGCGAGCGGCGCCTGCGCGGCGATCCGGGCGGCCAGAGCCCAGGCCGCCTCGGCGACCGTCCCGTCGGGGACGACCTGCTGCACGAGGCCGATGCGGTGGGCCTCCTCGGCGTCGAAGAGGTCGCCGGTGAGGATCCAGCGCATCGCGTCGCCCCAGCCGACGGCGCGGGGGAAGCGCAGCGTCGCTCCGCCGAAGGGCAGGATGCCGCGGGCGACCTCGATCTGGCCGAAGCGGGTGGACCGCTCGGCGAGGACGACGTCGCTCGCGAGCGCGAGCTCGATGCCGAGCGTGAGGCAGGTGCCCTGGAGGCCGATGACCACCGGCTTGCTCACAGGGCGGGTGCGCAGGCCCCAGGGGTCGAGACCGCCCTCGGGCACGAAGTCGAGGCCGTCGGAGCCCAGGCGGGGCCCGATGTCGGCGAGGTCGAGCCCGGCCGTGAAGTGCCCGCCCTCGGCGAGGACGACGCCGGCGCGCAGCTCCGGGTCGCGGTCGAGCTCGCCGTACGCGGACGCCAGCTCCGCGAGCAGCCGCAGATCGGCGGCGTTGCGCTTCTCGGGCCGGTCCAGCACGATCGCGAGCACGGTCCCGCGCCGCTCGGTGCGCACGCGCGGTCTCTCGTCGCTCATCGTTCCTCCGCTCGGTCGCGTCCGACCATCTTGCCGGGTGCCGCCGACACGCGCTCGGGCTTGCGCGCCGATGGCAGGGCTCTCTCAGGCCCCGCGGGACAGAGCGCCGAGGAGGCGGAGGATCGTGGGCAGGTCGTCCTCGGCCGCGGTCGGCGACGCCGGGGCGAACGAGGTGACGCCGGCGCCCGCGAGCGGGAAGCGGGACCGGAGGGCGTCGAGGCTCGCGACGAGGCGCGAGGCGGGCACGCCGAAGGGCACCGGGTCGAACAGCCCGGCGAGATCGGCGGGGTCGAGCACGTCCAGGTCGAGGTGCACGTAGACGGAGGCGGCACCGGTCGCCTCGACCGCCGCGACGAGCGACTCCGGGTCGAGGGCGTCCGCGGGCAGCACCGCGGCCCCCCGCTCGACCAGCGGCTCGAGCTCGCCGTCGTCGGCGGAGCGGACACCGGCGAGGACGACGCGCTCGTCGGCCACCCGCTCCTCGGCGCCCGCGCTCAGGAGGCCGACGCCGCGGCCCAGCGCGGCCGAGAGGACCATGCCGCAGAAGGCGCCGCTGGGGGAGGACTCGGGAGTGTGCGCGTCCGGGTGGGCGTCGAGCCAGACCAGCGCGACCGGGCCCGGTGCCGAGCGCACGGCGTGCCCGATCGCCGCGAACTCGACGCCGCAGTCGCCGCCGATCGTGATCACGGGACCGGTGCGGCCCGAGAGGGCCTCGCGCACCCGCTCGGCGACGGTGGCGACCGAGGCGTAGCGGCGGATGCCGGTGTCCTGGGCGTCGCCCGCCTCGGCGGGGATGTCGAGGGTCGTGGTGGCGGAGGAGGGCAGATCGCCCCGGATCGCCTCGGCTCCGTCGACGAGGCGCATCGCGCGCGTCGACGCCGAGCCCTGCCACTGGGGGACGACGAGGAAGGAGGCCATGTCCCTCACTATGGCACGCGCGCCGCTGCCGGGTGCCTGCGTCCTCAGGCCGCGGGCAGGCCTCCGGGGACGGCTGCTGGGCGGAGCGACGGGGGTGCGCCGTCGAGGTCGACCAGGGCCTCGTCGAGCGCGGAGCGGGCGCGGTCGGCGGCGGCGCGGGCCTCGTCCAGAGCGCCGGCCGGATCGCCTGCCGCACGGCGCACCGCGGTGTCCAGCTGCCCGAGTGTCTCCTCCGCGAGGATCCGGGGTGCCGCGGTGATGCGCTCGCCGTGCACGGCGGCCAGGAGCAGCACCGACTCGGCACCGAGCAGGGCCGCGGTGCGCGCCGCCTCGAACAGGAGGAGCTGGCGCTCGGCCTGGGCTCGCGGCTCGCGGTACCCGGAGACGACGGCGTCCAGAGCGGAGTCGGCGTCGAGCAGCAGGACCAGCAGCGCGGCCGGATCGTGGCGGGCGCCGGCCGACCGGGCGTCGTCGGCGTCGAGGAGGAGCGACCGTGCCGCGGCGCACGCGACGGCCACGTCGGCGGCGGAGGCGAGCTGCGCCGAGGTGCGCAGGTCCGAGAGGGTGGCGGCCCGCTCCAGGTCGTCCCGCACGGAGCGCTCGACGCCGCTCAGCTGCACCTCGGCGCGGGTCACGAGCCCGACCAGCGAGTCGACCGCGTCGAGCAGGGCGCCGGGATCGGGGGAGCCGCCGGCGGCGACGTGCTCGACGGCCTCGCGCAGCGGTCGGACCCGGCGCTCGGGAGTGGTCCCGGCGAGGACGGAGACCTCGGAGCGCGCCTGCTGCACGCGCTCCGGGAGGGACGGGCTCGGCGAGGTCACTCCGTGATCGTACGGCCGGAGTGTGACACCGCGTGACACGGCGGTTCGACCAGCGGCGGCGGCGTGCCCAGGATGGAGTCATGACCCGCTCGCTCGCCATCGTCGAGGTCGCCCGCGTGCGACCGGGCCGCGAGGAGTACCACGCCTACGTGCAGATCCTGAACGGCCGCATCCTCGCCCTCGCGCACGAGCGCGGCTGGCGGGCGGAGCGCTTCGCCGCCGAGGAGCTGGGCACGGAGGAGCTGCTGGCGCGCACGGCGGGGGCGGATGCCCTCGTCCTCGCGGGCGGCGAGGACATCGCTCCCGAGCAGTACGGCGCCGACCGCGGCTACCCGGCCGAGGGCCCCCACGCGGAGCGCGCGGACGCCGCCCAGATCGCGCTGGTGCACCGGGCACTGGCCCGCCGGACCCCGCTGCTGGGCATCTGCCGCGGCCTGCAGATCGTCAACGTCGCGCTCGGCGGCACGCTGGTGCAGGACCTGGGTCCGGAGGCGGAGCACGTCAACGCGGCGGCCCCCGCTCACCAGCGCATGCACCGGCACGAGGTCGGGCTCGCGGCGGGCTCCGTGCTCGGCGGGCTCTTCGGGTCCGAGGCGCTCGCGGTGCAGAGCGCGCACCACCAGGCGGTCGACCTGCTCGCTCCGGGGCTGCGGGTCGTCGCCCGGGCGGAGGACGGCGTGATCGAGGCCGTCGAGCACGTCGCGGCCCCCCTCGTGGGCGTGCAGTGGCACCCCGAGGACCCGGACGCTCCCGCCGGTCAGCTGGCGACGCTGCTCGACGGGCTGGCGCTCGCCGCCGCCCGCGGGGAGTTCGCGCTGCCCCTCGCCGCCTGAGCGGCCGGGGCTCCCCGCGGGCGACCGGGCTCAGCGGGCCAGTCGGGCCATCCACGCCTCGATGTCGTCGGCCGAGCGCGGGATGCCGGCAGAGAGGTTCTCGGCGCCGTCGGCGGTGACGAGCACGTCGTCCTCGATCCGGACGCCGATGCCGCGCAGCTCCTCCGGGACCGTGAGGTCGTCGGGCTGGAAGTAGAGGCCGGGCTCGATCGTGAAGACCATGCCCTCCTCGACCAGTCCGTCGAGGTACATCTCGCGACGTGCCCGGGCGCAGTCGTGCACGTCGAGCCCGAGGTGGTGGCTGGTGCCGTGGACCATGTAGCGGCGGTGCTGCTGGTTGTCGGCCTCGAGCGCCTCCTCGGCGCTGACCGGCAGCAGGCCCCACTCGGCGGTGCGCCGCGCGATGACGGCCATCGCCGCGGCGTGAACCTCGCGGAAGCGGATGCCGGGTCGGACCATCGCGAACGCGGCGTCGGCCGCCTCCCGCACCGTCTCGTGAACCTGGCGCTGGGCGTCCGTGTAGCGGCCGTCCACCGGGAAGGTGCGCGTGATGTCGGCGGTGTAGTAGCTGTCCTGCTCGACGCCGGCGTCCAGCAGCACCAGCTGGCCGGGGCGCACCGGCCCGTCGTTGCGCGTCCAGTGCAGGATGCAGGCGTGAGGGCCCGCCGCGGCGATGGTGTCGTAGCCGACCGCGTTGCCGTCGGCGCGCGCGCGTCCGTTGAAGACGCCCTCGATCAGGCGCTCGCCCTTCTCGTGGGCGATGATGCGCGGCAGGTCGGAGAGGACGTCCTCGAAGCCGCGGCCCGTCGCGTCGACGGCGGCGCGCAGCTCGGCGATCTCGTAGGCGTCCTTGACCAGGCGGAGCTCGGCGATGTCGCGCTCGAGCGCGGCGTCGCGGTCCGCCCGCTCGTCGGCCTCGACCGCGTCGAGACGGCCGGTCACCGCCGGGTCGGCCTCGCGCAGCACGGCGAGGGGGACGCCGTCGTGCGCGTCGAGGGCCGCGTCGAGCTCGGCGATCCCGCGGGTGGCGAGGCCGAGATCGCTCGCGACCTGCGCGAGCGACGGGCGCGGCCCGATCCAGAACTCGCCGATCTCGGGGTTGGCGTAGAACTCGTCGGAGTCGCGGCTCGCGCGCTCGCGGAAGTAGAGCGTCGCGCTGTGGCCGGACCCGGCGGGCTCGAGGACGAGGACCGCGCCGGGCTCGGAGTCGGAGCCCCAGCCGGTGAGCCAGGTGAAGGCCGAGTGCGCACGGAACGGGTAGTCGGTGTCGTTCGCGCGCTGCTTGAGGCGGCCCGCCGGGACGACGATGCGCACGCCGGTGTGCAGCGCGGAGAGGCGCTCGCGGCGGGAGGCGGCGAAGGACGCCTGCTCGCGCGGAGCAGGCAGCGGCTCCTCCCGCTCGGCCCAGCCGGACGCGATGAAGTCGCGGAAGCGGTCGGAGGCGGGGGTCGTCGAGCGGTTCGCGGTGGCGCGGGGGCGCGGGGCGGCGGCGGGGTCGGGCGTCTGAGCGGCGGTCCGCTCCTCCGTGTTCGTCATGGCTCCCATTGTCCTCCTCCGCACGGCCGCGGGGGCCGCCACGGGCCGAGCGGGGGAGGAGGACGGGGAGTCGGCGTCCGGGGAGGAGCGTCAGGACGCGTCCTTCACCATCCCGCGGACCGAGAGCTGGACGACCAGCGGCCGGTGGTCGCTCCCGGCGTCGTCGCGGTCGTCGACGACCTGGTAGCCCGAGACCTCCCAGCGTCCCGAGAAGAGGACGTGGTCGATCGGGGCGCCGAGCGCGGGCGGGACCGAGGACGGCCAGGTGCCCAGGGCGGCGCCGCCCGCGACGGTCCCCGCGTCGCGGCAGCCGCCCAGCGCGGCCGAGCCCGGCAGCCCGGTCCAGTGGTCGACCGTGGAGTTCAGATCGCCGAGGACCACGACGTCCTCCTCCGCGGAGCAGAGCGCGGAGACCGAGAGCAGATCGCTCCGCCACTCCGCGAGGCGCGAGGGGATCGGCGCCATGGTGTGCACCGCGGCGAGGACGGGGCGCTCGGGAGTGTCGGGGCGTGCGACGAGGGACGGTGTCGATCCGGTGACGACCGCGGCGGTGTCGACGCTGTAGCCGCCGAGCGAGGGGGAGAGCAGCAGGGCCGCCCCGTCCTCGGCGCCCGACCCGGCGTAGTGGAGGGTCATCGACATCCCCTGGGCGCTGAGCGCGTTCACGACGTCCTGCGCGTGCGTCTGCGAGACCTCGAGGAGGGCGATGCCGTCGACCGCGCTCTCCCGGGCGAGCGAGGCGATCGTGTCGACGGGCACGCCGTCGTGCAGCACGTTCCAGGTCGCGAGGCGCACGTCGGCGAGGCGGTGGGCGCGCGGAGCGGCGGAGTCGTAGCCCCGCGCTCCCTGCACTCCCGCGAGCACGAGCGCGAAGACGACGCCGAGCGCCGCGAGGGCCAGCGCGAGGCGCCTGACCGGAGCGACGAGGACCGCGATCACGACCAGGACAGCGGCGAGCCCGACGGCCGCCGCGCCCGTCGCGAGCCGGAACGGCACCAGCTGGGCGAAGGGGGCCTCCCGGGCGATCCCGAAGAAGCCGGGCGCCGCGACCACCAGCAGAGCGATCGCCACGATCACCGCCACCGCGGTCTTCACCAGTCTCGTCCCCATCGCCGCCCAGGCTACTAGGGCATCGGAGGGCTCGCAGGCGGCGCGTCTACGATGAGCGCATGCATGTCGACGGGGGCCGTTACGACCTCCACACCCACTCCGTCGTCTCCGACGGCACCGAGGCTCCGGCCGTCCTGGTGCGGGCCGCGGCCGCGGCCGGGCTCGCCGGAGTGGCGCTCACCGACCACGACACGACCGGCGGCTGGGCCGAGGCGCTCGCCGCGGCCGAGGAGGCGGGCATCGACCTGCTGCCCGGCATGGAGCTCTCCTCCCGCGTCGGCTGGGCCAGCGTCCACGTCCTCGCGTACCTCGTCGATCCGGCGGATCCGGGGCTCGTGGCCGAGACCGCGCGCATCCGCTCGGCCCGCACGCACCGCGCGGAGGCGATCGTCACCGCGATCGCGGCCGACTACGACCTCACCTGGGACGACGTCCTCGCCCAGACCAGCCCGGGCACGACCATCGGGCGTCCGCACATCGCCGACGCGCTCGTCGCCCGCGGCCTGGCCACCGACCGCTCCGCGGCCTTCGCGGGGATCCTCGACTGGCGCGGCGGCTACTACCGCCCGCACTACGCGCCCGACCCGGTCGACGCCGTGCGCCTGGTCCGCGCGGCGGGCGGGGTCCCGGTCATCGCGCACCCGGCCGCGAGCGCCCGCGGGATCGCGGTCGAGTCGATCCTCCCGCAGCTCGTCGACGCCGGCCTGTTCGGCCTCGAGGTCGAGCACCGCGAGAACACGGCCGACGGCAAGCGCCGCCTGCGCGAGCTCGCCGAGCAGTACTCGCTCGTCACCACGGGCTCGAGCGACTACCACGGCACGGGCAAGCCCAACCGCCTGGGCGAGAACACGACCGCGCGCGCGACCGTCGACGCGATCCGCTCCTCCGCCCGCTGAGTCGCGGAGAGCCGCTGACAGGCGGAGAGCCGCCGGATCACCGTGACCGCTGAGGGGCGGAGAGCCGCTGAGTCGCGTGGGGACCCCGCTGAGTCGCGGGAGAGCCGCTGAGACGCCGAGAGCCCGCCCTCCCGCGACGGATCGCGGGGGGACGGGCTCGGGGCGCGGAGGCTCAGGCCTGCGCGTCGGGGCGCGGGGAGCGGCGGCGCGACCGGGTGCGGCGGCGCGGCTCGCTGTTGCCGTCGTGGTGCTCCTTGCTCTCGCTCGAGGGAGCGGGGCCGGTCTGCTGCGGAGCGGTCGAGTCGGCGGAGTCGGAGCGGGTGCGGCGACGCGGCGGCCGGTCGCCCCGCTCGGAGCGCTCGCCGCGGTCGGAGCGCTCGCCCCGGTCCGGGCGCGCGTCGGCCTTCGCCTCGGCGGGGATCGGGGTCGGCTTCAGCCGTCCCTTGGTCCCCGCGGGGATGTCGAGGTCGGTGTAGAGGTGCGGCGACGACGAGTAGGTCTCGACCGGGTCGGGCTGGCCGAACTCCAGCGCCCGGTTGATGAGGGCCCACTTGTGCAGGTCCTCCCAGTCGACGAAGGTCACCGCGATGCCGGTCTTGCCCGCGCGCCCGGTGCGGCCGACGCGGTGCAGGTAGGTCTGGTCGTCGTCCGGGATCGTGTGGTTGATCACGTGGGTGACGTCGTTCACGTCGATGCCGCGCGCGGCGACGTCGGTGGCGATCAGGATGTCCTTCTTGCCGGCCTTGAACGCCGCCATCGCGCGCTCGCGCTGCTCCTGGTTGAGGTCTCCGTGCACGGCCGCCGCGTTGAAGCCGCGGTCGTTGAGCTCCTCGACGATGCGGGCCGCGGCGCGCTTCGTGCGGGTGAAGATGACGGTCTTGCCGCGGCCCTCGGACTGCAGGATGCGCGCGATGACCTCGTCCTTGTCGAGCGAGTGCGCCCGGTAGACGATGTGCTTGATGTTCGCCTGCGTGATGCCCTCGTCGGGGTCGGTCGCGCGGATGTGGATGGGCTTGTTCATGAAGCGGCGCGCGAGCGCGACGATCGCGCCCGGCATCGTCGCCGAGAAGAGCATGGTGTGGCGGGTGGGCGGCGTCTGCGCGAACAGCTTCTCGATGTCCGAGAGGAAGCCCAGGTCGAGCATCTTGTCGGCCTCGTCGAGGACCATCACCTGCACGTTGGCGAGCGAGAGCAGGCGCTGCCCGGCGAGGTCCAGGAGGCGGCCGGGGGTGCCGACGACGATCTGCGCGCCGGCCTTCAGCTGCTCGATCTGGCCCTCGTAGGCCTTGCCGCCGTAGATCGAGACGATCTTGGTCGGCCGGTTGGAGGCGGCCAGCTCGATGTCCTCGGTGACCTGCACGGCGAGCTCGCGGGTCGGGACGACGATGAGCGCCTTGACGCCCGGCTCCGGGTCGGTGCCGAGGGCCTGGATGAGGGGGAGGCCGAAGCCGAAGGTCTTGCCGGTGCCGGTCTTGGCCTGGCCGATGATGTCCTGCTTCTGCAGGGCCAGGGGGATCGTCTGCTCCTGGATGGGGAACGGCTCGAGGATGCCCTTGGCGGCGAGTGCGGCGACGATGTCGTCGTCGATGTTCAGATCGGAGAAAGTCACGGAGTGAAGCGCCTGTCGTGTCGAACGGTCTACGCCCCTGTACGACTCCGGGCGCAGGGTCACCGATCCAGCGCCGGTGACATCCCGGCGAGTCTACTGCTCCCGGCCCCGCCGGCCCCGGAACCCCGCTCCTCCGGCGCCCTATGCTGAGGAAATGGCTGCCTGGTTCCGACGTCGACGTCCCCTGCTCGAGGTGCCCCGCCTGACGCCCCGCGGGGAGTCGAGCCAGAAGCGCGACCGCGTCGACCTCGCCGACCTCACCCCCGAGGTGCTGCCCTATCTCGGCCAGGTCGCCTACCTCCAGCTCGCGGTGTTCGAGGTGCTGGCGCGCGCCGTCGCCGAGACCGACGACCTCGCGGATAAGGAGGCCATCTCCTCCGCCGCCGGCACGGCTCTCGCGAAGCACCACGCCGTCGTCGCCGAGCTGCGCCGCCGCGACGTGGAGCCCGGCGAGGCCATGGCGCCGTTCCGCCCCGCGATCGACACCTTCGAGCGGCTCACCCGCGGCGCGGACCTCCACGAGACGCTGCTCTCGGCGTACATCACGGCGGGCCTGCTCGACGACTTCTTCATCCGCCTCACCGGCGGGCTGCCCACCGACGTGGGGCCGCGCATCGCGCAGACGCTCGGCGCGGACACGGGCGTCGACGGCGTGATCGCGATCCTCCGCCGCGAGATCGCCGCGGACGAGCGCCTGGGCTCGCGCCTGGCCGTCTGGGGCCGCCGCCTGGTGGGCGACACCCTCCTCGTGGCGCGCTCCGCGCTGATGGGCTCGGGCAACCACGACTCCGACGAGTCGCGGATAGAGCCGGTGTTCACCGAGCTCATCGCCTCGCACACGCGCCGGATGGACGCGCTGGGGCTCACGGCCTGACGGTTCCCGGCGTCGCACTGCCCCGGAATCCGGAACGACGGAGGCGCGGAAGTCCGAGGACTCCCGCGCCTCCGGCTCGGATCAGGGGGCGACGCGTCCCGAGAGCATCGCCTGCAGGGAGGCCTCGTCGCGGCGGGCGCGGCTGCGCCCGAGCGAGAGGCCGACCGGGACGACGACCACGGCGGTCGCGACGAGGGACAGGACCCAGATCAGGCCGCCGTCCCACGGCAGGCCCGCCCAGGTCAGCGCGACCCAGACGACTGCGGCGACGAGGCCGCCGATCGCCGGGACCAGCACGGAGCCGTGCAGGTGCCGGTGCGGCAGCCCGTAGCGCGCGGCGAGACCGATCAGGACCCCGAACAGGGTGATGAAGAGGAGCTCCACGACGTGTCCGCCCGGGACGCTCTAGGCGACGAAGCCGACGCGGCGCGACTCCTCGGAGCCGACCTCGACGAAGGCGATGGTGGCGGTCGGGACGATGTAGATCTTGCCCTTCTCGTCGCGGAGGCGGAGGACGGCGGTGCCGGCCTCGAGAGCGGTGGTCACCGTCTTCTCGACCTCGGTCACGGACATCGACGACTCGAAGTTGAGCTCGCGCGGGGTGTTGACCATTCCAATACGGATTTCCACCAGCAGTGCCTTTCGGGAGGGGACGAGGGTGTCAGGATACGGGACCGCGCTCGGACGGCCGCGCCGGTTTCGCGGTGAGCGGAGCGGGCGGCCGGGGCTCCCGGCGGGGACGGGCGGGAGTGTCGGACCCGGTGGCTACCGTGGTCGTGTGACCGCTCCCGCGACCCCCGCTCCCTCCACCGCAGCCTCCGTCGGCGAGGCGATCCCGGGCGAGCCCGCGGTCGTGCTGGACGACTCCCAGCGCGCGGTGCTCGCGCTGCCCGAGGGCCGTAGCGCCGCCGTGCTCGGGGCGCCGGGGACGGGCAAGACCACGACGGTCGTCGAGCTGGTCGCCGAGCGCGTCCTCGAGCGGGGGTACCCGCCCGAGTCGGTCGTGGTGCTCGTGGCCAGCCGCACCGCCGCCACCGCCCTGCGCGACGTGCTCGCCCTGCGGCTGGGAGTGCCGACCCGGGGCCCGCTCGCCCGGACCGCGACCTCGCTCGCGTTCGAGGCGGTCACCTCCTCCGCCAAGGAGCGCGGCCTCGAGCGGCCGACCCTCCTGACCGGCGGCGAGCAGGACGCACTCCTGTCGGAGCTCGTCGAGGGCCACCTCGAGGAGGGGACCGGCCCGCGGTGGCCGGAGGAGTTCAGCCCCGAGGTGCTGCGGCTGCGGACCTTCCGGACCGAGCTCCGCGAGTTCGGGATGCGTGCGACCGAGCACGGGCTCGACTCGGACGCGATCCGCGCCCTCGGGGTCGACGCCGAGCGAGGGGAGTGGAGCGCGGCGGCCGACGTGCTCGACGAGCTGCGCGAGGTGGTCGAGTGGATGGCGCCCCAGGCGGGCACCCGTCTGGACGCGGCGGAGTTCGCGGCCTACGCGGCCGAGGCGATCCGCGCCGGCGAGGGCGGCGAGCGGATCGACGCGCTGCGCCTCGTCGTCGTCGACGACCTCCAGGAGGCGAGCGAGTCGACGCTCGTGCTGCTGCGGGCGCTGACGGAGCGCGGGGTGACCGTGATCGCGCTGGGCGACCCGGACGTGGCGACCAGCGCCTACCGCGGCGCGGCCTCCGACACGCTCGGCCGGTTCGCCACGAGCATCGGCGCGTCCGACGTCGAGACGCTGGTGCTCGTGCGCGTGCACCGCCACTCGGCCGCGCTGCGGGCGGTCGTGTCGGCGGCCACCGAGCGGATCGGCACCGCGGCGGCCGGCCGGCAGCGGGCGGCGGTCGCGGCTCCGGCCCCCGAGGCGGGCCCGGCACCCGTCCTGGTGCTGCACGCCCCGACGGCGGCGCGCGAGGCGGCGACGGTGGCGCGGCTGCTGCGCGAGCGGCGGCTGCGCGACGGAGTGGCGTGGCGGCGGATGGCGGTCGTCGTCCGCTCCGGAGCCGCGGTCCAGCCGCTGGTGAAGGCGCTCGCGGTGGCGGAGGTGCCGACCCGCTCCGTGCTCGCCGGGCGGGCGCTGCGCGACGACCACGCGGCCCGGGCGCTGCTCGTGCTGGTCGGCGTCGCGATCGGCGAGCGGCCCCTCGATGCGGAGCTCGCGGCGGAGCTGCTGCTCGGCCCGTTCGGCGGGGTCGACCGGCTGGGGCTGCGCAGGCTCCGGCTCGCGCTCCGGGCGGAGGAGCTGGCCGGCGGCGGCATCCGCGCGAGCGACCCGCTGCTGGTCGAGGCCCTCGCCGCGCCCGGCCGATTCGCGACCATCGACTCCGCTCCCGCCCGGCAGGCCGAGCGGCTGGCCGTGACGATCGACCGGGTCCGCCGCCTGCACGAGGAGGGGGGCTCGATCGAGGAGCTCCTGTGGTCGGCGTGGGAGTCCAGCCGCGTCGCGTCCTCCTGGCGCGAGCTCGCCCTCGGCACCGGCCTGACCGCCGCCGAGGCCAACCGCAACCTCGACGGCGTGGTCGCCCTCTTCAGCGCCGCGCGCCGGTTCGTGGAGCGGGCGACCGGGCACTCCGCGATCGGCTTCGTCACCGAGATCCTCGAGGCGGAGGTCCCCGAGGACACTCTCGCTCCGCGCTCCGTCGAGGACGCAGTCCTGATCGGCACGCCCTCCTCCGTCGTCGGCCTCGAGTTCGACGTCGTGGTGGTGGCGCGGCTGCAGGACGGCGTCTGGCCCAACCTCCGCCAGCGCGGCTCGCTGCTCGATCCGGACGGCCTGCTGCGGCACGCCCGCGGCGAGGGCGGACTGCCGCTCGACGCCCGCAAGGCCACTCTCGACGACGAGCTCCGGATGTTCGTACTGGCCGCCTCGCGCGCTCGGCGGCAGCTGGTGCTCAGCGCCGTCGCGGGCGAGGACGAGACGCCCTCCCTCTTCTTCCGGCTCACTCCGCCGGACGCGCCGCGGCTCGATCCGGCCTCCGCGGTGCCGCTCACGCTGCGCGGGGCGGTGGCGGCGCTGCGCCGGACCGCCACCACGCCGGACTCGACCGAGGCTCCCGCCGCCATCCGAGGGCTCAGCGCCCTGGCGCTCGCGGAGGTCCCGGGCGCCGACCCCTCCTCCTGGTCCGGGGTGCTCGAGCCCTCGACCACGGAGCCGCTCTTCGACGTCGGCGACCCCGAGCGTCCCGTCTCCGTCTCGCCGAGCCGCCTCGAGGCCTTCGAGCGGTCCCCTCTGGACTGGTTCGTCGACGCCGTCTCCGGCTCCACGACGAGCACGGCGATGGGGGTCGGCACCCTCGTGCACTGGGTCCTCGAGAACGCCGAGCGGCCCGATCCGCAGGAGCTGTGGGCGGCTCTCGAGTCGCGGTGGCCCGAGCTGGTCTTCGAGTCGCCCTGGCTGGGGGAGCGGCAGAAGCGCGTCACACGGCGGCTGATCGACGGCCTCGCGGGCTACCTCGCCGACTTCGAGCGCGGGGGAGGCGTGGTGCTCGGCCGCGAGCAGCAGTTCGAGCTCGACGTCCCGCCCGCCCGGGTGCGGGGCTCGATCGACCGCGTCGAGCGCGCGGCCGACGGCTCCGTCACGATCGTCGATCTCAAGACGGGCCGCAGCACCCCCCGCAAGGACGACATCGCCGAGCACGCGCAGCTGGGCAGCTATCAGCTCGCCGTCGCCGAAGGGGCGATCGAGGCGGCCGACCCGGCCGACGGGGGAGGCGCGAAGCTGCTCTTCGTGGCGACGGGCGTGCGCGGGAAGCCGTACCGCGAGGTGGTCCAGGAGCGCTTCGGCGAGGAGGAGCTGGAGCGGCTGCGCGATCGCGTCCGCGCCGCGGCCCTGGGCATGGCGGCGGCGGGCTTCTCGGGCCTGCTCGACGCGACCCCGTTCTCCCCCGGCGATGCCCTGCGGTACCGCATCCACGCGGTACCCGAGGTCCCGGGGGACGGCCTCCTGGCGATCGACGAGGTCGACGAGACAGAGGACCTGGAGGACTCCGAGGAGCCGGATCCCGATGCGCCGGCCGATCCTTCCGGCCCCGCCGACCCCGACCCCTCCGCCGTCTCCGAGGAGGAGCTTCCGTGATCGACGCCCTGACCATCGCCGAGCGCCTCGACCTGCGCCCGCCCACCGCCGAGCAGCGCGCCGTCATCGAGGCGCCGCTCGAGCCGGCCCTCGTGGTCGCCGGTGCCGGCAGCGGCAAGACCGAGACGATGGCCAACCGCGTCCTCTGGCTCCTCGCGAACGGCCACGCGGCGCCGTCGGAGGTGCTCGGCCTCACCTTCACCCGCAAGGCGGCGGCCGAGCTCGGCGAGCGCATCGGGCGGAGGATCGACCAGCTCGGCGCAGCGGGCCTGCTCCCGCTCGCGCCCGGGCAGTCGGCGCCCGACCCGTTCGAGGCCGCCACCGTCTCGACCTACAACGCCTTCGCGAACACGATCTTCCGCGACAACGCCGCCCTGATCGGCCGCGAGGGGGACGCGACCGTGCTCTCCGAGGCCTCCGCCTGGCATCTCGCGCGGGGAGTCGTGGCCGACACGGCCGATCCGCGCATCCTCGAGGTGGAGGCGGGGATCGACCGGCTGACCGACCTCGTCGTCTCGCTCGCGCACGACCTCGCCGACAACCTCGCCGATCCGGCCGCGGTCGCCGCGTTCGCCGAGGACTTCCTCCGCCTGGGCGAGCTGCCGCGCGGAGGCAGCGGCTCGGGTCTCTACCGCGAGCTCGAGAAGGCGCTGCAGGCCGTGGGCGCGCTGCCGGTGCTGACGGCGCTCGCCGAGCGGTTCCAGGAGGCGAAGGCCGAGCGCGGCTTCGTCGAGTTCTCGGACCAGGTGGCCCTCGCGCTGCGGATCGTCGACCGGGTGCCGCGGATCGTGGACGAGCACCGCGCGAGGTACCGGGTGGTGCTCCTCGACGAGTACCAGGACACCTCCGTGCTGCAGACCCGCCTCCTCTCGCGGCTCTTCGCCGGGCAGGGAGTGATGGCCGTGGGCGACCCGCACCAGTCGATCTACGGCTGGCGCGGTGCGAGCGCCGAGGGGCTCGGCCGCTTCGGCACCGATTTCGGGGGAGCGGGCCGCTTCTCCCTCAGCACGAGCTGGCGCAACGGCCGCCGCGTGCTGACCGCCGCGAACGCGATCGTGGAGCCGCTGTCGGCGGGGAGCGCGGTCGCGGTCGACACGCTGAGCGCGGGGCCTCAGGCCTCCGAGCACCCGGTCGAGCTCACCTTTCCCGAGACGATCGAGGAGGAGGCGGACGACGTCGCCGCCTGGTTCGCCGGGCGGCTGCGCGAGAACGCCGAGCCGCCGTCGGCCGCGGTGCTCTTCCGGGTGCGCGCGCACATGGACCGCTTCGCCGCCGCGCTGGCGAAGCACGGCGTCCGGTACCACATCCTCGGCATCGGGGGCCTGCTGCGGCAGCCCGAGATCGCCGACCTCGTCGCCGCACTCACCGTGGTCGAGGACCCGGCCGCCGGCAGCGAGCTCGTCCGCCTCCTGGCCGGCGCCCGCTGGCGTCTGGGCGTCCGCGACCTCAAGGCGCTGCGCGACCTCGCCTCGTGGCTCGCGGCGCGCGACCACGCCCACCGGCTGCTCCCGGAGGAGGTGCGCGAGCGGATGCGCGCGTCCGTCACCGAGGGAGAGGGCGGCTCGATCGTCGAGGCCCTCGACTTCATCGCGGCGCGCCGCCCCGGCGACGACGGGCGGATCGACCACTCCGCGCTCGGCGGGTTCAGCGCCAAGGGCCTGCGGCGCCTGCACGAGGCGGGCACCCTGTTCGCCCGGCTGCGCGCCCGGGCCGGGCTCGACCTCCTCGACTTCGTCACCCTGGTCGAGCAGGAGCTGGGCCTGGACATCGAGGTCGAGGCGAACGAGTCGCGCGGGGACGGCCGCGCCAACCTCGAGGCCTTCCGGGAGGCGGTGGCCGGGTACCTGCAGACGGACGACCGCGGCGCCGGCACCGGTTCCTCCCTCCGCGGATTCCTCCGCTGGCTCGTCCTCGCGGACAAGCGCGACGGCCTGGCCCCGCGACCGGAGGACCCGGAACCGGGGACGGTGCAGCTGCTGACGATCCACGGCTCCAAGGGTCTGGAGTGGGACCTCGTCGCCGTCCCGCGGATGGTCGACGGCGAGCTCCCCGGCGCGCCGGTCGAGGGCTTCCGCGGGTGGGTCAGACTGGGCGCGATGCCCTACGCGTTCCGCGGCGACGCCGCCGAGCTCCCCGATCTCGCCTGGCGCGGCTGCAGCACGCAGAAGGAGGTCGTCGACGCGATCGGAGCGTTCGGCGACACCCTCCGCGAGCGCAACGAGGCGGAGGAGCGGCGTCTCGCCTACGTGGCCGTCACGCGGGCGCGTCACCACCTCCTGCTCAGCGGCTCGTGGTGGGCCGGCCAGGCCAAGCCGCGCGGACCGGGCGTCTTCCTCCGCGACCTCGAGGAGGCCGGCACGATCCCGCCGCTGCCGACCGAGCCCGCGAACGAGGAGAACCCGCTCGAGCGGGCCCCGCGCACGTTCCGCTGGCCGCACGATCCGCTCGGCTCCCGCGGCGACCGGGTCCGCGCCGCCGCCGCCCGGGTCCGCAGCGCCGAGCCCGCTCTGCTGGGGGCGCGCGGCGACGACATCCGCCTGCTGCTCGCCGAGCGGGCGGTGCGGCTGGCCGGGGGCGAGCGCACGCCGCTGCCCACCCGCATCCCCGCCTCCCGGTTCAAGGACATCGTCAGCACGCCGGACGAGGTCGCGGCGCAGCTGCGCCGGCCGATGCCGGAGCGCCCCTACCGGCAGACCCGGCTCGGCACGACCTTCCACTCCTGGGTCGAGAACCGCTTCGGCGTCCAGGGCGGGGCGGAGGCGGTCGACACCTTCCCCGACGAGCTCGACGACGCCGGCCCCACGAGCGTCGAGCAGGAGCGGCTCGACGCCCTGATCGCCATCTTCGAGCGCTCGGAGTGGGCCGACCGGCGCCCGGAGGCGGTCGAGATCGAGATCCACCTCCAGCTCGCCGGCCACGTCGTCGTCTGCAAGCTCGACGCGGTGTACCCGACGGAGGACGGCGTGCAGATCGTCGACTGGAAGACCGGGCGGGCGCCGAAGGACGCCGCCGACCTCGAGCTCAAGCAGTTCCAGCTCGCGCTGTACCGGCTCGCCTACTCGCGCTGGCGGGGGGTGCCGCTCGAGAGCGTCGACGCCGTGTTCTACTTCGTCGCCGACGACCTCGTGCTGCGGCCCGAGCGGTTCTACTCCGAGCGCGAGCTCGCGGAGTCGCTCTCCTCGGCGACGGGAGCGAGCCCGCGGCCGTGAGCGGAGGAGTCCGTGCGGGCTCCCGGCGTGCGGTTGAGCAGCTCCTCGACCTCCGAGACCTCCAGCACCGGGCCGGTGTCGGTCGAGAGGGGCGCGGAGAGGTCGCCGAGCACGCTGTCGACCAGCGTGTCGAGCATGGCGACCGCGTCGTCCACGATGGCGGAGTCGTCGGTCTCGGTGCCGTGCAGCAGCCAGCGGGCGAGCTCGAGCTCGGCGTAGAGCTGGGCGCGCTGGCGGATCGTGCGGTCCACTGCTCCCGCGCGCATCCGGGAGTAGGCGGAGAGCGCCGTCTCCGAGCCCGGGGCGCTCAGCAGCCAGTGCAGGTCGCGCGCCGGGTCGCCGACCCGCAGCGCCGCCCAGCCGAGCACGGCCGCGACGACGTCGCCCGAGCGGAGGAAGGAGTCGGCGGTCATCGAGCCGTTCACCACGGTCGGGTCGAACTGCCAGAGCGCCTCGTCGGAGGAGGCCGACTCCCAGCGCGCGACGAGCGCCGCCGGGACGTGGCCGGTGTCGGCCGCGCGCTCGATCACCGCGACCGTCTCGTTCACGCTGTCGCGCGCGGTCGCGATCGGCAGGCCCGCCTCCTGGACGAAGGACACCGGGAGCGAGTGGATCGCCCCGATGGCCCGGCCGATCGAGTCCGCGAGCCCGCTCTGCGCGGCCACGTCGTCGATGAGGACGCGATCTCCCTCGAGGTACTCGTAGACGACCGCGCGGGTGCCGTCGAACGGCGTCTGCCCGACGCTCTCCTGCAGATCGAAGGGCAGGCGGCTGCGGATGCCGGCGGTCAGCGCCCGGAGCGCGACGAGGTCGCCGAGCTGCTCCTGCTCCGCGAGCGCGGACGTGGGCACGCGCACGACGAGGCGGGCGCCCTCGCGCGTCGTCAGCAGGGCGGAGTCGAAGTCGCCGTGCGTCGAGGAGGTGAAGGGGCGCGCGGAGCGGACGTCGAGGCCCTCGACGGCCGAGGTGGCCAGCGCGGCTAGAGTGAGATGGGATCTGGCCATGGTTTCCAGGGTAGGCGGCTCGTGCCCGGCCGGCCCGCCGCCACGCGCTGTCCCGCCGATGCCGTCGAAGGCCCGCGACAGCGGTCCTCGCGGCCCCCGTCACGAAATGAGCCCCGGATGTCACTGCCCTTCGCCGATCGCCTCCCGCTCTCGCGACAGGCGGCCGACCGCGACGGCGTCGGACGCTCACGGCCCGCGCTCTTCGACGAGCTGCTCGCCGATCCCGCCACCCGCGTGCTCGTCCTGCACCACGACCGGACTCTGGTCGAGGCCGACCGCCTCGTCCTGCGCCGCCCCGAGGACGTGACCGCCGGAACCCTCCGGATCTACCTCGGCCGCACGCTCGCCGAGGCCCCCGGCGAGCCGGTCGGAACCCCCGTCATCGCGACCGTCCTCACCGACGCGGCCGCCGCCGAGCTCGAGCCCGACGAGGAGCGGTGGAGCGGCCTGCGCCCGATCGCCGAGCGCCTGAGCGACCGCGACGCGGGCCTCTTCACCGAGGCTCTCGCCATCGCGAACTGGCACGCCTCGCACGGCTACTCGCCCCGCAACGGCGACCCGACCGTCGTCGAGCAGGGCGGCTGGGTCCGCCGCTCGCCCACCGACGGCAGCCAGGTCTTCCCGCGCACGGATCCGGCGATCATCGTCTGCGTCCTCGACGCGGACGACCGCCTCCTCCTCGGCTCGAACGCGATGTGGGGCACCGGCCGCTTCTCCCTGCTCGCCGGCTTCGTCGAGCCGGGCGAGTCGCTCGAGGCCGCCGTGATCCGCGAGATCGGCGAGGAGTCGGGCATGCGCGTCGTCGACCCGCAGTACCTCGGCTCGCAGCCCTGGCCCTTCCCCGCCTCCCTCATGGTCGGCTTCACCGCCCGCCTCGCCGAGGACCAGTCCCCGGAGGATCTGCTCCCGGACGGCGAGGAGATCGTCGAGCTGCGCTGGTTCACCCGGCAGCAGCTGCACGACTCGCTCGAGTCCGTGCTGCTGCCCGGCCGCTCGTCCATCGCCCGCGCGATGATCGAGGACTGGTACGGAGGCGAGCTGGAGAACGGCCCGATCGCGTGACCCTGCTCGACGGACTCGACGAGGGGCAGCGCGAGGCGGCGGAGGCGCTGCTGGGGCCGGTCTGCGTCCTCGCGGGAGCGGGCACGGGCAAGACCCGGACGATCACGCACCGCATCGCGCACGGAGTGGCGACCGGCGTCTACACGCCCGGTCGCGTCATGGCCCTGACCTTCACCAGCCGCGCCGCGGCCGAGCTGCGCTCGCGCCTGCGGGTGCTCGGCGCCGGCGGCGTCCAGGCCCGCACCTTCCACGCCGCCGCCCTCTCGCAGCTCGGCTACTTCTGGCCGCAGCTGGTGGGGGGCACGATGCCCCAGCTGCTCGACGGCAAGGCGCGCCTGCTCGGGCACGCGGCCGAGCGGCTCCGCCTGAAGCTCGACACGGCGACGCTCCGCGACCTCTCGGCCGAGATCGAGTGGCGGAAGGTGTCCGCCCTCTCGCTCGAGCAGTACGCCGTCGCCGCCCGCACGCGCCCCCTGCCCGGACGGCTCACCCTGGAGCAGACGGTCGCGCTCGTGGACGAGTACGAGGGGCTGAAGGACCAGCGCCGCCAGATCGACTTCGAGGACGTCCTGCTCGTGACCGCCGGGATGCTCGAGTCCGAGCCTGCGATGGCGATGCAGGTGCGCGAGCAGTACCGCTTCTTCGTCGTCGACGAGTACCAGGACGTCTCGCCGCTGCAGCAGCGGCTCCTGGAGCTCTGGCTCGGCGACCGGAGCGACCTCTGCGTCGTCGGCGACGCCAGCCAGACCATCTACTCCTTCGCGGGTGCGCGGGCCGACTACCTCCTCGACTTCCCGTCCCGCTGGCCGGCCGCCACCGTGGTGCGCCTGGAGGAGAACTACCGCTCGGCCGTGCCGATCGTGCAGACCGCGAACCGCCTCATGCGGGGCAGGCCCGGCGCCCTCTCGCTCCACGCCGTCGCCGCCGCCGAGGCGCCGGAGCCCGCGATCGACGCCTACCCGGACGACATCGCGGAGGCGCGCGGGATCGCGGCGCGGGTCGCGGCCGACATCGAGGCGGGGGTGCGCCCCTCCGACATCGCGGTCCTCTTCCGCACCAACAGCCAGTCGGCGGTCATCGAGCACGCCCTGCACGAGCGGGGAGTGAGCGCGCACATGCGCGGCGGCAAGCGCTTCTTCGACCTGCCCGAGGTGAAGCAGGCCGTGATGCAGCTGCGCGCGGCGTCCGTGTCGATCAGCGGCGAGCCGCTGTTCAAGTCGGTGAGCGACGTCCTCCGCTCGCTCGGCTGGAGCGCCGAGCCCCCGTCTGCGCCCGGTGCGGTGCGCGACCGGTGGGAGTCGCTGGACACGCTGGCCCGCCTCGTCGACGAGGCCCCTGCCGGATGGACCTTCCGCCAGTTCACCGACGACCTGATCGCACGCCAGCAGGTGCACCACGAGCCGGACCGCGGCGCGGTCACCCTCGCCACGCTGCACTCGGCGAAGGGCCTCGAGTGGGAGTCGGTGCACCTGATGGGGCTCGCCGAGGGCCTGCTGCCGATCTCGTACGCCGCCGGCCTCGAGGCGATCGACGAGGAGCGGCGCCTCCTCTACGTCGGCATCACCCGGGCCCGCCGGCGCCTGCGCCTCTCGTGGGCGCGCTCGACGGTCGGCCGCGTCACGCGGAGGGAGCCGTCGCGCTTCCTCGAAGAGCTCGGCACGCGCACTCGGGGTGCGGCTCCCGCTCCCGCACGGTGAAGGCTCCGGAGGCGTCGCTGTAGATCCGCTCGGCCCCGCGGAGCCCTCGCCAGCCCGCGAGCAGCCGCCGCAGCGCGGCGTCGGCGGCCGCCACGGCGATCGCGGCGCTCGCGAGCGGCGTGCGGGTGGGGGCCGTGCGGCCGAGCACCTGGATCACGAGGCGCGCACGATCCGGGTCGAGGTCCATCCGGTCCCGCTCGGCGCAGTGCAGGCACGGTCCGGACCCCGGCTCCACCAGGGGTCCGAGGCGCACCGATTCGTCGCCGAACACCACCGCCAGGTGCGGCACATCGGCCGCGAGCCAGTGCGCGGCGCGGGCGGGGGCGACCGCGAAGTCGGCGATCAGCACGGCGAGGTCCGGCGTCCCGTCGTCGGCGAGCAACGAGCAGCCCTCGCTCCGGAGCAGCGTGCGCAGTGCGTCCGGTGCCGCGCCCGTCCCCTCGACGACGACCCGCGGTGCCGGGGGAGGGCCGGGCTCGACGCTGCGCAGCAGGACTGGCCGGAGCGCCTCGAGCACCTCGTCGACACGCGCCTCGCTCGCTCCGGCGCGCGCCGCGATCAGGCGGACGGTGCCGGCGCTGGTGCCCACGCGGAGGGCGTCGAGCAGCAGCTCCTCCGGGTAGCCGACGCCGTCCAGGACCGCGTGCGGCCGGTCGAGGCCGAGCTGCACCGCGGTCGCGGAGCGCCAGAGCAGGGGGAGTCGGGGATCGAGCCGGAGCACCATCCGGCGATCATGGCCGAGACCGGCCCGGCGCCGCGCGAGTTGTCCACAGGCGGGCGCCGGACGGGGGGTCAGACGGGGCGGTCGCCCGTGGGGGAGGAGCCGCGGTCGTCGTCGTCCGGCGAGCCGGCGTCGTCGGTCGTGTCCGGAGCGTCTCCGGAGGCGCCGTCGCCCTCGCGCGGCATCGTGCCGTTCAGCAGGTCCTCCAGCGCGCGGTCCATCTCGTCGGGCTCCGGGGTCTCGCCGCGGGCCTCGGCCGTGAGCCGGGCGACGAGCGCGCTCGGGTCGTCCAGGTCCTCCGAGCCGGGGAGCAGGTCGGGGTGCGACCAGAGGGAGTCGCGGGCCTCGGGCCCGACGGCGTCGGTCACGGCCTGCCACATCGCGGCGGCCTCGCGGAGGCGGCGCGGGCGCAGCTCCAGGCCGACGAGGGTCGCGAAGGCGGACTCGGCCGGGCCGCCGGAGGCGCGGCGGCGGCGGACCGTCTCGGCGATCGCCCCGGCGCTGGGCAGGCGGGTGGTCGCCGCCGCGGTGACGACGTCGACCCACCCCTCGATGAGGGCGAGGACGGTCTCGAGGCGGCCGTGCGCGGCGAGCTGCTCCTCCGTCTTCGGCGGGATGAGCGCGCCGGAGGTCATCGCGTCGCGGAGCTCCTTGGGGTTCGACGGGTCGAAGCCCTCGGCCAGCTCCTCGAGGCGGGTGGTGTCGATGCTGATCCCGCGCGCGAAGTCGGTGATCTGCGAGATGAGAGCGAGACGGAGCCACTTGCCGTGCCGGAAGAGGCGGGCGTGCGCGAGCTCGCGGACCGCCAGGTACAGCTGCACCTGGTCCAGCGGGATGTCGAGGCCCTCGCCGAACGCGGCGACGTTCTGCGGCAGGATCGCCGCGTCGTTCTCCTCCAGCAGCGGGATGCCGATGTCGCCGCCCGAGACGACCTCGGCGGCGAGCTGCCCGACGACCTGGCCCAGCTGCAGGGCGAACAGGGTGCCGCCGATCCCGCGCATCATGCCCTCGGCACCGGCGATCATCGCCTGCATCTCCTCCGGGGCCTGCTCGCGGAGCACGCGGGTCAGCGCGTCCGAGATGCTCAGCGCCACCGGCTCGGCGAGCTGGCTCCAGACCGGCATCGTCAGGGAGATCCACTCGAGGCGGCTGATCGAGCGCGGCGTGCGGCTCAGCTCGGAGACGTACGCGACCTCGTCGAGCCAGAGCGCGGCGACGCCGAAGGCCGCTTCGATCGGAGCCCGCACGGAGTCGGACACCGGCGCGGACTCGGCGCGCGCGAGCTGCTTCGCCTGCTCGAGCGAGAGCGTCCAGTTGACGCCGCCGTCGCCGTTCTGCTGCATCGCGCTCTGCAGCTGCGAGAGCAGGTTCTGCAGGGCCACCGGGTCGTTCGGCAGTCCCGCCGCTCCGGCGAGCTGCGAGGGGTCGACCGGGCCGTTCCCCGAGAGGAACTGCCGCAGCATCTCCCGGAACTCGTCCTCGGAGCCGCCGCCCGCTCGGTCCGCACTGTCGCCATCGGCCATCGGGATCAGCCCTCCGTCGCTCACGTGAATCCGGTCGCCGCACCGCCTCCGCGGCCCTGCACAGGGCGCCGGTTCCGGCGCGACTCCCAGTCGTGCAAGCTACGTTAGCCCGAGCGCCCGGGGCCTCGGCGTGCAGAGCACCGCTCGAGCCCAGCCCGCTTCCGCCCGCCGCGAACATCCCGGCGGAGCCGCTCCACCCGTTGCCAGAAAGGCCCCCGTGTCGCTGTTCTCCGACGACCCGCGCCCCTCCTCCTCCCCGCGCCGCCCGTGGGTCGGACCGGTCGTCCTCCTCTCGGGTGTCGCCGTCGTGGTCGGTCTGGGCGTCGCGCCCGCCCCCTACGTGATCGAGCAGCCCGGCCCCGTGTTCGACACCCTGGGCAGCAGCAAGGACGTGCCCCTCATCTCGATCCCGGACCGCACCACCTATCCCACGGCCGGCACGCTCGACATGCTCACCGTGTCGGTCGTCGGCAACCCGCAGAGCCTGCCCACCTGGGTCGAGGTCGCGAGCGCCTGGTTCGACAGGACCAAGGCGGTCGTCCCGGTCGACGCGATCTTCCCTCCCTCCTCCACGGTCGAGGAGCGCGACGAGGCGAACCAGGCCGAGATGACCGACTCCCAGCAGGAGGCGATCGCCGCCGCGCTCACCGAGCTCGGCTACCCCGTCGAGCAGCGCGTCTCGGTCGTGCAGGTGCCCGAGGGCTCCCCGGCCGAGGGCGTCCTGGAGGCGGGGGACGAGATCCTCGCGGTCGCGGGCACCCCGGTCGCCGACGCGACCGCCCTGCGCGCGACCCTGCAGACCCTCGGCACCGGCTCCCCGGTGCAGGTCAGCATCGAGCGCGAGGGCGTCCGGCAGGAGGTGGAGGTCACGCCGCGCGACTCGAACGGCGCCGCCGTCATCGGCGTCCTCCCCGGAGCGGCCTTCGACTTCCCGTTCGAGGTCGACATCCAGCTGGACGACGTGGGCGGGCCGAGCGCGGGCATGATGTTCGCCCTCGGGATCATCGACAAGCTCACCGAGGGCGAGCTCAACGGCGGGCGGAGCGTCGCCGGGACCGGCACGATCGACGCGGCCGGCGAGGTCGGCGCCATCGGCGGGATCCGCCAGAAGCTCTACGGGGCGGAGGGCGCCGGAGCCGAGTACTTCCTCGCCCCCGCGACCAACTGCAACGAGGTCGTCGGCCACGTCCCCGACGGGCTCGACGTGCTCGCGGTCTCGACCCTCGACGACGCCCTCGCCGCACTGAAGGGCATCGCCGCGGGCGACACCTCCGGGCTGCCGGACTGCAGCACCGCCGCTCCCCTCGACTGATCCCGCCCGCCGACCCCGGGTCGACGCCCAGGTGAGCCGGACAGCCGTCGCATAGCATGGGTGGCCTCCCCTCACATCTCGACAGCAAGAGGCCCTCACGTGAGTTCCACAGCAACCGAAACCCCGCCGCGGAAGAGACGGAGCGTCCTCGCCGTCACTGTCGTGGTGGTGGCCGTCCTGGTGGTGGCGTTCTTCGTCTTCGCCGGTCTGTACACCGACATCCTCTGGTACGACCAGCTCGGCTTCCTCTCCGTGCTCACGACGCAGTGGGCGGCGGCGGGCGGTCTCTTCGTCATCGGCTTCGTCGCCATGGCGGTGCCGGTGTTCATCAGCCTGATGCTGGCGTACCGCCTCCGGCCGGTCTACGCGAAGCTCAACTCGCAGATCGACCGATACCAGCAGGTCGTGGAGCCGCTGCGGCGCCTGGCCACCTTCGGGATCCCCGCGGTGCTCGGCCTCTTCGCCGGCGTCTCCTCCGCCACCCGCTGGCAGACGAGCCTCACCTTCTGGAACCGCACGCCCTCGGGCACCACGGATCCGCAGTTCGGCCTCGACACGTCGTTCTACCTCTTCGAGCTGCCCTTCTACCAGAGCATCGTCGGCTTCGCGTCGGCGGTCCTGCTGATCTCAGCGTTCGCGACCCTCGCCACCGGCTACCTCTACGGAGCGATCCGGGTGAACGGCCGCGAGATCCGCATCTCGAAGGCCTCGCGCATCCAGCTGGCGGTCATCGCCGCCCTCTACCTCGCCGTGCAGGCGGTCAGCCTCTGGCTCGACCAGTACGCGACGCTCGCGCAGCAGGGGCCCCGCATCACCGGCGCCACCTACTCCACCGTCAACGCGACGATCCCGGGCCTGCAGATCCTGGCCGGCATCGCGGCGCTGGTCGCGATCCTCTTCGTCGTCACCGCCTTCATCGGCCGCTGGCGCTTCCCGGTCATCGGCACCGCGCTGCTGATCGCGTCGAGCCTGCTCGTCGGCTCCCTCTACCCGTGGATCGTGCAGAAGTTCCAGGTCGAGCCCAACGAGCGCACGCTCGAGCAGCCCTTCATCCAGAACAACATCGACATGACCCGCCAGGCCTACGGCGTCAGCGACGTCGACGTCATCCCCTACGACGCGACCACGGACGCGGAGCCGGGCGCCCTGCGCTCGGACGCCGAGACCACCGCGAACATCCGCATCCTCGACCCCGCCGTCGTCACCGACGCGTTCTCGCAGCTGCAGCAGTTCCGCCAGTACTACAAGTTCGGCGACACGCAGAACGCGCTCGACGTCGACCGCTACTCCATCGACGGATCGACGCAGGACGCCGTGGTCGGCGTCCGCGAGCTGAACCTCAACGGCCTCGGCACCAACCAGACCTGGTACAACCAGACGCTGGTCTACACACACGGCTACGGCCTGGTCGCCGCGTACGGCAACCAGCGCTCGGCCGACGGAGAGCCGGTGTTCATCGAGTCCGGTGTCCCGACGACGGGCGACCTCGGCGACTACGAGCCGCGGATCTACTTCGGCGAGAACTCCCCGCCGTACTCGATCGTGGGCGGCAACGACTCGCGCGACATCGAGCTCGACTACCCCTCGGGCACCGACGGCGCGCAGCAGACCTACACGACCTTCGACGGCGAGGGCGGCCCCGCTCTCGACAACGTCTTCAAGAAGCTCGTCTACGCGATCAAGTTCCAGTCCGAGCAGATCTTCCTCTCGGACGGCGTGAACGACGACTCGCAGATCCTCTACGACCGCGATCCCGTGCAGCGCGTCCAGAAGGTCGCGCCGTACCTCAAGCTCGACTCCGACGCCTACCCGACCGTCGTCGACGGCCGCGTGAAGTGGGTCGTCGACGGGTACACCACCTCGGCCGACTACCCGTACTCGGAGGTGCAGAGCCTCTCGCAGGCGATCGCCGACACGAACACGCAGCAGCAGTTCCCGACCGACGACGTCAACTACATCCGCAACTCGGTGAAGGCGACCGTCGACGCGTACGACGGCAGCGTCACGCTCTACGCGTGGGACACCGAGGACCCGATCCTGCAGACCTGGCAGAAGATCTTCCCGACCACGGTGAAGCCCGTGAGCGACATGTCGGGCGAGCTGCTCAGCCACGTCCGGTACCCGGAGGACCTCTTCAAGGTCCAGCGCGCGGTCCTCGGCACCTACCACGTCACCGACGCGGGCTCCTTCTACTCCCGCGAGGACGCCTGGGCGACGCCGAACGACCCGACGAGCGGAGCCGCGACCACGGCCGCCGCGACCGGCACCAGCCTGCAGCCTCCGTACTACCTGACGCTGCAGACGCCGGATCAGGACGTGCCGTCGTACTCGCTCTACTCGACGTACATCCCGGCGAGCGTCCAGGGCGCGCAGGCCAGCCGCAACGTGCTGACCGGCTACCTCGTGGCCGACTCCGACGCCGGCTCGACGGCGGGCTCCGTGGCCGACGGCTACGGCACGCTCCGCCTGCTCGAGCTGCCGAAGGACGACACGGTGCCCGGCCCCGGCCAGGTGCAGAACGCGTTCACCACCGACCCGACGGTCGCGAACGAGCTGAACATCCTCTCCCGCGGCGACACCACCGTCACGAGGGGCAACCTGCTCACGCTGCCGGTCGGCGGCGGCCTGCTCTACGTCCAGCCGATCTACGTGCGCTCCAACGGAGACACGAGCTTCCCGCTCCTGCAGAAGGTGCTGGTCGCGTTCGGTGACGACATCGCCTTCGAGGACACCCTCGACGCGGCCCTCGACAGCCTCTTCGGCGGCGACTCGGGAGCCGACGCGGGCGACACCGGCACGCCGACGACTCCGGACGCCGGCACCGGCACCTCGGGCGGCGACACCGGAGGCGACGCGGGCGGCACGACCGGCGGCACCGGCTCCACGCCGGCCACGGGCGACCAGACGGCGCTGCAGCAGGCGCTGAACGACGCGCGGGACGCCCTCACGGCTCGCGAGAACGCCCTCAAGGCGGGCGACCTCACCGCCTTCGCGGCGGCGGACGAGCAGCTGACCGAGGCGCTCTCGCGGGCGCTGCAGGCCGAGGGCGGCCAGTAGCCCGCATGGTGCAGGTCGACCGCGGCGAGCACCTCCGCTCGGGGGAGTGGCTCGAGCTGAACCGCACGTACTGGGAGGAGCGCACCGGCGAGGGTGCGCTCCACCCGGAGCTCGTCACCGCGGCGCTCCTCGACCCCGGTCCGAGGATCCTCCAGCTCGGCTCGGGCGACGGGCTCGACGCGCTCGAGCTCGCCGAGTGCGGCGCCCGCGTGGTGGGTGTCGACTTCTCGATGCCCGCGGTGCGCCGAGCACGCGCCGCCGCCGCGGACAGGGACCTCGCCGGCTCCGCCCGCTTCGTCTGCGCGAACCTCTACGAGCTGCGGCACATGCTGCCGGAGCCCGACTCGTTCGACGTCGTGCTCTGCAGCGCCGGCGTCGTCTCGTGGCTCCCCGACCTGGAGGAGTGGGCGCGGCTGGTGGAGTGGTTCGTCGCCCCCGGCGGAGCGGTGCTCGTCGCCCCGTCGTCGTCCGCTCCCGTCGGCGCCGACGTCCGCACCTGGTCGCGCACCTCGTCCGAGCTCGCAGCCGCCCTGACGGCGGTCGGGCTGAGCGTGGACGGGAGCGCCGTGCTGCGCGCCGCCAAGCCCGCCTGAGACCGGAGCCCGCTCCCACCGCCGCGTCGATTTGCACCGGCGCCGGAACGCGTGTAATGTCTCTTCTTGTGCCGCGGGGTGGAGCAGTTCGGTAGCTCGCTGGGCTCATAACCCAGAGGTCGTAGGTTCAAATCCTGCCCCCGCAACAAGAAAGCGAAAGCCGGTCCTGAGAAGGGCCGGCTTTCGTCGTTAACACGGGTCGCGGACGTGCTTCCCGCGGCTGACAGTGCGCGGGCCGAGACCTCAGTCGCCCTCGATCACGCTCAGCACGTTGCCCGCCGGATCGCGGAACCAGCAGATCGTCGGCCCGTGGCCGCGCATCACTCCGTCCGCATCGGTCGGCAGCGACGGGTCGTCGTAGATCGCCGTGGTGACGCCTGCCGCGTGCAGCTCGGCGACCGCCGCGTCGACGTGCTCCACCGAGAAGTTCAGGATCGTGAACGACGCCGGCTCGTGGTCCGGCTTCGGGTACGCGATCGCGCGGCCTCCGCCCGGCAGCCGGATGTCGAGGATCCCCATCGCGTTCAGCTCGACCTCGAGCCCGAGCACTCCGCCGTAGAAGGCCCGCGCCGCCTCCACGTCGTCCACGCTGAAGCCGCTGAAGGCCCTCTCGCTCCGGATCATCGCCGTCCTCCGTCCCGCGGCCGCACCGTCGCGCCCGCTCCGCTCCGGACGCTACTCCGGTCGCCCGTCCGCGTCACCGTCGGATCCGCCTGCGGCGCCGCCGACCGCGAGCCGGTCTCGCGCGACCCGCATCCGCGGACCGGCCTCCCGACGCTCCGCGCCGACGCGTGTGCCGGACCGGCCCGCACGTTAGGCTCGACCCCGATGCGAGGGGTGCTGCTGTGAGGGACGAACGCGGGGACGACGGCTCGAACGAGGGGCTCGGCGACCGCCCGACCCGGCGGAGCCCGCGGCAGGCGCCGCACGCGCTGCCCGCGGCACGCGTCGCCACTCCGGTCCTCACGCCCGTCCGCCCCGTGCGGCGCCGCCGGGGCCGTGTCTTCCG
Source organism: Rathayibacter sp. AY1F9 (assembly GCF_002932155.1). Classification (NCBI taxonomy): domain Bacteria; kingdom Bacillati; phylum Actinomycetota; class Actinomycetes; order Micrococcales; family Microbacteriaceae; genus Rathayibacter; species Rathayibacter sp. AY1F9. The sequence goes on along the minus strand of NZ_PSVA01000001.1, from coordinate 169,346 downwards.
CGCGACCGTCAGCACGGTCGCCCTCGCCGCCATCGCGGGCCTCGTGGCGGTCTCCGCGCTCCCCGCCTACTCCTTCGACCCGGCACCCGATTCGCAGGCCGCCGTCGAGGCCGCCGCCCGCGTGCAGGCGCTCGGCAACCAGAAGCTCACCGTTGCGCCGACCGCGGTCCAGGAGCAGGTCATCCGCGACTCCTTCACCGCACCGACCCAGGCCCAGCTCGACGAGGCGGCCGCCCAGGCGCGCGCGCTCGCCGCCGCCGAGCAGGCCGCCCGCGACGCCGAGACCGCCCGCCTCGCCCAGGAGGCGCAGGCCGCGGCAGGCACGACCGGCGCGGACGGCGCCGCCGCAGGCAGCGGCGGCACCAGCACCTCGGTCACGCCCCGCGAGGAGGGCGACGACTACCCCTGGCGCGACCAGCTCACCGACGACCAGGGCGGCGGCCTCTCGCCGCTGCGGTACTACTACCGCGAGTGCGTCGACTTCGTCGCCTGGCGGATCAACCGCGACCAGGGCTCGACGAGCGCACCCTTCAAGTGGACCTGGGGCAACATGACCCCGGGCGGAGGCAGCGCCTACGCGTGGGCCGGCCAGTGGGCCTCACACGGCTGGGTGACCAGCAGCACGCCCGTCCCCGGCGCGGTCGCCTGGTTCACCGGCAACCACGTCGCCTACGTGCAGGCCGTCAACTCCGACGGCACGGTCTCGCTCGAGGAGTACAACTGGGGCAACGACCACGCGTACCACAAGCGCACCATCCCGGCCTCCCAGGTCGCCCTCTTCCTCTACCCGCCGAGCTGATGACCGGCGCCGTCGGCATGGCCGTGGCGCAGTTCGCCCCCTCGACGGACCGGGAGGCGAACATCGCGACGATCGGGCGCCTGGCCCGGATCGCCGCCGAGCGCGGCGCGAGCGTGGTGGTGCTGCCGGAGTACAGTTCCGCCTTCACCGATCCGCTCGGGCCCGAGCTGGTCGCGGCGGGCGAGGCGCTCGGCGGCCCGTTCGTCACGGCTCTCGCGGCCCTCGCGCGCGAGCTCCGGATCCACCTCGTGGCGGGCATGGTCGAGGCGGTGGACGGGCGCCGCATCGCGAACACGCTCGTCGCGCTCGACCCCGAGGGCGCGCTCGTGGCCCGCTACCGCAAGCTGCACCTGTACGACGCCTTCGGCCAGACCGAGTCGGAGTGGGTCGCCGCGGGGGAGATCGCCGCACCCGAGACGTTCGAGGTCGGCGGCCTCGTCGTCGGGCTGCAGACCTGCTACGACCTGCGCTTCCCGGAGGTCAGCCGCTGGCTGGTCGACGCCGGGGTCGACGTCATCGCGGCACCGGCCGAGTGGGTGCGCGGCCCGCTCAAGGAGGCGCACTGGCGGACGCTGGTCACCGCCCGCGCGCTCGAGAACACGGTGTACCTCGTCGCAGCCGACCAGACCCCGCCGATCGGGGTCGGCACGAGCATGATCGTCGATCCGATGGGCGTCGAGACCGTCACCCTCGGCGAGGTCGAGGATGTCGCCGTCGCCTGGGTCTCGCGCGAGCGGATCGACGCGGCGCGCGCGAAGAACCCCGCTCTGGCGCTGCGGCGCTTCCGGGTGCTGCCGCTCTGACCGCCGCCCCCGGCCCGACGGCGCTGGGCATCCGACCGAATCCGCTGAGGCCGGCTCCTCAGCGCGCCATGCGGGCGAGGCCCGCGACCGCGGTCTCCAGCACCTCGAACCGCTTGCAGAAGGCGAAGCGGACGAGCGAGCGGTAGGGAGCGGCGTCCTCGGGGCGGCAGAACGCCGACACGGGCACCGCCACCACTCCCGCGAGATCCGGGAGCGCCCGGCAGAGCTCGACCCCGTCGTCGTAGCCGAGCGGTGCCGCGTCCGCGACGACGAAGTAGCCGCCCGAGGAGGGCGCGACGCCGAAGCCCGCAGCAGCCAGGCCCGCCGACAGCAGGTCCTTCTTGGCCGCAAGAGTCTGCGCCGCGCCGGTGAAGAAGGCGTCCGGGAGCCCGAGCCCGAGGGCGACGGCCCCCTGGAACGGCGAGCCGCTGACGTAGGTGAGGAACTGCTTCACGGCGAGGACGGCCGTGATCAGCTCGCGCGGGCCCGTCACCCAGCCGATCTTCCAGCCCGTGGTGCTGAAGGTCTTGCCCGCCGAGGAGACGGACAGCGTCCGCTCGAAGGCTCCGGGAAGGGAGGCCAGCGGGACGTGCGGGGTGTCGAAGCGCAGGTGCTCGTAGACCTCGTCCGTCAGGATCACGGCGTCGTGCCGCTCGGCGAGCCGCACGATCAGCTCGCGGGTCTCGGCCGGGAGGACGGCACCGGTCGGGTTGTGCGGGTCGTTCACCAGGATGACGCGCGTGCGGTCGCTCACTGCGGCGGTCAGCTCGTCGTGGTCGACCGCGAAGGAGGGGCCGCGCAGGAGCACGGTGCGATGCACCCCTCCGGCGAGGGCGATCAGGGCTCCGTAGGCGTCGTAGTGGGGCGTGAAGGTGACGACCTCGTCGCCCGGCTCGAGGAGGGCCAGCAGAGCCGCGGCCAGGGCCTCGGTGGCGCCCGTGGTGACGAGGACCTCGCCGTCGGGGTCGAGGGAGATCCCGGAGAAGCGCAGCCGGTGCGCGGCGATCGCCTCGCGCAGGACGGGGAAGCCGGGACCCGGCGGGTACTGGTTGAGCCCGGACGCGATGGCGTCGCGCGCGGCGTCGAGGATCTCGCGCGGGCCGTCCTCGTCCGGGAAGCCCTGGCCGAGGTTCACCGCTCCGGTGCGCAGGGCGAGCGCGCTCATCTCGCTGAAGACGGTGGCGGCGACCTCGCCACCGGGGCCGAGGAGGCCGGCGCCCGCCGCGGCGCGCGACCAGGATCCGGGAATGCTCACGTGCCCAGTGTGCCCGCTCGAGCAGTCCGGCCGGTTTCATTTCCCGCTCGCAGGCCCGTCATAAGAAACCCCCAGGTACGATCGCCAAGCTATCCCCGCTTGGAAGGAGCAGCACCCATGACCGAGAGTCACGAGGGTCCTCGTCAGCCGGAGGAACCCACCACGCCGACGGAGTCCGGCGCCCGAGAGGCGACCGAGCGCACCCCCGGCGAGAGCTCCGGAGCGTCGTCCTCGACCACCGGGCCCACCGAGCCGATCCACCGGGGCGGAGCGCACCGCGAGAGCGAGAACCCGACCGTCCCCTACCCCTCCTCCTCGGCCCCCCAGCCGCCGTACACGCCGAACGCGACGGCCGGCAACGAGGCGCAGCCCGTCTCCCAGCCCGCCCGCTACGGGCAGTACGCGCCGCCCGCCGCGAACACCCTGCACGGCTCCGAGGAGCCGCCCTCCTCGAGCCCCTTCGGCCCGGGCGCCGAGTACACCCCCGCCCCCACCGCCACGAAGCGCCGAGCCGGAGTGGGCGTCGTCGCGGCGCTCGCCATCGGCGCGGTCGTGGGCGGAGTCGCGGGAGCCGGCGTGTTCGGCCTCTGGTCCGCCTCCAACGGCGGCGGGACCCGCGTGGTCTCCGCCGGCGGCTCGCAGACGATCACGGTCAACAACGCCGAGGACGCGACGACCGCCACCGCGGTCGCCGCCAAGGCCACTCCGAGCGTCGTCACCATCGCGGTGAGCGGCAGCTCGTCCGCCGGCACCGGCTCCGGCATCGTGCTCTCGAAGGACGGCTACGTCCTGACCAACACCCACGTGGTCACCCTCGACGGCGAGATCGCGAACGGCACCGTCTCGGTCACGACCAGCGACGGCCGGATCTTCGACGCGACCGTCGTCGGCACCGACCCGACCCTCGACCTCGCCGTCATCAAGCTGACCGGCGCGACCGACCTCAGCCCGATGACGTTCGCGGACTCCACCAAGATCAACGTCGGCGACACGGCGGTCGCCATCGGCGCCCCGCTCGGCCTCTCCGGCACCGTGACCGACGGCATCGTCAGCGCGCTCAACCGCAGCATCCAGGTCGCCTCCTCGGCGGCTCCGGACGACTCGGGCGACAGCTCGAGCGGCGGCACCGAGAGCCCGTTCAACTTCGACATCCCGGGCCAGCAGGCGCCGACCCAGGCGAAGAGCACCATCTCGCTGCCCGTCATCCAGACCGACGCGGCGATCAACCCGGGCAACTCCGGCGGCGCGCTGCTCGACAGCGACGGCGAGCTGATCGGCGTGAACGTCGCGATCGCGAGCGCCGGCCAGTCCTCCTCGAGCGGCCAGTCCGGCAACATCGGAGTCGGATTCGCGATCCCCAGCGCGATCGCCGAGCGCATCGCGAAGGAGATCATCGCGAACGGCTCCGCCTCGCACGGCCTGCTCGGCGCGAGCGTCTCCGACTCGACCGCGGACGTCCTCGGCGCCCGCATCGAGGAGGTCTCCGGAGGCGGTGCCGCGCAGGCGGCCGGTCTCGCCAAGGGCGACATCATCACCGCGATCGACAGCACTCCGATCACGAGCGCGTCCGACCTCACCGCGCAGGTCCGCGCGCAGGCCGCGAACGCCGCGGTCGAGCTGACCTACGTCCGCAACGGCCAGAGCTACCAGGCGAAGGCGACGCTCGGCCAGATGGCCGCCGGCTGACCCTCCGCCGCCGCGCACAGCCCCTCGAGGATCCGTCCCCGGGGGGCTGTGCTCCGCCGCCGCGCACAGCCCCTCGAGGATCCGTCCCCGGGGGGCTGTGCTCCGCCGCCGCGCACAGCCCCTCGAGGATCCGTCCCCGGGGGGCTTTTCCGCGTCCGGGCCCGGCCCGGGGCGCGGCGCTCCCCGCTGGTAGGGTGGTGGATCCCTGCGCCCGCGCTCCTCCCGCACGAACTGGACCCATGCAGCACGAGATCCCGGAAGACGACCTCTCCGACCTGCCCGGCGTCTCCTACGTCATGCCCGTCCTCAACGAGGTCGCCCACGTGCGCGCCGCGGTCGACTCGCTGCTGCACCAGGACTACACCGGCCCCTTCGACGTCGTCCTCGCCGTCGCCCCGAGCATCGACGGCACGGAGGAGCTCGTCGCCGAGCTGAGCGCGGCCGATCCGCGGATCCGGGTCGTGCCGAACGAGGTCGGCTCCACTCCTGCGGGCCTCAACGCCGCGATCCGCGCCTCGCGCCACCCGGTCGTCGTCCGGGTCGACGCGCACTCCGTCCTGCCGCCCGAGTACGCGCGCACGGCGGTCGAGGCGCTGCAGCGCTCCGGAGCGGCGAACGTCGGCGGAGTGATGGCGGCGGAGGGCCTCACCCCGTTCCAGCGCGCGGTCGCCCGGGCGTACGGCTCCCGCATCGGCCTGGGCGGCACGCCCCACCACGTGGGAGGCGAGGAGGGCCCGGCCGACACGGTGTACCTCGGCGTCTTCCGCCGCTCCGCCCTCGAGCGCGCCGGCCTGTTCGACGAGCGCTTCAAGCGCGGGCAGGACTGGGAGCTGAACCGGCGGCTGCGCGAGCGCGGCGAGGTCGTCTGGTTCACTCCGCGCCTCACCGTCACCTACCGGCCGCGGCCCTCGATGCGCGCGCTGCTCCGGCAGTTCCTCTCGACCGGGATGTGGCGCGGCGAGCTCACCCGGATGTTCCCGGCCTCGCGGTCGCTGCGCTACTTCGCTCCGCCCGTGCTCGTCGCCATGCTCGCCATCGGGCTGCTCGTCGGGCTGGCGGGAGTCGTCCAGGCGCTCGCCGGAGCCGCGCCCTGGCTCCTGCTCGGGTTCGCGGTGCCCGCCGCCTACCTCCTCCTGGTGGCGGCGGCCACTCTCGTGGTCGCGCGGCCGGACGGCGCGCGTGCGATGCTGTGGTTCGCCGTGGTCATCCCGGCGGTCCACGTGGCCTGGGGGACCGGCTTCGTGCTCGGCTTCGCCGGGCTGACCAGCAACATCTCCGCCCACCGCCACCAGCCGCGGTCCGACTCGCCGAGGGGCGCATGACCACGACGACGAGACCCCGCTCCATCGCCGAGCTGCGCGCCGTCGCGCAGCCCCCGGAGGTGCGCGGGCGCCGCAACGCCGAGCACTGGACGGCGTCGCTCTACCTGCGCCGCTTCTCGCCCTACCTGACCTGGCTGCTGCTGAAGACCTCGATCTCGGCGAACGGCGTCACCGGGCTGATGATCCTGGTCGGCTGGAGCGCGGCGGCAGCCCTCCTGATCCCGGGGATCGCCGGAGCGGCGCTGGCGCTGCTCCTCGGCCAGCTGCAGATGCTGGTGGACTGCTGCGACGGCGAGGTCGCGCGCTGGCGCCGCACGTCCTCGCCGGCGGGCGTGTTCCTCGACAAGGTCGGGCACTACACGACCGAGGCGCTGATCCCGATCGCGCTCGGGCTGCGGGCGGCGGGCGTCCCGTTCGAGGCGCCGGCGGACTTCCTCTGGACCACGATCGGCTTCGCCCTGGCCCTGGTGATCGTCCTCAACAAGGCGCTCAACGACATGGTGCACGTGGCGCGTGCGAACGCCGGTCTCACGAAGCTGGCGGACACGAAGGGTGAGGCTGCGCCGTCCTCGTCCGGGCTGGCGAGGCTTCGCCGCGCGGCCCGCTTCCTGCCCTTCCACCGCCTCTACCACTCCGTCGAGCTGACGATGCTGGCCTTCGCGACCGCCCTCGTGGGCCTCGTCGTCGGAGCGGGCACGGCCGACCGGGTCCTCGTCGGGGCGCTGCTGCCGCTCGCCCTCCTCGCCCTGGTCGGCCACTTCGTCGCGATCATGGCGTCCAAGCGTGTCCGCTCCTGAGCCGCGGGTCGGCGTCGTCGTCCTGACGCAGGGGACCCGGCCCGACGACCTCGCCGCGGGGCTGGCCGGCGTCCTCGCGCAGGAGGGCGTCGAGCTGGACGTCGTCTGCGTCGGCAACGGCTGGGAGCCCGACGGCCTGCCCGAGGGAGTGCGCGCCCTGGCGCTGCCCGAGAACCTCGGCATCCCCGCGGGCCGGAACGCCGGAGTCGACGCCGTCGCGGGGGAGTACCTCTTCTTCCTCGACGACGACGCCCGGATCCCGTCTCCCCGCTTCCTCGTCGACGCGATCGCGCTGCTCGCCTCGAACCGCCGCATCGGCCTGGTGCAGCCCCGCGTCGACAGCACGGACGGCACGCCGAGCCCAAGGCGCTGGATCCCGCGGATCCTCAAGGGCGACCCCCGCCGCTCCGGCCCCGTCTTCTCGGTCTGGGAGGGAGCGGTCGTGCTGCGGAGCGACGTGTTCGCCCGGACGGGCGGCTGGGCGGCTCCGTTCTTCTACGCCCACGAGGGCATCGAGCTGGCCTGGCGGGTCTGGGACACGGGCCGCACCGCCTGGTACGCGGGAGAGCTCGTCGCCCAGCACCCGGTCATCCAGCCGACCCGTCACGCCGACTACTACCGGCTGAACGCGCGCAACCGCGTCTGGCTCGCCCGCCGCAACCTCGCCGCACCTCTGGCGCTCGTCTACGTGGGGTCCTGGACCGCGATCCAGTGCCTCCGCTGGCGGCGCGACCCGGCCGCCCTGCGCGCCTGGTTCGCCGGCTGGCGGGAGGGATGGCGCTCGGATCCGGGCGGCCGGCGCGCCCTCTCGGCCCGCACGGTGCTCCGGATGGCGTTCGCCGGGCGTCCGCCGATCGTCTAGCATCGGGGAATCCGCCCCCGCCGGGGCCCCCGAAAGGACGACGGTGTTCGATTCGACCCAGCTCTCCCCGCCCGAGCGCGCCGAGGCGGAGGCGACCCCTGCCGGACCGGACCTCCTGACGGCGGTCCGCGAGCGCCTCGGCGCCGTCGACGACGAGTTCTCCGGCCGCCTCGACGAGCACCTCCCGCGCCTGGTCGATCTGCTCGCCACGGTGTACGCCGGCCGCGACGACCTCGAGGACCAGCTGGTCGCGATCGTCGAGCTCGCCGCCGCCTCCTGGGAGGAGCGGCCCGAGGAGCTCCGCGCGCTCGACCGCGCCCGCGAGCAGCACCCGACCTGGTTCCTCTCGAACAAGGCTCTGGGCGGGGTCTGCTACGTCGACCGCTACGCGGGCGACCTCGAGGGGCTGCGCGCCGAGATCCCGTACCTCCGCGAGATCGGCCTGAACTACCTGCACCTGATGCCGCTCTTCGATGCGCCCGAGGGCGAGTCGGACGGGGGCTACGCGGTCTCGAGCTACCGGCGCGTGCGACCGGACCTCGGCGACATGGAGCAGCTCCGCGGGCTGGCCTCCGAGCTGCGCGAGCAGGGCATCGCACTCGTGGTCGACTTCGTCTTCAACCACACCTCGAACGAGCACGAGTGGGCGCAGCGCGCGCTCGCCGGCGAGCAGCGCTTCGAGGACTACTACTGGATCTACCCGGTCCGGGAGCAGCCCGACGCCTTCGAGCGCACGACCCGCGAGATCTTCCCGGACGACCATCCCGGCTCCTTCGTTCAGCTGGAGGACGGGCGCTGGGTCTGGGCCACGTTCCACCGCTACCAGTGGGACCTCAACTACTCCAACCCCGAGGTGTTCCGGGCGATGGCGGGAGAGATGCTCTTCCTCGCCAACCAGGGGATCGACGCCCTGAGGATGGACGCGGTCGCGTTCATCTGGAAGGAGCTCGGCACCACCTGCGAGTCGCAGCCGCAGGCGCACCTGCTGCTGCGCGCGTTCAACGAGGTCTGCCGCCTGGCCGCTCCGGCGCTGCTGTTCAAGTCCGAGGCGATCGTGCACCCCGACGAGGTGATCGAGTACATCGACGTCGAGGAGTGCCAGCTCTCGTACAACCCGCTGCAGATGGCGCTCACCTGGGAGGCGCTCGCCACCCGCGACGTCCGTCTCCTCTCGCAGGCCCTCGAGCGCCGGCACGCCCTCCCCGAGGGCACGGCCTGGGTCAACTACGTGCGCGGGCACGACGACATCGGCTGGACCTTCGCCGACGAGGACGCCGCCGAGCTCGGGATCGACGCGGCCGGCCACCGCCGGTTCCTCAACGACTTCTACACGGACCGGTTCGACGGCACGTTCGCCCGCGGAGTGCCGTTCCAGGAGAATCCGCGCACCGGCGACCGCCGCGTCTCGGGCACCACCGCGTCCCTCGCCGGAGTGGAGGCGGGCGACGCCTACGGGATCGACCGCGTGCTGCTCGCGCACTCGATCGCCCTGAGCACCGGCGGGCTGCCGCTGCTCTACCTCGGCGACGAGGTCGGCCAGCTCAACGACCACGGCTACCTCGACGACCCGACGACGGCCGGCGACTCGCGCTGGGTGAACCGTCCCCGCCGCCCCGCGGAGCGCTACGACGAGCGCGAGGTCCCGGGGACGGCCGCGAGCGAGGTCTTCGGCGGGCTGCTGCACCTCATCGCCGTGCGCAAGGCCGTTCCGATGTTCGCGGGCACCGAGCTGAGCGTCTTCGACCCGGTCAACGACCACGTGCTCGGCTACCAGCGCCCCGGCGACGGGGAGTCGGTGCTCGTGCTCGCGAACGTGTCGGACGAGGTCCAGGAGGTCGCGGCCGAGCGGTTCGTCGGGTTCGCCGCGGAGGCGGTCGACCTGGTCACCGAGATCGCGGTCGACCTGCGCGAGGGCTTCCGTCTCGCTCCGCTGCAGTTCGTCTGGCTGAGGGTGACCCTGGCCTGATCGGACCGTGCGAGGCCCCCGGCGTGGGGGCCGTCGCCGGTACCCTGGGGCGGATGACTCCCGCTCCCCGTGCCCTGATCGCCCGCCTCCGCACCGACGCGCGACTCGCGCGCAAGGTGGGCGGCGAGCTGCTCGCGGCTCGCCGGGCCCGCCACGCGGTGACCCGGCTGCTCGCGGAGCGCGGGCCGCTGCCCGAGGGCCGGTTCGAGATCGGCGTCTACTTCGCCGACGGCGACATCAACCTGTACCAGCTGCGGCAGTGGTACCGGCCGCTGGCCGAGCTGGCGGAGACGCACCCGGTCGTGCTGCTCAGCCGCAACGCCGGCGCCGCGGAGGTGCTGCTGCGCGAGAGCCCGGTCCCGGTCGCCTACGTCCGCTCCGTCGCCGACCTCGAGAGCACCATCGCGAGCCAGCCGCTGCGGATCGTGCTCTACGTCAACCAGAACGCCCGCAACTTCCAGATGATGCGCTACGGGCGCCGCTGGCACGTCTTCGTCAACCACGGCGAGAGCGACAAGATGTACATGACGACGAACCAGTTCAAGGCGTACGACTACAGCATGATCGCCGGGGACGCCGCCCTCGCCCGGCTGCGCCGCGTGCTCTGGGACTACGACTTCGACAGGCGCGCCCTCGCCATCGGCCGTCCTCAGGCGGACCACTTCGCCGGCGCCGTGCCGTTCACGCCCGACGAGCGCCGCGTGGTGCTCTTCGCGCCGACCTGGGAGGGCGACCGCCCCGCCGCGGGCTACGGCTCGATCCGGAGCCACGGCACGGCCCTCGTGCGCGGGCTCCTGGCCGACCCGCGGTTCCGGCTCGTCTACCGCCCGCATCCCCGCAGCGGCGCGGTCGACTCCGACTACGCCGCGGCCGACCGGGCGATCGTCGCGATGATCGCCGCCGCCAACGCGGCCGATCCGCGCGCCGGTCACGTGCACGACACCGGTGCCGAGCTCGGCTGGCAGCTCGCCGCCGCCGACCTCGCGATCCTCGACGTGTCGGCGATGGTCTACGACCGGCTGGCCACGGGGCGCCCGCTGCTGGTCACCCGGCCCGTCAGCGCCGAGGCCGAGGTCGACGAGAGCGGCTACCTCGGCGACGCGGAGTGGCTGCACGCCGAGGACGCCTCCGCGATCATCGCGCGGATCGACAGCGCCGAGCACGATCCGGAGTCGGTCGAGCGGCTGGAGCGCTGGGTGCACCGCTACTTCGGCGACACGTCGCCCGGAGCGGCCACGCGGCGCTTCCACGAGGCGATCGAGCACCTGCTCACCGAGTGGGAGCGGCACGCCGCTCTGCACCGGGGCGACGGCGCGGTCGACGACCACGATCCGGAGGGCTGAGCGGGCGGGAGCACCGCTCGAACGGCCGCGTCAAGGGTGGGCCGGTCGCCGGGCGGCCTCCCGGCGCCCCGCTACGCTCGTCCCATGATGACCCCGCGCGCCTTCGCCCGCTCCCGCCGGCGCCGGTCGGCACCCGCCCAGCCCGCGGTCGAGCCGGACATCGTGGTCTCCGCCGACCCGGAGAAGCCGGTCTTCACGATCCGCTCCTTCCGCATCGGCCTGTTCGGCGCGCTCGGCGTGCTGGTGGCGCTCGTCCTGGGCGGCCTCGTCGTGCAGCTGGGCACGGTGCTGACCTACATCTTCGTGGCGCTGTTCTTCGCGCTCGGCCTCGATCCGCTGGTCTCCTGGCTCGAGAGCAAGCGCCTGCCGAGGCCGCTCGCGATCACGGCGGTCTTCGCCGCGGTGGTGCTGATCTTCGCCGGCCTGCTGGTCTACATCATCCCGATCCTGGTCGAGCAGCTGACGATGTTCGTCACGAGCGCCCCGCAGATCGTCACCGACATCGCCTCGCAGCAGTGGGTGCTCGACCTCGAGCAGCAGCTGCGCGGCGTGATCGACATCGACGAGCTGATCGAGAGCGTCCAGAGCTTCATCGGCAACCCCAACAACCTGCTCTCGCTCGGCGGCGGACTGATCGCGGTCGGGACCGGGATCGCCAGCGGCGTGACCGGCGCCGTCATCGTGCTGATCCTGACGCTGTACTTCCTCGCGTCGCTGCGCTCGATGAAGGCCGTCGCCTACCGCTTCGCCCCCGCCTCGCACCGCGCGAAGGCGCACGAGGTCGGCGACGAGATCACCGGCGCCGTGGGCCGCTACGTGGTCGGCCAGGTCTCGCTCGCCGGCGTGAACGGCGTGCTCACGTTCATCCTGCTGCTCTCGATCGGCGCCCCGGTGCCGGCGCTGCTGGCCTGCGTCGCGTTCCTCGGCTCCCTGATCCCGCTGGTCGGCACGCTCTCGGGCGCCGTGATCATCTCGCTCGCCTGCCTCCTGGCCTCGCCGCTGACCGCGCTGGTCGCTGCGATCTACTACCTCGTCTACATGCAGGTCGAGGCGTACCTCCTCAGCCCCCGCATCATGAACAAGGCCGTCTCGGTCCCCGGTGCGGTCGTCGTGATCGCGGCGGTGGCGGGCGGCACCATCGCGGGCGTGCTCGGCGCCCTGGTCGCGATCCCGGTCGCGGCCTCGGTGATCATCGTCGTGCAGAAGGTCGTCTTCCCCCGTCAGGACGCCAAGTAGCGGACCGCACCGCGACGGCCGGTCCGCTCATCGCCAGGGCGGCACCGCGCCGTCGACCGCAGCGCTGAAGCGGCGGACCGACTCCGGGACCGCGACGCCCTCCTCCGCCGGCACCGGCGCGAGCGTGCGGGTGACCAGCGGCACGACGCCCGCCCAGACCCCGGCCTCCGGCTCGTCGCCGGCTCCGTGCGCGCGCACCTTCAGGCTCGCCTCGGCCAGGGGGAGGCGCAGCACCAGCGTGGCCGCGATCTCGCGGGCGGAGCTCGCTCGCACCTCCTCGTCGCGCCCCGGGAGGAGACGTGCCACCAGCAGATCGAGGGCCCGCGCCTTCTCCTCGCCCTCCAGCGCCTCGGCCCGGCCGATCACCATCGCCGAGCGGTAGTTCATCGAGCTGTCGAAGGTGGAGCGGGCGACGACCAGTCCGTCGACCAGCGTGACCGAGGCGGTGAGGAGCGAGTGCCGCGCCGCCTCCCGCAGCAGTCCTCCGCCGCTCGACCCGTGCAGCAGGAGGGAGTCGCCGTCGCGGGCGAAGAGGATCGGCAGCACGATCGCGGCGCCGTCCCGCACGACGGCGACGTGGGCGACGAGCGCCTCGTCGAGCAGGGCGTGCAGCTCGGCGGGATCGGTGCGCTGGCGGTCGCGGAGACGGGAGACGCGGGTGCGGTCGGTGACGGGGAGGCTGTCCATGTCGGAATCGTCCCGCGCCGACTGGATCTGCCAGGATGCCACTGGGCCGCGATCGGAGTGGTCCAGAGCGGAGCGGTCGATGGCGTCGGGCGATCTGGAGATCCCGCTCCTCCTCGGGCCGTCGCCGCGCGGCTCGGTCCGCGCCGGGCTCGCCGAGGCGCTGCGCCAGGCGGTGCTGGACGGGCGCTACCGGGCGGGCGATCCGATCCCGTCGAGCCGCGTGCTCGCCGAGCGGCTCGGCGTCTCGCGGGGCTCCGTCGTCGCCGCGGTGGACCAGCTGGTGGGGGAGGGCTATCTCGTCGCCCACCCGCGCGCGGCGGTGACGGTCGCCTCCGACGGACTGCTGGCGCCGGCGCCGCAGGAGCCGCGGCCGGAGTCCGGGGAGACCGTCGTCCCGCCCGCCGCGGCGGACCTGCGGCCCGGCAGGCCGGACACCCGCGCCCTCGACACCCCGGAGTGGCGGGCCGCCTGGCGCCTGGCGCTCGTCTCGCCGCCCTCGGCGCCTCCTCGGGGTTCCGGGGACCCGGCCCTGCGGGAGCAGATCGCCGAGCAGCTGCGCCGGTCCCGCGGCGTCGACGTGCAGGCGTCGGACGTAGTGGTGACCGGCGGCACCGCGGGCGCCGTCGCGCTCCTGGCCCGCGCCGCCTCGGCCTCGCTCGGACGCGAGGTGCGCGTGGCCGTCGAGGACCCCGGCTACCCGGCCGTCCGGCGCCGCCTGCGCGCCGACGGGCACGAGGTCGTCGGCGTCCCTGTGTGCGGCGACGGCATCGACCTCGACGCTCTCGCGAGCTCCGGCGCGGACGTGGTCGTCGTCACTCCGTCGCACCAGTACCCGACCGGCGGCAGGCTCGCCCTCGCCGAGCGCCTGGAGCTGGTGCGCCGCGCGTCGGCCGGCCCCCTGCTCGTGGTGGAGGACGACTACGACAGCGAGTTCCGCTACGTCGGCGCCCCGCTGCCCGCGCTCGCCTCGCTCGACTCCGGCGGCGGAGTCGCCCATGTCGGGTCGTTCTCGAAGACCGTCTCGCCGTGGCTCCGCATCGCCTACCTGGCCGTTCCGCGGGCGTCCTGGCTCCGCGGGGCGCTGACCGGCCTCGACGACGAGAAGGACGCCTCCGCCTCGGGTCCGACGCAGGCGGCGCTCGCGCAGTTCATGGCGAGCGGGGCGTTCCGGAGGCATCTCACGCGCTCGAGACGGCGCTACGCCCACCGCCGCGAGCTGGTCCACGCATTCGGGGAGTCGGTACCGTGGGGGCGCGCGAGCGGACTCGACGGGGGTCTGCACGTCGTCCTCTCCCTGCCCGCGCCTCTGGACGCGCACGCCGTCGCGGCCGCGCTGCTCCGGGAGGGACTGCTCGTCGCCACTCTGCACGAGTACGCCCTGTCGGGACGGGCCGCGACCGAGGCGCTGGTCCTCGGCTACGGCCATGTCGGCGACCTCGAGCTCGCTGCGGCGCTGGACCTCGTCGACCGGACCGTCCGCGCGCTCGCCGCCGGGGCCGTCCGTGGTATCCCTGGAGGATGACCCGCGACTCCGCCCTGCACATCACCGACGATCCCGACGCCGACGCGCTGCTCAGCCGCGACCCGCTGGCGCTGCTGATCGGGATGCTCCTCGACCAGCAGGTCGCGATGGAGACGGCCTTCTCCGGGCCCCGCAAGATCGAGGAGCGCCTCGAGGCGGAGGGCGCCTCGTTCGACGCCGCGTCGATCGCGGGCTTCGACGAGGACGCGTTCTCGGAGCTCTGCCGGACTCCGCCCGCGATCCACCGCTACCCGGCGAGCATGGCGGGGCGCGTGCAGGTCCTCTGCCGCGCTCTGGTCGACGACTGGAACGGCGACGCCGCGGCCGTCTGGACGCGGGACGAGCCCGACGGCCGCACGGTCCTCGCGCGTCTGAAGGCGCTGCCCGGCTTCGGCGAGCAGAAGGCGCGGATCTACCTCGCCCTGCTCGGCAAGCAGCGCGGATTCTCGGGGGAGGGCTGGCGCGCGGCCGCGGGCGCCTACGGAGAGGAGGGCGCCTTCCGCTCGGTCGCCGACATCGTCTCGCCGGAGTCGCTGACGAAGGTCCGCGCCACCAAGCAGGCCGCGAAGGCCGCTGCCAAGGCGGAAAAGTAGGGCCGGGGGCGGCGGCCGGATGGATCGAGCGCTCGACGACGGTCCCGGTCGCCGTCTCCGCAGTCGCAGGCCGAGCAGCCCGACCCGATGATCCCCGCCGCCACCGCCCGGCTGCGCTTCCGCGAGATGACCGCCGAGGACCTTCCCGAGATGGCGGATCTTCTCGGCGACCCGGTCGTGATGCGGTACTACCCCGCGCCGAAGGACCGCGAGCAGGCGGCCGCCTGGATCGAGTGGAACCGGCGGAACTACCGCGAGCACGGCTTCGGTCTGTGGATCGTCGAGACCCTCGACGGCGAGTTCGTCGGCGACTGCGGGTTGACCTGGCAGCGCGTCGACGGCGGGATCGAGCTCGAGGTCGGCTACCACGTGCGGGCCGGGCTGCACGGCCGCGGCTACGCCACCGAGGCGGCTGCGGCCTGCCGCGACCTCGCGCTCGCCCACCGCCTCGCGGGACGACTCGTGGCGCTCGTGCACCCGGCCAACGCAGCCTCGAGGCGCGTCGCCGAGAGGACCGGCCTCCGTGTGATCGCCGAGGACCGCGACGGCGGCGGACTCCTCCGCACCGTGCTCGGGATGCCGCTCGTCGGGCCCGGGCGCCGGCCTCGGGAACGCTGACCGAACGCCTCCGACGGCTCCGGACCACGGCGCTCGGCCCGCGCCGAGCAGGATGGTCTGAGCTAGATCCGGTCCTCCAGCGCCGCGATCAACGCCGCGCGGTCCTCACGGAGGATCGAGGCCCCGCCCCCCGGCACGGTCCGCACCTCGACGCCGCGGCCGGCGAGGACGCCGCTCAGCGAGCCGTGGCCCAGCGGGTCCTCAGGCATCACGGCGAGCGTCGGCACGGGGAACGTCTCGGGGGCCTCGGCCGCACCCCGTGCCGTCAGCCCGCCGGCGGAGTCCTGCTCCCAGAGCGCGTGGGCCGACACGTCGAGCTCGATCTGCTCGTCCGTCCAGATCGGGTGGCGGTGGCGGAGGGAGTCTGCGTCGCCCTTCTCGACGTGCGCGACCGAGCCGCCGCGGTGGAGCGCGCTCGTCAGTCCTCGGGCGTCCGAGAACGCGGGGTCGAGCAGGACGAGCCGGGCGGCGCCGTACTCGGGGGCGAGCCGGGTGGCGACGACGGCGCCGAGGCCGTGGCCGATGACGAGATCGGGGGTCTGCAGCACCGAGGCGCGGACGTCCGACGCCCAGTGCTCCGGCGAGTACACGGGCGACGCCGGCGAGCCGCCGTGACCGGCGAGATCGGGGGCCACCACGCGGTAGCCGTGCTCGTGCAGCGTCGGGACCAGGGCGTACCAGATCCGGGAGTCGGAGCCGAGGCCGTGGAGGAGGAGCGCCGTCCGCTCGCCCGTTCCGCCGTAGTCGCGGACGAACAGCGCCAGCGGCTCGGCCGGCGCGGCGGCCAGCGCCTTCCGCTCGGCACGGGTCGGCTCGAGCACGAGGGTGTTGCCGAACGCCTGCGGTGCCGGCCCGAACGCGTCGCGCGCGCTCTGGATCACCTTGCGGCCCAGCATCGCGTTGCCGACGCCGCCCAGTGCCGCTCCGATCCCGAACGGCATCGCCCGGCCGACCAGGCCCGCGCCCTGCTGGGCGAGGAAGTGCTTGGCGAAGGACTTCTTCGCGCGGTCCGCCAGCTCGCCCACGAGGAAGGACGGCAGGCCCTTCGTGACCACGGAGCCCCAGTACTGGTTGAGGCCGCTGCCCCCGCCGACGGCCTGCCCGGCCACCTGGCGCACCATCTCGCTGCCGGAGGAGCCCATCATCAGCGTGAGCACGAGGGCCCGCGCGCGGTCCGGGTCCTCGAGCGGGATCCCGTGCACCTCCGTCACCGACTGCGCGAAGAGCGCGCTCGCCTCCAGGAACCCCGCCGCTCCCGCGCCGGAGAGAGCCACCGAGGTGGCCGTGCCGATGCCGGGGACGACGGCGGTCGCCCCGATCGCCGCGCCTCCCGCGGCCACGCTCGAGAGGTACTGCCGCTCGAGCGACGTGATGATCTGCTCCGGAGTCGCCCCGGGACGCCGGCGCCGCAGCAGGCGGATGTTCGCCAGCACGGCCGGGCGCTGCACCGCGAGGAGCCGGTCGAGCAGCTTCGCCAGCTGCGCGTTCTCGGAGCCGTCGGCCTGCTCCACCTCGCCGGCCCTCTCCACGGCGCGCTCGCGCTTGCGGTCCTTCTGGGCCATGTCGTGCACTCCTGCGTCCTCGGGCGCCGCGTGCGGGAGGGGTCAGTCGTCGGAGACGGTGCCCTGGACGGGCGGGCCCTCGGCCGGCGCCGTGCTGCTCCGCGGTGTCGGCGCGTAGTCCTCAGCGTAACGCGCGAGCACCTCCTCGATCGGCGCGTCCAGCACCAGGCGGCCCTTGTCCAGGTAGAGGCCGCGCGTGCAGAAGCGGCGGAGGTCGCGCTCGTTGTGCGAGACGAAGAAGAGGGTGCGGCCGGAGGCGAGCAGCTCCTCGATCCGCGCGTAGCACTTCTCGCGGAACGCCCTGTCGCCGACCGCGAGCACCTCGTCCACCAGGATGATCGGCTCCTCGAGCCGCGACACGACGGAGAAGGCGATCCGCACCTTCATCCCGCTCGAGAGGTGCTTGTAGGGGGTGTCGAGGAAGTCGCCGATCTCGGCGAACTCGATGATCGAGTCGAAGCGCGCGTCGACCTCGCGCTTGGACATCCCGTGGAGACCCGCGGTCAGGTAGACGTTCTCGCGGACGCTCAGGTCGGC
The DNA here is from genome assembly GCF_002932155.1 of Rathayibacter sp. AY1F9. Taxonomy (NCBI): domain Bacteria; kingdom Bacillati; phylum Actinomycetota; class Actinomycetes; order Micrococcales; family Microbacteriaceae; genus Rathayibacter; species Rathayibacter sp. AY1F9. The sequence goes on along the minus strand of NZ_PSVA01000001.1, from coordinate 151,758 downwards.
CACGAAGCCGCCGGTGATCTCGATGAGCGGAGCGACGCCACCGCGCACCTCCACCGCGCCCTCGTCCGGCAGCACGACGCCGGCGACGAGCTTGAGCAGCGTCGACTTGCCCTGACCGTTCCGGCCGACGACACCGATGGCCTCGCCCGCCCGCACCTGCACGTCGAGCCCGCGGAGCACCCAGAACTCGCCGGGCCGCGAGCGGCGGGAGCGGCCGGCGAAGAGGTCCTTGAAGGAGCGGCGGCCCCGCCGGTTGCGGCGGAAGCGGATCCCGAGGCCGCGGCACTCGATGACCACCGGGGCGTCGGCCATCACAGCTCCTTCAGCACCGCGCGCTCGGAGCGGCGGAAGACGACGAGGCCCAGCGCCAGCACGAGCACCGAGATGCCCGCGGAGGCGAGGATGAGCGGGACGTCGAGCTCGCTCTCGAAGAACGCGGAGCGGTAAAGGGCGAAGATCCCGCTGAGCGGGTTGAGCGCCGCGAGCGGCCGGATCTGCTCCGGCAGGTTGGCCGTGGAGTAGATGATCGGCGACGCGTAGAAGAGGAACCGGAGCACGAGCTTCACGGCCCGCTCCAGATCTCGGAAGAACACCACGAGCGGGGCCACCAGCAGACCCACGCCGAGCGTGAGCACCGCCTGCAGCAGGATCGCCACGGGGAACAGCAGCGCCGCCCAGGTCAGGTGCGCGCCGGCGATCACGGCGAAGAGCACCAGCACCGGCAGGCTCGCCACGAACTCGATGCCCTTCGAGAGCACGATCCGCCCGACCCAGATGGTCCGCGGGATCGACGTCGACCGCACCAGCTTCGCCTCGCGGAGGAACGCGCGGGTCGCGTCGGAGGTCGCCTGGTTGAACCACATCCACGGCAGCAGGCCTGCGAGCAGGAAGACGATGTACGGGTCCTCGCCGACGGTCCGCTGGAAGACGACGGTGAAGACGAAGAAGTAGATGCCCGACATCACGAGCGGGTCGAGAACCGACCAGACGTAGCCGAGCGCGCTCGTGGCGTACCGGACGGTGAGGTCGCGCCTGGTGAGCAGCCAGAGGGAGTGGCGGTAGCGCCAGGCCCGGGAGCGCCGGTGGCGCAGGGCCGTCTCGGTCGCGAGGGTGTCGGCCGTGCTCACTGCGCGACTCCTCCCGTCGGCTCCGCTCGAGCCGGGGGAGGAGCCGGGAGCGTCAGACGAAGAGGTTCGCGCGCTCGAGGTCCTCGGCGAAGTCCACCTCGACGGCGTAGAGGTCGGAGATGTCCATCGGCTCGACGAGCAGGCGGTCCTGCTCGATCGCCAACTCTATGCCACGCTCGAAGTAGTCCTGGGCGTCGACCCGGGCGAGCTGGCGCACCAGCGCGGCCTTGTCGGAGGCGGACACGTAGTTGATCCCGACCGCCTCGCCGAGGCCGCCGCGCACCGTCTTGGAGAGCTCCTGGATGAAGCCCTCGGCGCTCGTCGTGTACTTGACCTCCTCGTCCGACACCTTCGAGGTGTTGACGGTGACGAAGGAGACGTCCTTCGCGATCAGCGCGGCCGCCCGGTCGAGGATGCGCGGGTCGAAGACGACGTCGCCGTTCATCCACAGCACGCCGCCCTGCCCGCTCGCCTGCAGCGCGCGGAGGAGGCTCTTGGAGGTGTTGGTCTGGTCGTACTGCTCGTTGTAGACGAACGTCGCCGAGGGGAAGGCCTCGATGATGTGCTCGAGCTTGTAGCCGACGACGATGCTCACCGGGACCTTCGTGCCGAAGGCGTGGTGGATGTTGTCGAACTGCTGCTGCATGATCGTGCGCCCGTCGCTGAGCGGCGTGAGCGGCTTGGGGAGGGAGCGGCCGAGCCGGCTGCCCATCCCTGCGGCGAGGATGACGACGGTGGCAGGGCTGCTGCTCGTCGAACCTGTGTGCATCATCGTGTGTTCTCCTCGAATTAACCGCTGCGTCTCGATCTGGTCGACTCCTCGGGTAGAGACCTAGTGTACAGTTCACGCCCCCCGGGGCCAGGGTGGTTGACCTCTCGCCGTGTCGCCGGGTGTCGGCGCGGGCGCCGGGGGCCCGCGGGCGAGTTGGTACCGTAGCCGGATGACGTCCGTGACGAACGCCGAGCCCGCTGAGGGTGCCGCGGATCCGGACGGCGCCTCGCCCGTCGTCTTCGAGCTGCACCAGCTGACCCGGACCTTCGGGAGGACGGTGGCGGTCGACCGCATCGACCTGGCCGTCCGCGCGGGGACCTTCTACGGGATCATCGGCCCGAACGGCGCGGGCAAGACCACCACGCTCTCGATGATGACGGGCCTTCTTCGACCCGACACCGGCCGCGTCCTCGTGCACGGCGTCGACGTCTGGAAGGACCCGTCGGCCGCGAAGCCGCTGATCGGGGTCCTGCCCGACCGCCTCCGGCTGTTCGACCGGCTCACCGGCGCCCAGTTCCTCGCCTACTCCGCCGCGCTGCGCGGCATCGACCTCGCCACGGCGAAGCAGCGCACGGTCGAGCTGGCCGAGGCGCTCGGCCTCTCCGACGCGCTGGAGCGCCTGATCTCGGACTACTCCGCGGGGATGGCGAAGAAGGTCGCCCTCGCGGCGGCGATGATCCACGCCCCGCGCGTGCTGGTCCTCGACGAGCCGTTCGAGTCGGTGGACCCGGTCTCCTCGGCCGCCGTGATCACCGTGCTGCGCCGCTTCGTCGAGGGCGGGGGCACCGTCGTCCTCTCCAGCCACGGGCTCGACTTCATCGAGCGCGTCTGCGACGACGTGGCCGTGATCGTCGGCGGGCGCGTGCTCGCCTCCGGGACGGTCGCGGAGGTCGCCGGCACCGCGACGCTGGAGGAGCGCTTCCTCGAGCTCGCGGGCGGCAAGCAGATCGCCGAGGGGCTGCAGTGGCTGCACGACTTCTCCGGCTGAGGATCGACGTCCTCCTGGGCGCGTTCCGCTCCGGGCCCGCGCGCTCGGCCGGCGCCGTCCTGGGCGTGCTCGTGGTCGTCGCGGTGACGGCCCTGCTGATCGGGGCGATCGGCGCTCTGCGCTCCTCGGACGCGGCGGCGGGCGCTCTCGTGACCGCCGGCGGACTCGTCTCCGTCGGCTTCCTGGTGCTGCCCTTCCTGCTCGGCCCGCTCGACCCGATGGATCCGCGCGCGTTCCGCCTCTTCGGCCTTCCGCCGCTCCGCCTCGCCGGGGCGCTCGCCCTGGCCGGCCTCGTCTCGGTCCCCACGCTCGCCCTGCTGGTGGTCGGGCTCGCGTGCGCGCCGCTCGTCCCGGGCGCAGGCGCCTTCGCCGTGGTCGGCCCGCTCCTCGCGGTGGCGACGGCCTCGCTGTTCGCGCGGATCGGCCTCGCCGCCTCCGCCGCCCTCGTCCCCTCCCGGACCGCCCGCGAGCTGCTGGCCGTCCTCGGCCTGGTGCTGATGCTGGGCGGTCCCGCAGCCCTCGGCGCCGCCGCGCTGGTCGACACGGGAGACACCCCGGTGCTCGAGCGCTGGGGCGCGGCGATGGGGGCCACTCCGTTCGGCGCGGCGTGGATGATCGCCCCGGCCGCCCGGACCGGCGACGCGCTCGGCCCGCTCCTGCTGGCCCTGGCGACGCTCGTCGCGGCGGGCGCGCTCTGGTGGCTCGTCGTCCGCCTGCTGACGGAGCGCCCCGAGCGCACGCACCGGCCGCCGCGCGGCCTCCGGCTGGGCTGGTTCGACGTCCTCGGCTCGACCCGGACCGGCGCGATCGCGGCGCGCAGCATCACCTACTGGCTCCGGGATCCGCGCTACCAGGCGTCGCTCGTCGCCGTGCCGGTGCTGCCGGTCGCAGCCCTGCTGCTGCTCGCGGTCGTCGGCGTCCCCTTCCCGCTGCTCTCGCTGCTCCCGGTCCCGCTGATCGCGCTGTTCCTCGGCTGGTTCCTGCACAACGACGTCGCCTACGACGGATCGGCGTTCTGGCTCCACGTGGCCGCGGGCGTCCGCGGCTGGTCGGACCGGCTCGGCCGCGCCTTCCCGACCCTCCTGCTCGGCGTGCCGGTCGTCGTGCTCGGCTCGCTGATCAGCAGCGCGACCTCGGGGCTCCCCGATGCGCTGCCCGTCGTGCTCGCGGTGAACACCTGCCTCCTGCTCGTCCCCGCCGGCGTCGCCAGCGCCGTCTCGGCACGGCTCGCCTATCCGGCTCCGCGCCCGGGCGACAGCGCGTTCACGCAGCCCCAGGCCCCCGGAGCCAGTGGCGCCGGTCCGCAGTCCCTCGCGTTCGGCCTGGGGCTGCTCCTCTCGGCTCCGGCCGTGGTGCTCGGCGTCCGGGCCCTGTTCGTCGACCCGGAGGCGGCGGGTGACGCCGTGCTCGTCGGCTTCGGCAGCGCCGTGGTCGTCTTCGCCCTCGGCGTGCTCCTCGGCGGCCGGCTGTTCGAGCGCCGCGCGACCGAGCTGGTCGCGTTCACCAGCCGCTACTAGCGCCGCCCGATCCGGAGCGCACGGCCGCGGGCCCGGGCTCCGCGCGTAGGATCGTCGGCATGATTCCGCGCGTCCAGAACAGCAGCACCGACCCCCTCGAGGGAGGCGGAGGAACCGCCACGCTCGACCGCGAGCTCGAGGAGCTCCTCAACCAGGAGTCCATCGAGCCGGGCGACCACGAGCGCTTCTCCCACTACGTGCCGAAGGACAAGATCCTCGAGAGCGCCATCACCGGCAAGCCGGTCCGCGCGCTCTGCGGCAAGAAGTGGCTCCCGGGCCGCGACCCGGAGAAGTTCCCGGTGTGCCCGGCCTGCAAGGAGATCTACGCGAAGATGAAGTGAGCTCCCGCCCCGCTCACTCGTAGCGGGTCGGGATGACGGGCTCGCCGCGGCCGAGCCGGAGCGCGTCGATCGGCAGCTCGAGGACCGCGTTCGCGTGGTGCGCGCGGGCTGCCGCCACTCCCTCGATGCCGAGGTGCTCGGGACGGATCGTCCCGTCCTCGATCAGGGGGACGAGCAGCGCCCGCTCGTCCTCGCCGACGGCGCCCTCGGGGCCGGCGCCCACGTGCACGACCTCGGCCTCGGCGACCCCGTCGTCGGAGAGCAGACGGCCGGCGGCCTTCCGCCCGCCGATCGACGCCTTCGAGACCGACTTCTTCGCCACCGCGACCCATTCGCCCGCGTCGTCCTCGTGCGCGACCAGCTTGTAGACCATGCCCGCGGTCGGGTGGCCCGAGCCCGTCGCCACCGAGGTGCCGACGCCGTAGGAGTCGACCGGTGAGGCCGCGAGCGCGGCGATCCCGTACTCGTCGAGGTCGTTGGTGACGGTGATGCGCGTGCCGGTCGCGCCGAGCGCGTCCAGCTGCTGCCGGACGGCGGCCACCTGCTGGGGGAGGTCGCCGGAGTCGATGCGCACGGCGCCGAGGCCGGTGCCGGCGACGCGGACCGCCAGGTCGACGGCGGCCGTCACGTCGTAGGTGTCCACCAGGAGGGTCGTGCCGGGGCCGAGCGCGGCGACCTGCGCGCGGAAGGCCTCCTCCTCCGAGTCGTGGAGGAGCGTGAAGGAGTGCGCGGAGGTGCCCATCGTGGGCACACCGAAGCTGCGGCCCGCCTCCAGGTTCGAGGAGGCGCCGAATCCGGCGATGTAGGCGGCGCGAGCCGCGGCGACGGCGGACCGCTCACCGGCGCGGCGCGAGCCCATCTCGGCGAGCGGTCGCCCGTCGGCGGCCGAGACCATCCGCGCGGCGGCGCTCGCCACGGCGCTGTCGTGGTTGAGGACGCTGAGCACCAGGGTCTCCAGCAGCACGCCGTCGGCGAAGGGCGCCTCGACGATGAGCACGGGGGAGCCCGGGAGGTAGACCTCGCCCTCGCGGTAGCCCCAGACGTCGCCCCGGAAGCGGTAGTCGGCGAGCCAGTCCAGCGTGCGGGAGTCGACGACGCGGTTCCCGCGGAGCCAGGACAGCTCGTCGTCGCCGAAGCGGAACCGCGAGATCAGCTCGAGGAGCCGGCCGGTGCCCGCGAGCACGCCGTAGCGGCGTCCCGGCGGGAGGCTCCGGGCGAACACCTCGAACATGCAGCGGCGGTCGGCGGTGCCGCTGCCGAGGGCGCCCTCGACCATCGTGAGCTCGTACCGGTCGGTGAGGAAGGCCGTGGAGTCCATCCGCTCAGTGTTCCACGGCCGCCCCCGCGCGCCCAGGCGCGGGTGCCGGGGCTTGCGCACGCCGCCGGGCCCGGGAACGGCGTGCGGCCGGGACCGGGCCGCAGGGCGCGGGTAGGCTGTTCCTCCGTGACGGACGCACCGCTGGGCATCTTCGACTCCGGAGTCGGCGGGCTCACCGTCGCCCGCTCCGTGATCGACCAGCTGCAGAACGAGTCGATCGTCTACCTCGGCGACACCGCGCACTCGCCCTACGGTCCCAAGCCGCTCGCCGACGTCCGCGCCTACGCCCTCGACACCCTCGACACGCTGGTCGACCAGGGCGCCAAGCTGCTCGTCATCGCCTGCAACACCGCCTCGGCCGCGATGATGCGCGACGCCCGCGAGCGCTACACGCTCGGCCGCGGCATCCCGGTGATCGAGGTCATCCAGCCCGCCGTCCGCAGCGCTGTCCGCGACACCCGCAACCGCCGCGTCGGGGTGATCGGCACGGTCGGGACGATCCGCTCCCGCGCCTACGACGACGCCTTCGTCGCCGCGCCCGACCTGCAGCTGTTCACCGCCGCCTGCCCGCGCTTCGTCGAGTTCGTCGAGGCGGGCGTCACCTGGAGCGACGAGCTGCTCGCGGTGGCGGAGGAGTACCTCGCGCCGCTCAAGGCCGCGGGGGTCGACACGCTCGTCCTCGGCTGCACGCACTACCCGCTGCTGCGCGGTGCCATCGCCTACGTGATGGGGCCGGACGTCCGCCTCGTCTCGAGCGCCGAGGAGACCGCGCTCGACGTCTACCGGACCCTCGTGGCGCACGGCCTGCAGCGCACCTCCGCCGCTCCTCCGACCTACCGGTGGGAGGAGACGGGCTCGAGCGACTTCGTCCGCCTCGCCCGCCGCTTCCTCGGCCCGGAGGTCTCGAGCGTCGACCTCGTCGAGACCGGCACCATCAACCTGCGCGAGCTCGACCGGGCCGCGCTCCCGCACGATCGAGGGAGACCCGAGTGACCGACAGCACCGCATCGAAGGCCGCGCGCAAGGACGGGCGGGCGCCCGACGAGCTGCGCACCGTGACGATCGAGCGCGGCTGGAGCACCCAGGCCGAGGGCTCCGCGCTCGTCTCGTTCGGGAACACCAGGGTGCTCTGCACCGCCTCCTTCACGAACGGCGTGCCGCGCTGGCTGCAGGGCAAGGGCAAGGGCTGGGTCACCGCCGAGTACGCGATGCTGCCCCGCTCCACCAACTCCCGCATGGACCGCGAGTCGGTCAAGGGGAAGGTCGGCGGGCGCACGCACGAGATCTCCCGGCTGATCGGCCGGAGCCTGCGCGCGGTGGTCGACACGAAGGCGCTCGGCGAGAACACCCTCGTCATCGACTGCGACGTCCTCCAGGCCGACGGCGGCACCCGCACCGCGGCGATCACCGGCGCCTACGTGGCGATGGCCGACGCGATCGAGTGGGCGCGCGGCAAGAAGTACGTGGGGCAGAAGGCGCAGCCGCTGATCGACAGCCTCTCGGCCGTGTCCGTCGGCATCATCGACGGCGTGCCGATGCTCGACCTGGCCTACGTCGAGGACGTGCGCGCCGAGACCGACATGAACGTCGTCGTCACCGGACGCGGCCTGTTCGTCGAGGTGCAGGGCACCGCCGAGGGGGCCCCGTTCGACCGCCGCGAGCTCGACGCCCTGCTCGACCTCGCGGTCGCCGGTGCCGCCGACCTCGCCCGCATCCAGGCCGAAGCGCTCGCCGCGGAGCCCGGAGCGTGAGCCTGGACCTCGTCCTCGCCACGCACAACGCGGGCAAGGTGGAGGAGTTCCGCGCCATGCTGGCCGGCGCGCTCCCCGGAGTCGGCGTCCGCGCCTACGACGGACCCGAGCCCGTCGAGGACGGCGTGAGCTTCGCCGAGAACGCGCTGATCAAAGCGCGCGCGGCGGCGGCGCACACCGGCCTCGTGGCGCTCGCGGACGACTCCGGGATCTGCGTCGACGTCCTCGGCGGCGCGCCGGGCATCTTCTCGGCCCGTTGGTCGGGACGCGCGCACGACGCGACAGCCAACCTCGAGCTCCTCCTGGCGCAGCTGCACGACGTGAAGGCGGAGCACCGCGGTGCGCACTTCAGCTGCACCATCGCCCTCGTGGTGCCGGACTCCGTGCTCCCGGGCGGACAGGAGACGGTGGTCGAGGGCCGCTGGGACGGCGCGATCGCGACGGCTCCTCGCGGTGCGAACGGCCACGGCTACGACCCGGTGTTCGTCCCCGAGGCCGGGGCGCTCACGGCGGCCGAGCTCGCTCCCGAGCAGAAGAACGCCCGGAGCCACCGCGCCCGCGCCTTCACCGCGCTGCGCGCCGAGCTCGCCGCCCTGTCCGCCCGGCTCTGACCCCGGCGGGTTCCCACCGCGGGATGTCACTCCGGTGCACGCCTGTCGGCGTGCCGCGTGCCGGAGTGGCGTCTCGCGGAGGCGGAGGTCAGGACTTCGGGTGCTTGTCGTCCAGCGTGTCGGCGTCGAGCACGTAGGCGGCCGACTCGGTCGAGTCGGTCTCGGGGTCGGCGGCGAGCTTCGCCTTGCGCTGCTGCTGGAAGAAGTGGAACAGCGTCGGCACCAGCGCGAGCACGACCGCGCCGATCAGGATCACGTCGATGTAGTGCGAGACGAAGTCGGCGACCGGCGGGATGAAGGCGAGCAGCCACCCGATCAGGGTGACCCCGCTGCCCCAGATCAGGGCGCCGATGAGGTTGTAGAGGCTGTACTTGCGGTAGTTCATGTGGGCCACGCCGGCCGCGATCGGCGCGAAGGTGCGGACGATCGGCACGAAGCGCGCGAGGATCACGGCGAGGCCGCCGAAGCGCTCGAAGAACGCGTTGGTTCGCTTCACGTTCTCGATGCTGAAGAAGCCGGACTCCTTGCGCTCGAAGATGCGCGGGCCGGCCTTGTGCCCGATCAGGTAGCCGACCTCGCCGCCGACGAAGGCCGAGAACCCGACGGCCAGGCAGATGACCCAGATCGGGACGCCGAGGCCGCCGTTCGACGCGTTCTCGTGCGCCAGCAGGCCCGTGATGATCAGCAGCGTGTCGCCCGGGAAGAGGAAGCCGATCAGCAGTCCGGTCTCGGCGAACACGATGAGGCAGACCACGAGCACACCCCAGGGGCCGAACGAGGTCAGGATCGTCTCCGGATCGAGCCAGGGGACGAGGGCGGCGTGATTCAACGGATCTCCAGTCGACGGGGGCCGGTGGCCGGTCGGCGGTCACGCGAGCGCGCTCAGCGTACCGGCCGATCCCGTGCGGAAGGAGGGACTCGAACCCTCACGCCTCTCGGCACAGGAACCTAAATCCTGCGTGTCTGCCATTCCACCACTCCCGCGTGCGGGCTCCAGTGTAGGAGGAGGGCCCCGCGCCTCAGCCGCGGGAGGCCGCCCGGGGGAGGTACCGCGGGATCCAGCGGGCGAGCGCCCCCGCTCCGCCCAGACCGAGCACCCCCATCACGACGGCGGCGAAGGGGAGGGAGATCAGGGCGGTGAGCGCCGACACGACGATCGGGGCGGCGGCGTTGCCCGCGTCGCCGGTGAAGCGGAACGCGCCGAGGAACGGGGCCGGATCGGCCGGGGGCGCGAGATCGGCGCCGATGGTCATCAGGATCCCGGAGCCGATGCCGTTCGCGGCCGCGAGCACGCAGGCCACGGCGACGAACCAGGGCACCGGATCGAGGGCGAGCACCGAGGCGGCGAGGGCGAGGTGGCCGAGCCCGAGGCCGATCATCGAGGGGATCGCGGTGGCGCCCCGGCCGAAGCGGTCCATCAGCTGGCCGCCGGCGTAGAAGAGGGCGAAGTCGAGCGCGCCGGCGATGCCGATGATGATCGCGGTGTCGGTCTCGGCGAGCCCGATGCTCACCGCCCAGAGGGGGAGGATCAGCGTCCGGCTCGCCCGCAGCGCCCCGATCACGGCGGCGCCGGTCCCCATCCGAGCGAGGACCCCGCGGTGCTCGCGCAGCGTCCCGAGCAGCGACTGCGGCGACTCCGGGACGGTCGCCGACGCCTCCGCGGCGACCACGTCCTCCGGAGCGGCGCGGTCGGCCGCGGCCTGCGCCCGCCGCAGCACCGTCGCGGGGTCGGGCACGAGCAGCAGGACCACGACCGCCGCCACGCAGCAGACGATGTGCACCCAGAAGACGGACTCGACGGAGCCGGTGAGGTGCACCACCCCGGCCGCCAGGAACGGGCCGATCAGCCAGCCGGCGCGGAACGCCCCGGCGAGGGCGCTGAGCGCGCGGGCGCGGTGCGTGATCGGGACGAACGACGTCATGAACGCGTGGCGCGCCAGCGCGAAGACCGCGGTCGCGAGGCCGATCACGAAGACGCCGATCGTCAGCCCGACCCACGACGTCGAGAGCAGGCACACCACGAGCCCGAGGATCGACGCGGCCGAGGCTCCGAGCATGGCGCCGCGCTCGCCGATCCGCGAGACGATCCAGCCGCTGGGGATGTCGCCCGCCAGCTCGCCGATCATGATCATCCCCGCCACGAGGCCCGCCAGGGCCAGCGTCGCGCCGAGGTCGCCGGCCGCGGCCGGCAGGAGGGGGATGATCGCCCCCTCGCCGATGGAGAAGAGGAGGGTGGGGAGGAAGGTCGACAGCAGCAGCGGCCCGACGGGGAAGGGGCGCGGAGCGGTGCTGGTCACCGTCACCAGGGTACGCCCGGGCCGGAGGGCGGCCCCCGGCCCCCGGTAGTCTGGACGCACCATGCTGGACAACGACTTCACCGAGCAGATCACTGCTCTCCGCTCCACCTTCGCCGACATCCGCGCCGTCATCGACGTAGAAGGTCTCCGCTCGAAGATCGCCGAGCTCAGCGAGCAGGCCGGCGCCCCCGACCTGTGGGACGACACGGCCAACGCGCAGAAGGTGACCAGCGCCCTCAGCCACCGCCAGTCCGAGCTCGCGCGGATCACCGCGATCGACCGGCGCCTGGACGACCTCGAGGTGCTCGTCGAGATGGCGAACGAGGCCGAGGACGCCGAGTCCGAGCAGGAGGCGATCGCCGAGCTCTCCTCCCTCCAGAAGGTCATGGGCGAGCTCGAGGTGCAGACCCTGCTCGACGGCGAGTACGACGACCGACCCGCCGTGGTCACCATCCGCGCGGGAGCGGGCGGCGTCGACGCCTCCGACTTCGCCGAGATGCTCATGCGCATGTACCTCCGCTGGGCCGAGAAGCACAAGTACGCGGCGACCGTCATGGACGCCAGCTACGCGGAGGAGGCGGGCATCAAGTCGGCCACCTTCCAGATCGACGCCCCCTACGCCTTCGGCACGCTCTCGGTCGAGGCCGGCACCCACCGCCTCGTGCGGATGAGCCCCTTCGGCGCCGCGGGCAAGCGCCAGACCTCCTTCGCCGCGGTCGAGGTCATCCCGCTGATGGAGGAGGCCGGGGCGATCGAGATCCCGGACAACGACATCCGCGTGGACGTCTTCCGCTCCTCCGGCCCCGGCGGCCAGTCGGTGAACACCACCGACTCCGCGGTGCGCCTCACCCACCTGCCCACCGGCACCGTCGTGTCGATGCAGAACGAGAAGAGCCAGATCCAGAACCGCGCCGCGGCGATGCGCGTGCTCCAGTCGCGGCTCCTGCTGCTGCAGAAGGAGCAGGAGGCGGCCACCAAGAAGGAGCTCGCCGGCACCATCACCGCGAGCTGGGGCGACCAGATGCGCAGCTACGTCCTCGCTCCGTACCAGATGGTGAAGGACCTGCGCACCGACCACGAGGTCGGCAACCCCTCGCACGTGTTCGACGGCGACCTGGACGGCTTCATCGCCGCCGGGATCCGCTGGCGGAAGTCCTCCTAGCGCGGCGCGGGCGCGTCCCCACCGACGCGCCGCGCGCCCCCTCGGCGGACTCTTCGGGATCGTCGCTTACCCTCGTACCGACATGATTCGCTTCGACAACGTCTCCAAGCAGTATCGGGGCGGCACGAGACCCGCCCTCAACGCCATCGATCTCGAGATCCTCCGGGGCGAGTTCGTCTTCCTCGTCGGCGCCTCCGGCTCCGGCAAGTCGAGCTGCCTCCGCCTGATCCTCAAGGAGGAGCGCCCCTCCTCCGGGTCGATCCACGTGCTCGGGCAGAACCTCGGCAAGATCTCGAGCCGCAAGGTCCCGTACTTCCGCCGCAACATGGGCGTCGTGTTCCAGGACTTCCGGCTGCTGCCGAACAAGTCGGTCTTCGACAACGTCGCGTTCAGCCTCCAGGTGATCGGCAAGTCGAAGGGCTACATCCAGGAGGCCGTCCCGGACACGCTCAAGATGGTGGGCCTCGCGGGCAAGGCGTCGCGCCTGCCCCACGAGCTCTCCGGCGGCGAGCAGCAGCGCGTGGCGATCGCCCGCGCCGTCGTCAACAAGCCGGCCGTCCTGCTGGCCGACGAGCCCACGGGCAACCTCGACCCGACCACGAGCGCCGGCATCATGGCGCTGCTCGAGCGGATCAACGCGGGCGGCACGACCGTGATCATGGCGACCCACGAGGCCGGCATCGTCGACCAGATGAAGCGCCGCGTCATCGAGCTCTCGGCCGGCAGCATCGTCCGCGACGAGAGCCAGGGCGGCTACGGCCAGACCGAGAGCATCACCGTCGTCCACGACGGCGTCGTGGTCGTGGCGGCCGACGACCACGCGGTCGCCGAGCAGCCCGCGCCCCCGGCGATCATCGACAGCGAGCTCGCGCCCGCCGAGGTCCCCGAGATCGACCTGCGCCAGGAGGCCCCGGCCCCGCCGCCCGAGCCGGCCCGCCTCTCGCAGACCGCCGCCCAGCCCCGCGTCCCCGAGGGCCGCCGCTCCGCCGCCGTCGAGCCGGAGCGCGAGCCGGAGCCGGCCGCCGAGCCCGCCGCCGCCCCGCGCGTCGTCGAGCTGCAGAGCCAGACCGGTCCGATCTTCCTCCCCGCCGACACCGGCGCCCTGCCCGAGGAGTCGCTCGCCGCGCGCCTCGGCCTCCGCGCCCACGCGGGCGAGGGCGACGAGACCGGCGACGACCAGCAGAACGTAGGACCCGTCAAGTGAGATTCGCACTGATCTGGTCGGAGGTCGCCAGCGGCCTCCGGCGCAACGTCTCCATGGTCGTCTCGGTGATCCTGGTGACCTTCATCTCCCTCACCTTCGTCGGCACGGCGATCCTGCTCCAGATGCAGATCGGCCAGATGAAGAACTTCTGGTACGACAAGGCGCAGGTCGCGGTGTACATGTGCACCGCCACCTCCGGCGGCTCGAACTGCAGCGGCTCCGACGCCACCGCCGAGCAGATCGACGCGGTGCAGGGCCAGCTCGAGGGCGCCACGCTCGCGCCGTACATCGACCGCTCCTACTTCGAGGACCACGACCAGGCCTACGCGAACTTCCAGGAGCAGTTCGCGGGCAACCCGGTCGCCGAGTACGTCACTCCCGACCTGCTCAACCAGACCTTCTGGATCAACCTGAAGGACCCGACCCAGTCGGACGTCATCGTGGAGAGCCTGTCGAGCGTCTCGGGAGTCGAGAGCGTCACCGACCAGCGGCAGTACCTCGACCAGATCTTCTCGATACTCAACGCGGCGAGCTACACGGCCATCGGCATCGCCGTCCTGATGCTCGTCGCGGCCGTGCTGCTCATCGCCACCACGATCCGCCTCTCGGCGTTCTCGCGGAGACGGGAGCTGGGCATCATGCGGCTCGTGGGGGCCTCGAACAGGTTCATCCAGACCCCGTTCATCCTCGAGGGGGTCTTCGCCGCGCTGGTCGGCTCGATCCTCGCGGGAGTCGCGGTAGTCGCCATCGTGCAGGTCTTCGTGCAGGGGTTCCTGGCGTACCGGATCCCGCTGACCTCCTTCGTGGGACTCGACGACGCTCTGATCGTCGTGCCGATCCTGATCGTGGTCGGCATCGTCCTGGCCGCCGTCTCGGCGAACGTCGCGATCGCGCGGTACCTGCGGGTCTGATCCCGGACCGGACGTATACTGGTGGGCTGTCCCGTTCGGGGCGGCCCACCGGTGCATCGCCCCGACGATGCCCGCCCCCTTCATCCGCTCGCGACCCGAGGAGCAGCCGTGCCCAGAGAACAGGGACAGAAGGTCGTCGCGACCAACCGCAAGGCGCGCCACGACTACCTCATCGAGGACACCTACGAGGCGGGCCTCGTGCTCACCGGCACCGAGGTGAAGTCCCTCCGGGCCGGCCGAGCCTCGCTGGTCGACGGCTACGCGTTCGTCGACGGGGGAGAGGCGTGGCTCGACGCCGTCCACATCAACGAGTGGGCCCAGGGCACCTGGACGAACCACCCGCCGCGCCGCAAGCGCAAGCTGCTGCTGCACAAGGCGCAGATCCTCAAGATCCACAACAAGGTGAAGGAGGGCGGGTACACGCTGATCCCGCTCTCGCTGTACTTCAGCGACGGCAAGGCCAAGGTCGAGCTTGCCGTGGCCAAGGGCAAGAAGGACTACGACAAGCGCCAGGTCCTCCGAGAGCGCCAGGACCGCCGCGAGGCGGACCGTGCGATGTCGACCCGCCGCCGCCTCGGCGAGTAGGCCCCGGCGGGCACTGTCCGACGGGTGCCGCGCAAGCCTCTTCTTCGCGCCCCGTGCTTTGGGAGACTGGGGCGCGTGACCTCCCCCGAGAACAGCGCCCCCGCCGCCCTGAGCGCCGCCGACGAGAAGACGCGGTGGCGCGCCTTCGCGGTGAGCGTCGGAGTCGCGGCCATCACGATCCTCGACCTCTCGAAGGTCAACGTCGGCCTGCCGTCGATCGAGCGCTCGCTCGGAGCGGACGCGAGCCAGCTGCAGCTGATCGTCGCGGGCTACGCGCTCGCCTTCGGACTGGCGCTCGTGCCGGCCGGTCGGCTGGGCGACATCCGCTCGCGCCGCCTGCTGTTCCTCATCGGGCTGACCGCGTTCACGGTGACGAGCCTGCTCTGCGCGCTCGCGCCGTCGATCGAGCTGCTCGTCGTCGCGCGCTTCCTGCAGGGCGTCGCCGCGGGAATCCAGATGCCCCAGGTCCTCGGGCTGGTGCAGCAGATGTTCACCGGCGCCGAGCGGGCCCGGGCCTTCGGGGTCTTCGGCGCGACCATCGGCCTGTCGACCGCCTTCGGCCCGACCCTCGGCGGCCTCCTGATCGCGATCGGAGGCGAGCAGGACGGCTGGCGCCTGCTGTTCTGGATGAACATCCCGCTGGGCGTCGCCGCGCTGGTCTTCGCCTGGAAGCTCATCCCGAAGAAGCGCTCGCGGCCCGAGGGAGACCGGTCCCTCGACCCGGTCGGCCTGCTCCTGCTGGCGGTCGCGATCTTCGCGTTCATGCTGCCGTTCCTGCTGACCACGGGCTCCTCCTCGGACTCGCCCTACCGCTGGTTCTGGCTGGTGCTCGCCGCGGCCGCCGCCGCCGTCTTCGTGCGCTGGGAGGCGCACTACGCCGCGTCGGGGCGGACGCCCGTCATCGACTTCCGCATCTTCCGGACCAGCTCCTATCGCAACGGCATCCTGGTCGCGACCTCCTACTTCGCCGCGATCCCGGCGACCTTCCTCCTCACCACGCTCTTCCTCCAGCAGGGGCTCGGCCTCGAGCCGGTGTTCGCCGGCATGGTGAGCATCCCGTTCGCGCTGACCTCGGCGGTGACCGCCTGGTACGGCGGCAAGCTCGTGCAGCGCTACGGCCGCGCACTGGTGGTGCTCGGCATCGTGCTCGTGGTCATCGGCTTCACGCTCGTGCTGCTCGCCGCCGAGCTCCTCCCGGCCGAGACCGCCGCCTACGGCATGGGTGCCGCGATGCTCGTCGCCGGGGCCGGAGGCGGCTTCGTCGTGTCGCCGAACCAGACGCTCACCCTCGCCGAGATCCCGCCGGCGCAGGGCGGCGTGGCGGGCTCCGTGGGCCAGCTCGGCCAGCGCGTGGGCACCGCGGTCGGCACCGCCTGCGCCTCCGCCGTCTTCTTCGCGACCCTGGCGAGCGAGCAGGGGATGGCGGAGGGGCTGGACCGGTACCACGACGCCTTCCGCAACGGCTACTTCGTCACCCTCGGGCTGATCGCGCTCGCGCTCGTGCTGGGTCTGCTCGATCTGCGCCGCCGCCGGGTGACCGCCCGCGGAGCTGAGGTAGACTAGGACCCGTAACTCCACAGTGTGCGACGAACGACCCACTCCAGCGGCCTCCGGGCCGTCGAGTGCTCGCGGGGATGATCGGTTTCGACATTGCCTGCGAAACTGCGAGAAGCGGGTCGAGGATCCAGGGTCATCTCGTCAACGATCCCTGGAAAACACAGGTGCCGAACAGAAGCGCACCGACTTCGCTCTCGCTGCCTAAGCCAGAGTAGATAGTCCGTCAGCCCGTGGGTGCGTCCTCGCCCCGGATCCTGGCGTCATCTAGAGGACTTGCTGCGTCGTTACGCCTGAGGGCGACGCGGGACTTGCACTCGGGCTGGGCCCGTCGACCGATGCGCCGATGGTAACGGTCGGGGCCGAGCAGAACGCTCTCATCGGCTACACCCGTAGAAGGCGCAGAATCACAGCGATGGACGGGGGTTCGATTCCCCCCATCTCCACCACCGGTCGTCGTCGCACACTGGGAGCTCCGCTCCGCCGCCCTCACGACGGTCGCACGTCGAGCTGTCTGATCCGCCCGTAGAGGGTGAGCATCGCCAGCCGGTCGTCGTCGTCGTGCGCCGGGCCGGCGAGAGCCTGCGGCGGGGCCCAGTCCCGGTAGAGCACGCCCGGCGCCAGCACGGCGACGGCGGTGCCGGCCGGGTAGTGGGCGCTGCGGTCCACCGGCAGCTCGGCGAACGCGTCGGGCAGGAGCCGGTGCAGCACGTCCAGCAGAGGACGGAGCCGTGCTGCTCGCGCCTCGTGCACGGAGAGGGTCACGGCGTTCATCGCGGCGAGCGCGGCCACCAGGTGCTCGGCGGCGTCGTCGTCGTCGCACCTCTCGGTGACCAGCAGCGAGACCACACCGCGCGGCTTCAGCCAGCCGAGCGTGGCGGCCTCGTCGTCGCCGTCCACCGAGACGACGCGGTCGGAGGCGTGGGCGTAGTCGTGCAGGAGCCGCGACCAGACGTCGCCCGGGCCGGGCCCGTCGACCTGCGCGACCGCCTCCGCCGCGGCGAGCAGGGAGCTCTGCCGGTGGAGCCTCGGGAACAGGCTGTCCGCCGGTCCCCAGTGCTGCTCGGCCGTGCGCGAGCGCTCGGGGGGTTCCTGGTCGTGCCGGTCCTGCATGTCGACTCCTGAGCCGCCGGTCTCCGCGCCCCCTCGCGCCTGCCGTTCGTCCCTTCACCCTGCGCTCCGACGGAGCGCGTGTCAATGAGCCGAACGGGGGTCGATCGGAGCCGTGGTCAGCGAGCGGAGCCGAAGAGGCTGCCGGTGGTGGAGTCGTCGGCCGGATCGAGGACCGCGCAGACGATCGTGCGGTCTCCATGGCGCCAGCCGACCTCGGAGGGGACGAGCGAGCGGTACTCGAGGGCGGAGTCGCCGTAGGCGATCCCCATCACGGCGCCGAACTCCGGCTCGCAGCCCGCCTCGGCCTGGGCGAGCAGCGTGTTGCGGCTGGAGTAGCGGTCTCCGGGCTGCGCGAACGTGTGGAAGACCTCCAGTGCGTGCTCCTCGGCGCACGGGACGACGTCCACGTCGGCGATGCGGTCGTCGCCCGGGTCGGCCAGGCAGTCGCCGCGCCGCAGCGAGAACACGTCGGTGACGCCGGCGGTCGCCACCGTGCCGCCCTCGTCACGCACGGCCTCCGGGCCGTCCGGCCCGACGACGGAGGAGCAGCCCGAGAGGAGCAGGAGGAGCGCCGCCGAGGCGAGCGCGGCCGTCCGGCTCCTCATCGCGGCGCCACGATCGCGAGCACCTCGTCGTGCAGCAGGCCGTTGGTGGCGACGGCGCTGCCGTGCCACGGCCCGTCCTCCCCGTCGGCGGAGGTGAAGCGGCCGCCCGCCTCCTGCACGATCGGCACCAGGGCCGCCAGGTCGTAGGGCTTCACGTC
Organism: Rathayibacter sp. AY1F9; assembly: GCF_002932155.1. Taxonomy (NCBI): domain Bacteria; kingdom Bacillati; phylum Actinomycetota; class Actinomycetes; order Micrococcales; family Microbacteriaceae; genus Rathayibacter; species Rathayibacter sp. AY1F9. The sequence goes on along the minus strand of NZ_PSVA01000001.1, from coordinate 133,744 downwards.
GAACTCGCCCGCACCGTCGAGGAGACCCTCGGCGACGAGCATGTAGGGCCACGCGTCCCCGTACGCCCGGTCGCGCCAGACGGCGCCGGCGAGCTCGAGCAGCTGCGGGAGACGGCCCGCGCCCTCCCACTGCTGAATGCTGTTGTAGCTGAAGGTCGCCGAGGCGAGCGTGTCGATCCCCGAGACGCGCAGCGGTCGCGGCTCGGCCCCGGCCTCCAGCTCGACGGCCCAGGCGCCGGAGCCCTCGGCCGCCCACCAGCGCGTGCCGAGAGCGGGAGCGGAGACGACTCCGACGACGGGGACGCCGTCGACCGCGAGCGCGATCAGGGTCGCCCAGATCGGGACGCCGCGGAGGAAGTGGGCGGTGCCGTCGATCGGGTCGAGGATCCACTGCCGCGAGGCCTCGCCCGAGGTGCCGAACTCCTCGCCGAGGATCGCGTCGTCCGGACGCTCGGCGGCGAGCAGCGCGCGGATCGCCTCCTCGACGGCGCGGTCGGCGTCGGTGACCGGGGTGCGGTCGAGCTTCGTGTCCACGACGAGGTCGAGCGCGCCGAACCGCTCCCGCGAGATCGCATCGGCCGCGTCCGCCAGGCGGAGGGCGAGTCGGAGGTCGTCGTCGAAGCTCTGGTCACTGCTCTGCGGGGTCACGCGACCACGATACCGGTGGGTCCCGCGGAGCCTCCGATCGCTGCCGCGGGCGTTCCGTCGCGCTCGATTTGACGAGACGGGGGGAGACGCTGGTAATGTGATCCCTCGGTTCGGCACGCACGATCAGCCGGCCGGAACGCACCTCTAGCTCAATCGGCAGAGCAACTGACTCTTAATCAGTGGGTTCTCGGTTCAAGTCCGAGGGGGTGCACCACCAGCCCCGCACCTCCTCGTGAGGTGCGGGGCTTCGTCGTTCCCGGTCCGAGTCCGTTCCCGACCTCCTCGGAGCGCCCGCGGGGGGAGCGCCGGCCCGTGCTCACTCGCTGGAGGGTGCGGCGGTCGACGGGTCGAAAGGCGGCAGGACTCCGCGGAAGCCGGCGCTCGTGGAGCCGATCCCGACGTCGAGCGCGTCTAAGGCCCGGGCCTGGTCGTCTGCGGCGGCGGTCAGGCTCAGGGTGATGCCCGTCCGCGTGAAGGTCCGGGCGACGGTGCTCCAGGCGAGGTCGACGTCTCCGTCCGCCGACGCCAACAGGCGCCTGAGCATCCGCACGGTGTCCGGCGCAGAATGCGGACCGACCCCCGTTCGCGTGGCAGGATCTCCGTTCGCTTCCGTTTCCCCTCCAGAAAGGACCGATGTGCCCGAAGACGTCCTCCCCGTGATCGGCTCGATCGCGCTCGCCGTGGTGATCGCGGTCGTGATCGCCGTGGTCGCGACCGCCGTCGTCGCCCTCGTGCTGCGCTCGGTCGGCAAGCGCAAGACCTGGGCGCGCCTGCTGATCCGGCGTCTGCGCATCCCGTTCCGCGTGCTGCTGATGACCATCGCGGTCTGGGCCGCGCTCGCCGCCACCGTGTCGGGCGACCCCTGGCCGGGTCTCGTGCAGCGGGTGTTCCAGATCGCCACGATCGGCGCGGCGGCGTGGGTGATCGGATCCCTGTTCGTGTTCCTCGAGGACCTGGGCGCCGAGCGCTACCGGACCGACACGGCCGACAACCGCCGGGCACGCCGCCTCCGCACGCAGATGACGATCATCCGGAGGGTCGCCGTGGCGGCCGTCGTGGTCATCGCGATCGGCGCCTCGCTGCTGACCTTCCCCGAGGCCCGTACGGCCGGTGCGAGCCTCCTGGCCTCGGCCGGCGTGCTCTCGATCGTGGCGGGCCTGGCCGCGCAGTCGAGCCTCACGAACATCTTCGCCGGGATGCAGCTCGCCTTCAGTGACGCCATCCGCCTGGACGACGTGGTGATCGTCGAGACCGAGTGGGGGCGGATCGAGGAGATCACGCTGACCTATGTCGTCGTCCACCTCTGGGACGACCGCCGCCTGGTGCTGCCCACGAACTACTTCACGACCCAGCCGTTCCAGAACTGGACCCGCACCGGGTCCGAGCTGCTCGGCGCCGTCGAGCTCGACCTGGACTGGCGGGTGAGCCCCGAGCAGATGCGCGACGAGCTGCACCGCATGCTCGAGGAGACGGACCTCTGGGACCGGCGCACCAGCGTGCTGCAGGTGACCGACGCGACGGGCGGCTTCGTCCGGATCCGGGTGCTCGTCACCGCGAAGGACGCGCCGACGCTCTTCGACCTGCGCTGCTACGTGCGCGAGCGGCTCGTCTCGTGGCTGCACGAGAACGACCCCGTCGCCCTGCCGCGTCAGCGCGTCGAGATGGAGCGGGAGCCCGCTCGCGCCGCGACCCCGCGCCGGCACGGGTCCTCCGCCCCGGACAACCTGTTCTCGGGCGACGAGCGCTCGAACGAGCGGGGGGCGATGTTCACAGGTCTCATCGACCTGCGGGACACCCCGAAGCGGGAGCTGCCGCCGCGGGACTGACTCCTGCGAGGACGCCGCTCGCACGGCCGCGCCCGGGGTGCGCGCGGCGAGCGGCGTCCCGCAGAGCGGTCAGCGGTTCACGGAGCTCATGTCGGCGTAGCGGTCGCCGACGGGGGCCTCGAGCGCGCCGAGGACGTCGAGCTGCTCCGCGGTCAGCACGAGGGCGTCCGCGGCCGCGTTCTCCTCGATGCGCGAGACGCGCTTGGTGCCCGGGATCGGAGCGATGTCCTCGCCCTGGGCGAGCAGCCAGGCGAGCGCCACCTGCGCGGCGGTCGCGTCCGCCTCTGCCGCCACACGGTCGACGGCCTCCACGATGCGGAGGTTCGCCTCCAGCGCTCCGTCGGCGAAGCGGGGGTTGTCGCGGCGGAAGTCGTCGCTGCCCAGCTCGGCGACCGAGCGGATGCTGCCCGTGAGGAAGCCGCGGCCCAGCGGCGAGTACGGGACGAAGCCGATGCCGAGCTCGCGGAGGACCGGCAGCACCTCCGCCTCGGGGTCGCGGGTCCAGAGCGAGTACTCGGACTGCACAGCGGTGACCGGGTGCACGGCGTGAGCGCGCCGGATCGTCGCTGGCGCCGCCTCCGAGAGGCCGTAGCCGCGGAGCTTGCCCTCCTGGATCAGCTCCGCGAAGGCCCCGGCGGTCTCCTCGACCGGGACGCCCGGGTCCATGCGGTGCTGGTAGTAGAGGTCGATGCGGTCGGTGCCGAGGCGCGCGAGCGAGCCCTCGACGGCGAGCCGCAGGTTCTCCGGGGAGCCGTCGAGTCCGCGGCCCCCGTCGCCGCGGTGGCGGATCATGCCGAACTTGCTCGCCAGCACCACCTCGTCGCGGCGGCCTGCCAGCGCGCGGCCGAGCAGCTCCTCGTTGGTGTACGGGCCGTAGATCTCGGCGGTGTCGAGGAACGTGACGCCGAGCTCGAGGGCGCGGTGCACGGTGCGGATCGACTCCGCGTCGTCGGTGCCGGCGCCGGTGTAGAACGCCGACATGCCCATCGCGCCGAGACCGAGGCGCGAGACCTCGAGAGCGGCGACGTCGGATCCGAGGGTGATCGTCTTCATCAGTGGGTGGTCCTCTCCTGGTACGCCGCGATCTTGATGTCGATCGCAGCGAGGCTGGCGTGTGTCCGGGCGAGCTGCGCCTCGACCTCCTCGCGGTGCGTCCGGAGCAGCGCGAGGCGCTCCGGCTCCGTGGCGGGCCCGATCCGGAGGAGCCGGGCGTACTCGCGGATCCTCGCGATCGGCATCCCGGTCGCGCGGAGCTTGGTGAGGAAGTCGACCCAGCCGACGTCGGCCGGCCGGTAGCGGCGGTGCTGCGACGAGGCGCGCTCGACCGGGTCGAGCATGAGCCCGGCGCGCTCGTAGTAGCGCAGGGTGTGCACGGTGAGACCGGTGACGGCGGCGACCTGCGAGATCGACAGCACCTCCGGCTCGGCCGGGGCGGCGGTGGCGGTGGACATGGCGTCAACCTACGACTTCGAGTGCGCTCGAGGTCAAGCGGGAGCGGGCGACTCAGCCGACCTCGCGGCTGAAGCCCAGGAGGGCCTCGGCGATGCGGGCGTCCGCCTCCTCGTGGCTGATGGTCGCCTCGCCGTCGCCCGCCTGCGGCCCGTACCAGCCGAAGTCGGCGTGGTTGGCGCCGTCGATCTCGACGAGGTCGGCGGAGGAGGGCAGCCGGACGCTCGCGTCGGCGACCTTCTCCGGCGTGCTGAGCCCGTCCTCCGATCCGCTGACACTGAGGACGGGGAGCCCGGAGCCCGAGAGGTCGTTCGCGCAGTAGCTGCCGAGCAGCACCAGGCCCGCCACCGCCGGGTCCTCGGCCCACTGGCAGGCCTTCACGCCGCCGAGGGAGTGGCCGCCGACGAGCCAGCGGTCGACGCCCTCGGCCTGGCTGGTGAAGGTCTCGAGCGAGCGGAGATCGAAGAAGGCCAGGTGCAGGATCGGCCGCGTGATCACGACGGTCGCCCCGGCCTCGACCAACGGAGCCAGGGTCGCCTCGTAGGAGGAGGCGTCGACCTTCGCTCCGGGGATGAAGACCAGGCCCGTGTCGGCCAGCTCGCCGGTCGAGGTCGGCGTCATCACGAGCGCGTCGTCCGTGCGCTCGACCGCGATCGCCGGATCGGCGCGCACGCGGGCGAGGGCGTCCTCGTCGGGGCCGCTGACGATCGAGCTCCAGGTGAGGAAGCCGAGGACCGCGACTCCGAGGACTCCGCCGATGCTCGCGAGAACGACGCGGCGGCGCCTCATCGGGCTGCCGCGATCGCGTCGGCCGCCTGTACCAGGGCGAGGTGGGAGAGGGCCTGGGGAGTGTTCCCCGCGTGCCGACGGCCCTCGACGTCGTACTCCTCCGAGAGGAGGCCCACGTCGTTGCAGAGCCCGACGAGCCGGTCCATCAGGGTCCGCGCGTCGTCGATCCGGCCGGAGTCGGCGTACTGCCGGACGAGCCAGAAGGAGCAGGCGAGGAACGGGTGCTCGCCGCCGGCGAGGCCGTCGACCGAGGACTCGGTCCGGTAGCGGTGCAGCAGGCCGTCCTGCAGGAGCACGCGCTCCAGCTCGGCGACGGTGCCCAGCATCCGCGGGTCGTCGGCGGGGACGAAGCCGACCATCGGCAGCACGAGGAGCGACGCGTCGACCTCGGGCGAGCCGTAGGACTGCACGAAGTGGCCGCGCTCGGCGTCGAAGCCCTGGGCCTCGATCTCGGCGCGCACCTCGTCGCGGAGGCGCTCCCAGGTCTCGACCGGACCGGGCAGGCCGTTCTCGCGCACGGCGCGGACGCCCCGATCGAGCGCGGCCCAGATCATGACCCGCGAGTGCGTGAAGTGCCGCGGCTCGCCCCGGATCTCCCAGATGCCGTTGTCCGGCCGCTGCCAGTTGGTCTCGACGAAGCCCAGGAGCGCGCGCTGGAGCGGCCAGGAGAACTCCGTCTCGTCCACTCCGGCCACGCGGGCCTCGTGCAGAGCGACCATCACCTCGCCGATCACGTCCGCCTGGTACTGGTCGACGGCGGCGTTCCCGATCCGCACGGGGGAGGCGCCGTCGTAGCCGGGCAGGCTCGGCATCTCCCGCTCGGGCAGGTCGCGCTCGCCGGCGAGGCCGTACATGATCTGCACGTCCTCCGGCGCGCCCGCGACCGCGCGGAGCAGCCAGGCCCGCCACTTCTGCGCCTCCTGCTCGAACCCGTGCGCGAGCAGGGCCTGCAGGGTGAGCGAGGCGTCGCGGAGCCAGACGTAGCGGTAGTCCCAGTTGCGGGCGCCGCCGAACTGCTCCGGGAGCGAGGTGGTCGCCGCCGCGACGATGCCGCCGGTCTCGTCGTCGGTGAGGGCGCGGAGGGTCAGCAGCGAGCGGACGACGGCGTCGCGGTGCGGGCCGTCGTAGTCGATCGCCGACGCCCACTCGGACCACCAGGAGAGCGTGCGCTCCAGCGCGCGGTCGACGTCGAGGCGCTTCGGCGCCCGCTGGTGCGAGGGGAACCACGCCATCGAGAGGTCGACGACCGCGTCCGCGTCGACGTCGAACTCCGCCGCGTGGGCGTGGTCGACGGCCTTCAACCGCACTCCGCGCACCACGACCGCGTCGGGCCCGGCGACGGCGACGAGCAGCGGATCCTCGTCCGTCCCCTCCTGCCGCACCCACGGCATGGTGCGGGCGTAGTCGAAGCGGATGCGCAGCTCCTGCCGCATCCGGACGGTCCCCGACACTCCGCGCACCCGGCGCACCAGCTCGGCGCGCTCGTCGCGCAGCGGCATCACGTCGACCACCTCGACGACGCCGGTGGGAGTCGTCCACCGGGTGACCAGCGCGAGCGTGTCGCCGAGGTAGTGGCGCTCGCTCGTCGCCTCCCCGTCCACCGGCCGCAGCGACCAGCGCCCCTGGTCGTCGCCGCCGAGGAGGGCGCCGAAGACGGAGGCGGAGTCGAAGCGCGGCAGGCACAGCCAGTCGATCCCCCCGTCGCGGGAGACGAGAGCGGCCGTGCGGCAGTCGGAGAGGACGGCGTAGTCCTCGATCGGGGAGACCATGCGGCGATCCTCTCAGGTGCGGCTGTGGCCTCCCAGTCAAGGCGGAGCGGGGCTCTTCAGCGCCGCCGTAGGGTGAGCCGCATGGCACAGACCGTCTCGACCCTGCTCATCCTCGGAGCGACGGGGGACCTGTCCTCGCGGCTCCTCCTCCCCGCCGTCGGCCAGCTGCTGACCCGCGAGACCGACCGGCGGGTCCATCTCGTCGGCGCGGGACGCGAGGACTGGACCCAGGAGCACTGGCACGAGGTGCTGACCGCCTCCTTCGCCACCGTCGAGGCGCAGGGCGAGGGCGTGGACGCGCTCACCTCCGGCACGCGCTACCAGCAGATCGACGTCACCGATCCGGAGGCGCTCGCCGCACTGCTCGCGAGCTGCGACGGTCCGGTGGCGGTCTACTTCGCCCTCCCGCCGGCGATCGCGGCGAAGGCCTGCGAGGCGCTCGCCGCCCACGACCTGCCGGAGGGCACCGTGCTGGCGCTGGAGAAGCCGTTCGGGACCGACGAGGCGAGCGCACACGCCCTCAACCAGCGCCTCGCCGCGCTGGTCCCCGAGGACCGCATCCACCGCGTCGACCACTTCCTCGGCCGCGCGACCGTGATGAACGTGCTCGGCCTGCGCTTCGCGAACCGGATCCTCGAGCCGCTGTGGTCGGCCGAGCACATCGAGAGCGTCGAGATCGTCTACGACGAGCAGCTGGCCCTCGAGGGGCGGGCGAGCTACTACGACGGCGCGGGCGCGCTGACCGACATGATCCAGAGCCACCTGCTGCAGGTCCTCGCGGTGATCGCGATGGAGCCGCCGTCCTCGCTCGACGCGGCCGACCTCCGGGACGCGAAGTCGATCGTCCTGCGCGCCACCCGCCTGCACGGCGACGACCCCGCCGCGAGCTCGCGCCGCGCCCGCTACACGGCGGGGACGATCGACGGACGCGAGCTGCCCGCCTACGCGGACGAGAAGGGCGTGGACCCCGCTCGCCGGACCGAGACGCTGGCCGAGCTGGTCGTCGAGATCGACACCTGGCGCTGGGCAGGCGTGCCGTTCACCCTCCGCTCCGGCAAGGCGCTCGGGGAGCGGCGGCGCGAAGTGGTCATCCGCTTCAAGCCGGTGCCGCACCTGCCCCGCGGCTTCGTGGGCACCGAGGCGCCGTCCGTGCTGCGGCTGTTCCTCGCGCCCGACCAGATGTCGCTCGAGCTGAACATCAACGGCCCCGGCGACCCGTACACGCTCGAGCGCGCCTCGCTGGAGGCGACCTTCGGCGCGGGCGAGCTGCTGGCGTACGGCGAGGTCATCTCGGGGATCCTTGACGACGACCCGTCGCTCTCGGTCCGCGGGGACGCCGCCGAGGAGTGCTGGCGCATCGTGCAGCCCGCGATCGACGCGTGGCACGCGGATCGAGTGCCGCTCGACGAGTACCCGGCGGGCAGCGAGGGCCCCGGGAGCTGGCCGACGCTCTGAAGGGCGGCCGGGGGAGGGTCGGCTACGGGGGATCTCGGGACGGCGGCGGTGCCGCCTCCTCGATCAGCGGGAAGGGCGACGTCGCTCGTCGGGTCGGCCGGAGGGCGAGCCCGCCGGCTGACCGCTCGGGTCAGGAGCGGGTCGCGACGGGGGTGTCGACGGCGACGTCGGCGGGGGCCGGCTCCGCCCAGACGGCGATCGGCTTCGGCTCCCAGGTGAGGGCGGCCGGCTCCACCGGGGGAGTGGAGGCGCGCATCGCGGGGATCGCCTCGGTGACCGGGGACGACGTCCGCTCGGCGCCGGCGCGGAGCTGCTCCTCCTGGATGGCGGCGGAGAGCTCGTGGGCGAGGGAGCGCGCGAGCATCCCGTGGAAGATCGGGTCGCGGTCGTCGTGGCTGCGGCGCGTGACGACCCAGGCGCCCTCGGATCCGACGAAGGCCGCGAGGCGCTCGTGGACGACGGCGAAGAGCTCGTCCTGCGTGAGGACGGGGGCCTCCTCGACGACATCGGGGGCCGGCTTGCGACGCCTCAGACGAAACCTCATGACGAACCCCGTTTCCCGTGCCGGCAGCGACTGGGAACAGTGTCGCCGCCATCGGGTCGGGAGACCGGCTGACACGCCGCCCCGCGGGGAGGCGGCGCATCAGGAGGGCCTAGCGGTCGCCCTTCTTGCCGCGCTCCTCCTTGACGATCTCCTTCGAGTCGTAGGACACGGAGCCCAGGGCGACGGTGACCGAGATGGCCCAGCTGACCCACTGGAGGGCCAGGCGCCAGTCGCGCGGGCCCTTGCGCGTGGTCTGCAGGATCGACCAGCCGCCGACGATCGCGCTGATGACGCTGGAGTTGAGGATGAACTTGCGCATGCGTGTGCCTCCCGTGTTCACCCCGACGCTAGCGGGTGCGAAAGCTCTCAGAGGAACGCTTGACAGCACCGAGGGGTTGTCCCGCTACGGTGGACCGCCGCCGGGACCCGAATCCTCGAGCCGGGGCACGCCGAGGAGAACGGGAACGACATGCGCACGGCTGTGATCGGGGCGGTGCTGCTCGTCGTCGGGGCGGTGGCCGTCGTCACGGGGGTCCTCCCGATGGACGCGCTGGGCGAGCTGGTCGAGCGGACGGCGCCGATCCTCGGCTTCGTGGTCGCGGTGACCGTGGTCGCCGAGCTGGCCTCCGAGGCCGGCGTCTTCACCGTGGTCGCCGAGCGCTCCGCCGAGTGGGGCCGCGGGCGGACCGCGGTGCTCTGGCTGCTGGTGGTGGCGATGGCCGTCGTCAGCACGGTGTTCCTCTCGCTCGACACGACCGCCGTGCTCCTGACCCCGGTCGTGGTCCTGCTCGCGGCGCACGTGCGCGTCCCGCCCCTGCCGTTCGCGATGGCCACGGTCTGGCTGGCGAACTGCGCCTCCCTCCTCCTCCCCGTCTCGAACCTCACCAACCTGCTCGCGCAGCGGCGCCTGGGGGTCGAGGGCCCCTTCGCCTTCGCCGCGCTGACCGCGGTGCCCGCGCTCGTCGCGGCCGTCGTGCCCGTGCTGATCCTCGCGATCCGCTACCGGCGCGAGCTGGCCGGGCGCTACACCCCGGGGGAGCGGACGCCGGTGGAGGACCGGGTGCTGCTCATCGGCGCGGGGACCGTCGTGGCGCTGCTCCTGCCGGCGCTCGTCTCGGGCCTCGAGGTGTGGATCCCGGCGACGGTCGCCGCGGTCGCGCTGATCGTCCTCTTCGCGGTGCGCCGTCCCGCGGCGCTCACGCCCGCCCTCCTGCCGTGGCAGCTCGTCGTCTTCGCGGCGGGCCTCTTCGTGGCGATGGAGGCGGCGCACCAGCTCGGGCTGGGCGCGGCGCTCGCCGTGGTCGCGGGGGAGGGGAGCGGGACGCTCGACCTGCTGCGCCTCGCCGGCTCCGGCGCGGTCGCCTCCAACCTGGTCGACAACCTGCCCGCCTACCTCGCCCTCGAGCCCGCCGCGGCGGATCCGCTCCGCCTGGTCGCCCTGCTGATCGGCGTGAACGCCGGACCGTTGATCACCCCGTGGGCCTCGCTCGCCACCCTGCTCTGGCACCAGAGGCTGACCGCGCTGGGCGTGCACGTCTCGTGGCGCCAGTACGCGCTCCTCGGACTCGTCGCGGTCGTCCCGACGGTGGGCGGAGCGACGCTCGCCCTCGCCCTCGTGCAGGGCTGATCCCCCGTCCCCCGAGCGGGGCCGGCTGATAGCCTCGACGGGCACGACGACGGCTCGACCGACGAAAAGGGACCACCATTCCTCCGCACTCCGCCTCCGCCTCCTCCGCCGCTGACAGGACCGACGCCGGGACCTCGGGAGGAACCGAGCGCAACGCGTTCGTGGTCGTCTCGAACCGCCTCCCCGTGGACCGCGTCGTGGCCGAGGACGGCACCGCCTCCTGGAAGACCTCGCCCGGCGGGCTGGTCACCGCGCTCGAGCCCGTGATGCGTGCGAACGAGGGCGCCTGGGTCGGCTGGCCCGGCGTGGCCGACGAGGAGGTCGCCCCGTTCGTCGACAACGGCGTGCAGATCGTCCCGGTCGCCCTCAGTGCGCAGGAGCTCGAGGACTACTACGAGGGCTTCTCGAACGACACGCTCTGGCCGCTGTACCACGACGTGATCGCGCCCCCGACCTACCACCGCGACTGGTGGGACGCCTACGTGCGGGTCAACCAGCGCTTCGCCGAGGCGGCCGCGGCCGTGACGGAGGAGGACGGCGTGGTCTGGGTGCAGGACTACCAGCTCCAGCTCGTGCCCAAGATGCTGCGGGAGCTCCGGCCCGACGTCACGATCGGCTTCTTCAACCACATCCCGTTCCCGCCCTACGGGATCTTCGCGCAGCTCCCGTGGCGCCGGCAGATCGTCGAGGGCCTGCTCGGCGCCGACGTGATCGGCTTCCAGCGCCAGGGAGACGCGGGCAGCTTCCTCCGCGCGGTCCGGCGCCTGCTCGGCTACGACACCCGCAGCACGGTCGTCGAGGTCCCGGTCGAGGAGGAGGCCGTCGGCGGCACCCGCCGCGTCAACCGCTCGCGGCGCGGGGCGAGCGTGCGCCCGGTCGTCGCCCGGCACTTCCCGATCTCGATCGACTCCGCGTCGTTCGAGGCGATGGCGCGCACCCCCGAGATCCAGGCCCGCGCCGCCGAGATCCGCGCCGAGCTGGGCAACCCCGCGACGATCATGCTCGGCGTCGACCGGCTCGACTACACCAAGGGGATCGGCCACCGCCTGAAGGCCTTCGGCGAGCTCCTGGCGGACGGCCGCCTCACCTCCGAGGACGCGGTGCTGGTGCAGGTCGCGAGCCCGAGCCGCGAGCGCGTGGACACCTACCGGCAGCTGCGCGACGACATCGAGCTGCAGGTCGGCCGGATCAACGGCGACTACAGCACGCTCGGGCACCCGGCGATCAGCTACCTCCATCACGGCTACCCGCGCGAGGAGATGGTGGCGCTCTACCTCGCCGCCGACGTCATGCTCGTGACGGCGCTGCGCGACGGGATGAACCTCGTCGCGAAGGAGTACGTCGCGTCCCGCTTCGACAACGACGGCGTGCTCGTGCTGAGCGAGTTCGCCGGAGCGGCCGACGAGCTCAAGCAGGCCGTGCAGGTGAACCCGCACGACATCTCGGGGCTGAAGGACGCGATGGAGGCCTCGGCGCGGATGCCGCGCGTCGAGCGCACCCGGCGCATGCGCGCGCTCCGTCGCCGCGTGCTCGAGAACGACGTGGCGCGCTGGTCCGAGTCGTTCCTCTCCGCTCTCGCGGAGCACGCGGCCGGCCAGCAGCTCGACGTGCGGCCCGCCGCCCGCGGGCAGGAGGCGCCGCACGGCCAGGAGGCCGAGCACCGCGACGACGCGGCCCACGGACAGGCGGCCGAGCTCGAGCGGGAGGCCGCCGACGACCGCGAGCTCGACGGCGGCGCGCGATGAGCGAAGGAGTGCCCGAGCGGCTCGCGGCGGCGCTGCGGGAGCTCGCCGCGACCGAACGGCTCCTGGTGGCCCTCGACTTCGACGGCACCCTCGCGCCCGAGGTCGACGACCCCGCCCGCGCGCGGGCGCTCCCCGAGGCGCGCGAGGCCGTGCTGCGGCTCCTCGCCCTCCCCGGCACCCGGGTCGCGCTGGTCTCCGGCCGGGCGCTCGGGAGCCTGGAGGAGGTCTCGCAGCTGCCGGACGAGGCGCTGCTGGTCGGCTCCCACGGCATCGAGATCCGCCTCGACCCCGAGGAGGACGCGGTCCGGCTCGACGACGACGAGCTCGAGAAGGTGGGAGTGCTCGAGGACGTCCTGAAGGGCATCGCCCGCGGGATCGACAACGTCTGGATCGAGGACAAGCCCGCCGGCTTCGCCCTGCACACCCGCCTCGCGACCGAGCGCCACAGCCGCGTCGCCCACGTCGTAGCCCTCTCCGAGGCGCGCGCCGAGGTGCAGGGGGTCACCGTCCGCGAGGGCAAGAACGTCCTGGAGTTCTCGGTCCGCTCGACCACCAAGGGCGAGGCCGTGCAGCACCTCCGCCGCTACACCGGCGCGACCGCCGTGCTCTACGCGGGCGACGACGTGACGGACGAGGACGCCTTCGCGGTCCTCGGCTCCGGCGACGTCGGCATCAAGAGCGGCGAGGGCACCACCGCGGCCTCCTACCGGGTCCGCGGCCCCGAGCAGGTCGCGCACGCGCTCCGGCTGCTGGCCGACCTGCGCGCGGAGTAGCAGCTCCCTTCCGGCCGTCAGCGCCGGCCGCCCTCGCGGTGCGGCTCCGTCGACCCGCTGCGGACGGCCGTCCGCCGACGCGGGGAGCGGCCGTTCGCGACGGGTCGGAGATCCGCGGGGACGTCCGCATCCGGTGCCGCTGCCGGAGGCCGGGGCCGGGACGGGTGCGCGGGCCGGTCCTGGTCCGCCCGGCGAGCAGGGGCACCGCGCGCGAGGCGGTAGCCTCATCGCATGCCGGAAATCGATTGGAAGCCCCGCTCGCGCACCGTCACGGACGGCATCGAGGCCACGACGTCGCGCGGGATGCTGCGGGCGGTCGGGATGGGCGATGACGACTGGGAGAAGCCCCAGATCGGCATCGCGTCCTCGTGGAACGAGATCACCCCCTGCAACCTCTCGCTCGAGCGCCTCGCGCGCTCCGCGAAGGAGGGCGTGCACTCCGGCGGCGGCTACCCGCTCCAGTTCGGCACCATCTCCGTCTCGGACGGCATCTCGATGGGCCACGAGGGCATGCACTTCTCGCTCGTCTCCCGCGAGGTCATCGCCGACTCCGTCGAGACCGTGATGATGGCCGAGCGCCTGGACGGCACCGTCATGCTGGCCGGCTGCGACAAGTCGCTGCCCGGCATGCTGATGGCCGCGGCCCGCCTCGACCTCGCCGCCGTGTTCGTCTACGCCGGCTCGATCGCCCCGGGCTGGGTCAAGCTCTCGGACGGCACCGAGAAGGACATCACGATCATCGACTCCTTCGAGGCCGTCGGCGGCGTCAAGGCCGGGATCATGTCCGAGGAGGACGCCAAGCGCATCGAGTGCGCCTTCGCCCCGGGCGAGGGCTCCTGCGGCGGCATGTACACCGCAAACACCATGGCCAGCGTCGCCGAGGCGCTCGGCATGAGCCTGCCCGGCTCCGCCTCGCCCGCCGCCGCCGACCGCCGCCGCGACTACTTCGCCCGCAAGTCCGGCGAGGCCGTCGTCGAGCTGCTGCGCAACGGCACCACGGCCCGCGACATCCTCACCAAGGAGGCGTTCGAGAACGCGATCGCGGTGGCGATGGCCTTCGGCGGGTCGACCAACGTCATCCTGCACCTGCTCGCGATCGCCAACGAGGCCGAGGTCGACCTCACGATCGACGACTTCAACCGCATCGGCGACACGATCCCGCACATCGGCGACCTCAAGCCCTTCGGCAAGTACGTCATGAACGACGTCGACCGCCACGGCGGCGTCCCGGCCGTGATGAAGGCGCTCCTGGACGCCGGGCTGCTCCACGGCGACTGCCTGACGGTCACCGGGAGAACGGTCGCCGAGAACCTCGCCGCGATGGACATCGCACCGCTGGACGGCGAGGTCATCCGCACCCTCGACAACCCGATCCACGCGACCGGCGGGCTCACCATCCTCAAGGGCTCGCTCGCCCCCGAGGGCGCGGTCGTCAAGACCGCCGGCTTCGACGCCTCCGTCTTCGAGGGTCCGGCCCGCGTGTTCGAGCGCGAGCGCGCCGCGATGGACGCTCTGACCGAGGGCCGGATCGAGAAGGGCGACGTGGTGGTCATCCGCTACGAGGGCCCCAAGGGCGGTCCCGGCATGCGCGAGATGCTCGCCATCACCGCCGCCATCAAGGGGGCCGGGCTCGGAAAAGATGTACTACTGTTGACGGACGGACGATTCTCAGGCGGCACAACCGGCCTGTGCATCGGCCACATAGCTCCCGAATCGGTGGACGCAGGTCCCATCGCATTCGTTCGCGACGGAGACCCGATTCGGGTCGACATCGCCGCTCGCTCGATCGACCTACTCGTCGACGAGTCCGAGCTCGCCGCCCGCCGAGAAGGCTGGGCCCCTCTCCCTCCGCGCTACACCCGCGGTGTCCTCGCCAAGTACGCCAAGCTCGTCCGCTCGGCAGCCGAGGGCGCCGTCACCGGGTGACCCGGCCCGCTCCGGCCGGCCGCGCACTCGCGTTCCCGGGCACTCGCCTCCGGCTCTGCCCGCCGCCGCACCACCTCCTGAAGGAATCGACACCCGCATGACTCCGGATCCGTCCGCCGTGCAGCCCGCACCGACGCCCCAGCCACCCCGACCCGCCTCCGCTCCCGGGGCCGCCCCCGCGGCCGAGGTCCTCACCGGAGCGCAGGCGGTCGTCCGCTCGCTCGAGATGCTCGGGATCGAGGACGTCTTCGGCCTGCCCGGCGGCGCGATCCTCCCGGTCTACGACCCGCTGATGGACTCCTCGAAGATCCGGCACATCCTGGTCCGCCACGAGCAGGGCGCCGGCCACGCCGCCGAGGGCTACGCCTCGGCGACCGGCAGGCTCGGCGTCTGCATCGCGACCTCGGGCCCCGGAGCGACCAACCTGGTCACCGCGATCGCGGACGCCTACATGGACTCCGTCCCGATGCTCGCGATCACCGGCCAGGTGTTCTCGACGCTCATGGGGACCGACGCGTTCCAGGAGGCGGACATCGTCGGCATCACGATGCCGATCACGAAGCACTCCATCCTCGTGACGCGTCCCGAGGACATCCCCTCGGCCCTCGCCTCCGCCGCGCTGATCGCCACCACCGGCCGCCCCGGCCCCGTGCTGGTCGACATCACGAAGGACGCGCAGCAGGACCAGGCGCCGTTCCTCTGGCCGCCGAAGATCGACCTGCCCGGCTACCGTCCGGTCACGAAGGCCCACGGCAAGCAGATCCAGGCCGCGGCCCAGCTGCTGGTCGAGTCGCGGAAGCCGGTGCTCTACGTGGGCGGCGGCATCATCCGCGCCCGCGCGGCCGCCGAGCTGAAGGCGTTCGCCGAGGCCTGCGGCGCCCCCGTGGTGACCACGCTGATGGCGCGCGGAGCGTTCCCGGACTCGCACGAGCAGCACCTGGGCATGCCCGGCATGCACGGCACCGTCCCCGCGGTGCTCGCGCTGCAGGAGGCGGACCTGATCCTCGCGCTGGGCTCGCGCTTCGACGACCGCGTGACCGGCAAGGCGGCGCTCTTCGCGCCCCACGCCAAGGTCGTGCACGTCGACATCGACCCGGCCGAGATCTCCAAGATCCGCACCGCCGACGTGCCGATCGTGGGCGACCTCAAGGACGTCCTCCCGGACCTCACCGACGCGTTCGCCAAGGCCTCCGCCGACGGCCGCGCCGACACCTCCGAGTGGTGGAGCTACCTCAAGGGCCTGCAGACGGAGTTCCCGCTCGGCTACACCGAGCCGAACGACGGCCTGCTCTCGCCGCAGTACGTCATCAAGCGCATCGGCGAGATCACCGGCCCCGAGGGCGTCTTCGCCTCCGGCGTCGGCCAGCACCAGATGTGGGCGGCGCAGTTCATCAAGTACGAGCGCCCCAACTCGTGGCTGAACTCCGGCGGCGCCGGCACCATGGGCTACTCCGTGCCCGCGGCGATGGGCGCCAAGGTCGGCGAGCCCGAGCGCACCGTGTGGGCGATCGACGGCGACGGCTGCTTCCAGATGACCAATCAGGAGCTCGCCACCTGCACGATCAACGACATCCCGATCAAGGTCGCGGTGATCAACAACTCCTCGCTCGGCATGGTGCGCCAGTGGCAGACCTTGTTCTACGAGGGCCGCTACTCCAACACCGACCTCAACACGGGTCACGACACCGTCCGGGTGCCCGACTTCGTGAAGCTCGCCGACGCCTACGGCGCGCTCGGCATCCGCGTCACGAAGCCGGAGGAGATCGACGACGCCATCCGTCTCGCCATCGCCACCAACGACCGGCCCGTGGTCATCGACTTCGTCGTCAGCCGCGACTCCATGGTCTGGCCGATGGTCCCGCAGGGCGTGTCCAACAGCTACGTCCAGTACGCCCGAGACCACAGCCCGACCTGGGACGACGAGGAGTAGACCCGCATGACGCACCACGTTCTCTCCCTGCTCGTCGAGGACAAGCCGGGACTGCTCACCCGTGTCGCCGGGCTGTTCGCCCGCCGCGGCTTCAACATCGAGTCGCTGGCGGTCGGTCCGACCGAGCTGGCCGGGCTCTCGCGCATCACGGTCGCCGTGGACGTCGAGGACCTGCCGCTCGAGCAGGTCACGAAGCAGCTCAACAAGCTCGTCAACGTGATCAAGATCGTCGAGCTCGACACCGACCAGTCGGTCCAGCGCGAGCACCTGCTCGTCAAGGTCCGCGTCGACAACGTCACGCGCTCGCAGGTGCTCGAGGCCGTCACGCTCTTCCGCGCCCGCGTGGTCGACGTCGCGACGGACGCCCTGGTGATCGAGGTCACCGGCGACACCGGCAAGACCAACGCGTTCCTGCGGGTGATCGAGCCCTACGGCATCAAGGAGATCGCGCAGTCGGGCCTGCTCGCCATCGGGCGCGGCTCCAAGTCGATCACCGAGCGCGTCTTCAAGAACTGACCGCGAACTCTCCACTACAGAAAAGGACTCACCACGTGACCGAGCTCATCTACGACGCCGACGCCGACCTCTCCATCATCCAGTCCAAGAAGGTCGCGATCGTCGGCTACGGCTCGCAGGGCCACGCGCACGCGCAGAACCTCCGCGACTCCGGCGTCCAGGTCGTCATCGCGCTGAAGGAGGGGTCGAAGTCGACCGCCAAGGCCGAGGACGACGGCTTCGAGGTCAAGAGCGTCGCCGACGCCGCGGCCTGGGCCGACCTGATCATGATCCTCGCGCCGGACCAGCACCAGCGCGCGATCTACAGCGAGCAGATCGCGTCCGCGCTGACCGAGGGCAAGACCCTCGCCTTCGCGCACGGCTTCAACATCCGCTTCGGCTACATCGAGGCGCCCGCGGGCGTCGACGTCATCCTCATCGCGCCGAAGGCCCCCGGCCACACCGTGCGCCGCGAGTTCGTCGCCGGCCGCGGCATCCCGGACATCATCGCCGTCGAGAACGACGCGACCGGCACCGCCTGGGAGACCGCGAAGTCCTACGCGAAGGCCATCGGCGGCACCCGCGCCGGCGTCATCAAGACCACCTTCACCGAGGAGACCGAGACCGACCTGTTCGGCGAGCAGGCCGTCCTCTGCGGCGGCACCTCGCAGCTCGTCCAGTACGGCTTCGAGACCCTCGTCGAGGCCGGCTACCAGCCCGAGATCGCCTACTTCGAGGTGCTGCACGAGCTCAAGCTCATCGTCGACCTCATGTGGGAGGGCGGCATCGCCAAGCAGCGCTGGAGCGTCTCCGACACCGCCGAGTACGGCGACTACGTCTCCGGCCCGCGCGTCATCGACCCGCGCGTGAAGGAGAACATGAAGGCCGTCCTCGGCGACATCCAGAGCGGCGCCTTCGCGAAGCGCTTCATCGGCGACCAGGACGCGGGCGGACCCGAGTTCCAGGAGCTGCGCGCCAAGGGCGAGAAGCACCCGATCGAGGAGACCGGCCGCGAGCTGCGCAAGCTCTTCGCCTGGAAGCAGACCGACGAGGACTACACCGACGGCAGCGTCGCGCGCTAGTCGCACCGCGTCGACCGGGGGAGCCCCGGCCCGACGAGGGACCCGTCCACCGGGATCCCCTCGCCGGGCCGGGGCTCCTCCGCGTCCGGGGCGCGACTACCGCTCGAGCTCGCGGACGAGACGGCGGAGACCGCCCTTCGGCGGGACGAGGACGGGGTCCGGCCACCGGGGCGAGAGGTGGTCGCCGAGCGTGACCCGGCGCAGCTTGCGGCCGACGAGGGGGAGGACCCAGTCGGCGGCCCAGCGGCGCTGCTCGCGCAGCCGCGCGCGGAGGCGGAGCGGCTCGGGGGCGTCCCAGGGCCCGGTCGAGATCGTGTGCGGCACGCCGAGCGTGTCGAGCACTCGGCCGGCCAGGACGCGGTGCCCGCGCTTGGAGAGGTGCATCCGGTCGGGCGACCAGAGCACGGGGGAGTGGAACTCCCGCATCGCCCAGTAGTCGACGAGGATCGCGCCCCGCTCGCGGGCGATCCGGCGGACGGCGCTGTTGTAGAGGTGGTTGCGGCGCAGGAACATCCGCGGGGCGGGCAGTCCCGGGATGTCGACGCCGGTGAAGAGCACGAGGGAGGCGCCGGTGGTCGCGAGCGCGTCGACGAGCGCCTCGTAGCGGGTGATCAGATCGACGGTGTCGGTGCCGAGGTCGAGGATGTCGTTGCCGCCGGCGTACAGCGTGATCAGGGTGGGGCGGAGCGCGAGGGCGGGCGCGAGCTGGTCCTCGGTGATCTGGGCGAGGCGCTTCGAGCGGACGGCGAGGTTCGCGTACTCCCAGCCCGGCTCGGCCTTCGCCAGGCGCTCGGCGACGCGGTCGGCCCAGCCGCGCACTCCGTTCGGCAGGCGCGGGTGCGGGTCGCCGACCCCCTCCGTGAAGGAGTCGCCGAGGGCGACGAAGCGGCGGCGGCGGTCGTCCATCCGTTCAGCCTCGCCCCCGGGGGAGGACGCGGGGTGTCCGCCGGGTGTCGGGGAGGCGGCGGCGGGCTCCGAGCCTCCTGCGAGGTGCGCGCGGCTAGGGTGTTGCGGTGATCGATGGTGGACCGGGCCGCTCCCCGGAGGACGACGACGCGGCGACCCCGCCGGTGGACCGCGGGCCGGACGCCGGCCCGGAGGACGACGCCGACGACGAGGCCCTGGAGTGGGCGGGCGAGGGCGCGGACCCGACGCTCGCCGCGGGGACGGCGCGCGTGCGCCGGACGCCCCGCGCGGTCGCGGGGGCGGGCCCGGCGGACGACGGCTCGGACGACGACGACCCCGAGGTCGAGGACCCCGCCGACGAGGCCGCGTCCTCGTCCGCTCTGCTGATCGCCGCGGGCATCGCGGCCGGCCTCTACCTCCTGTACGCCATCGCCTGGGCGATCACGGCGACGCGGCAGTCGCCGGTCGCCACGGCCGGCTTCGCGGGCGATGCGCTCGGCGGCGCCCTCTACTCGCTCGGGCTCTGGCTGGCGGTCCTGGCGCCGCCGGTGTGGTTCGCCGTGGCGCTCCTCGCCACCCGCGACGCCCGGGTGCGCATCCGCGTGCTCTGGCTGGTCGCCGGACTCGTCCTCCTCGCTCCGCTGCCGTTCCTGAAGGGGGCCTGATGACCGACTCGACCCGGGCCACCCTCGGCGGGACCGGCCGGCGCGACCGGCCCGGCCGGCGCCTGGCCGCCTCCGTCCTCGCCGCCGTGGTGTTCGCGCTCTTCTTCGCCTGGGACGTCTGGGAG
This sequence comes from Rathayibacter sp. AY1F9, assembly GCF_002932155.1. Classification (NCBI taxonomy): domain Bacteria; kingdom Bacillati; phylum Actinomycetota; class Actinomycetes; order Micrococcales; family Microbacteriaceae; genus Rathayibacter; species Rathayibacter sp. AY1F9. Next base: position 113,990 of record NZ_PSVA01000001.1, on the reverse strand, counting down.
GCGGTCGGCAACCTGATCGGCCTGCGCAGCTACGCGGCCTCCCTCGGCACCGATCTGAATCCGACGGGCTGGGCGGTGCTCCTGCTCGGCCTGGTGCTGCCGGTCGCCTGCTTCGTCGCCGCCGTCCTGCTCGGGCGCCGCCGGGGGCTCCCGGCGCTCGTCGGACTGCTCGCGGCGGCCCTCTGCCTCTCGGCGGCGCTCTCGCTCGACGTGCAGCTCGTCCTCGGCGTCGAGAGCCTGGTCTCGCTGAGCTGACCGGCGGCGTCACACGGCGCGGGGCGCGCCCACCCCTCCGCTACAGTGTCGGGGGGCTGCCGACGCCCCCGCCTCGGTGCCCGCTCCGTCCCCTCTCCGAAGGAAGCGCCTCTCGTGACAAAGCCGGTCGTCCTGATCGCCGAAGAACTCTCGCCCGCCACCGTGGACGCGCTCGGTCCCGACTTCGAGATCCGCTCCGTGGACGGCACCGACCGCCCGGCGCTGCTCGAGGCCCTCGCCACGGCGCACGCGATCCTCGTGCGCTCCGCGACGCAGGTCGACGCGGAGGCGATCGCCGCGGCCCCCTCGCTCCAGGTGATCGCCCGCGCCGGTGTGGGTCTGGACAACGTCGACATCACCGCCGCGACCGCTGCGGGCGTCATGGTCGTGAACGCGCCGACCTCGAACATCATCTCGGCCGCCGAGCTCACCGTCGGCCACATCCTGAGCCTCGCCCGCCACATCCCCGCCGCGCACAGCGCGCTCGCGCAGGGCCTCTGGAAGCGCTCGAAGTACACGGGCGTCGAGCTCTACGAGAAGACCGTCGGCATCATCGGCCTCGGTCGCATCGGCGCGCTGATCACCGCGCGCCTGCAGGCCTTCGGCGTGAACGTCGTCGCCTACGACCCCTACGTGACCAGCGCCCGCGCGCAGCAGCTCGGCGTCACGCTCCTCTCCCTGGAGGAGCTGCTGGCCGAGAGCGACTTCATCACGATCCACATGCCGAGGACCCCCGAGACGACCGGCATGATCTCGGACGATCAGCTGGCGCTGATGAAGCCGTCGGCGTTCATCGTGAACGTGGCCCGCGGCGGCCTCATCGACGAGGACGCGCTGCACCGCGCGCTCGTCGCGAAGACCATCGCCGGCGCCGGGCTCGACGTGTTCGTCAAGGAGCCGCCGACCGGATCGCCGCTGCTCGCCCTCGAGAACGTGGTCGTCACTCCGCACCTCGGAGCCTCGACCGACGAGGCGCAGGAGAAGGCCGGTGTCTCGGTCGCCCGCTCGGTGCGCCTCGCGCTCTCGGGCGAGCTCGTGCCGGACGCCGTGAACGTCGCCGGCGGCGTGATCGACGAGTACGTGCGCCCCGGCATCCCGCTGGTCGAGAAGCTCGGCCAGGTCTTCTCGGGCCTCGCGGACTCGCCGGTCACCTCCATCGACGTCGAGGTGCGCGGCGAGCTCGCCGGCTACGACGTGAAGGTCCTCAAGCTGGCGGCTCTCAAGGGCGTGTTCACCAACGTGGTCTCGGAGACGGTGTCCTACGTCAACGCGCCGGTGCTCGCGGAGCAGCGCGGCATCGAGGTGCGCCTGATCACGGAGCCGGTCTCGGACGAGTACCGCAACGTGATCACGCTGCGCGGCGCGCTCTCGGACGGCTCGCAGATCTCGGTCTCGGGCACGCTGACCGGCACCAAGCAGGTCGAGAAGATCGTGGCGATCAACGGCTACGACGTCGAGGTCCCCCTCGCGAAGCACCTCGTCGTCATGAGCTACGTCGACCGCCCCGGGATCGTCGCGGTCTACGGCCGCGAGTTCGGCGACGCCGCGGTCAACATCGCGGGCATGCAGATCGCGCGCACCGAGGCGGGCGGCAAGGCGCTCTCGGTGATCACCATCGACTCTCCCGCCCCCGACGGCCTGCTCGAGAAGGTCCGCGTCGCGATCGACGCCGACCTCATGCAGGAGATCGACATCACCGAGCAGTGAGCACGCGGCGGTTCGCTCAGGTCGACGTCTTCGGCGCCGCGCCGTTCCGGGGCAACCCGGTGGCGGTCGTCGTCGACGGCGACGGCGTGGGCGACGCCGCGATGGCGGAGTTCGCGCGCTGGACGAACCTCTCCGAGACGACCTTCCTCCTCCGCCCGAGCGACCCCGCGGCCGACTACCGGCTGCGGATCTTCACGCCGGGCGGGGAGCTGCCCTTCGCCGGGCACCCGACCCTCGGGAGCGCGCACGCCTGGCTCGCGGCCGGAGGGACGGCCCGCGCGGCGGGGGAGCTCGTGCAGGAGTGCGCCGCGGGTCTCGTCCGACTGCGGGTGACGGAGGAGGGCATCGCCTTCGCCGCCCCGCCCCGCCGGCGGACCGGACCGGTCGACGAGGCGACGCTCGAGCGGGTGGCTGCGGCTCTGCGGATCCCGCGCGCCGAGATCCTCGACCACGAGTGGGTCGACAACGGTCCCGGCTGGCTGGCCGTGCGGCTCGCGTCGGCGGAGCAGGTCCTCGCGCTGCGGCCGGACCAGGCTCTCCTCGCCGGGCTCCCCGTCGGCGTCGTGGGCGAGCATCCGGCGGGAGGCGAGTGCGCGGTCGAGGTGCGGGCGTTCATCCCCGACGCCGGTGTGTCCGAGGATCCGGTGACGGGGAGCCTCAACGCGGGGATCGCCCAGTGGCTGATCGGCAGCGGCGTGCTGCCCGAGCGCTACACGGCCGCTCAGGGGGCGGCGCTGGGCCGAGCCGGGCGCGTGCGCGTCGAGAGCACGGACGGCGCGATCTGGATCGGCGGCGCGACGGTGACCCTGATCGACGGCGTCGTCGAGCTGTAGCGGGTCCGCCGGGGCGGCGCGGTTCAGCTCCCGAGGAGGCGCTGGACGACCGCGAGGACGTCCTCGGCCTCGCCGCGCGACTGCGAGCCCGTGGGGAGCAGGGCGGAGTTGTAGTAGAGCCCGTCGCTCATCAGGACGATCGCCCGGGCGACGAGCGGGTCGCCCACGGCGTCGGCGACCACCTCGTTCCAGCTGTCGTGGATCCGCGCGAGGCCCCCGCTGGCGCGCTCGTCGTGCCCCTGCGCGATGCGCGACACGGCGAGGATCGTGCGGTCGAAGGCCGAGTCGGCGGCGAAGGAGGTGCGCAGCAGGTAGGCGACCACGCCCTCGGGAGCAGCGAGGCTCTGCGCGACGTCCGCCTCCCGCCGCGCGTCGAGGCGCTGCAGGAGCCCGTCGACGAGGGCGTCCTTCGAGGGGAAGTGGTAGAGCAGCCCGCCCTTGGAGACTCCGGCCTCGCGGGCGACGGCGTCGAGGGTCGCGGCGCGCTCGCCCTGCTCGATGAGGAGCTGCTCGAACGCGTCGAGGACGCGGTCGCGGGCGGGGGCAGGAGGCACGGCGACCATCCTACGGCGGATCAGTGGCGACTGTACCGGCTGGACGGTATACTCTCTCCGTTCTCCTCTGAAAGGTCGTCCCCGTGTCCGCGCGCACCGCTCCCGTCTCCACCCACGACACCGCCGGCGCCGCCGACCGGGTCGGGCGACGCGCCTGGGTGGCGCTCGCGGTGCTGATGCTCCCGGTGCTGCTGGTCTCGGTCGACAACACGGTGCTGAACTTCGCGCTCCCCTCGATCGCCGAGGATCTGGGCCCCTCCGGCACCGAGCTGCTGTGGATCGTCGACGCCTACCCGCTGGTGCTCGCGGGCCTGCTGGTGGCGATGGGCAGTCTCGGCGACCGCGTCGGGCGGCGGCGCCTCCTGCTGGTCGGCGCGGTCGGCTTCGCCGCCGTCTCGGTCGTGGCCGCGTTCGCTCCCACCGCCGCGGCGCTCATCGGCGCCCGCGCGGCACTGGGCTTCTTCGGCGCGATGCTGATGCCCTCGACGCTCTCGCTCCTGCGCAGCGTCTTCCCCGACCGCGACCAGCGCCGCCTCGCGATCGCGATCTGGGCGACCGGCTTTGCCGTGGGCTCGGGCATCGGCCCGCTGGTCGGCGGCGTGCTGCTCGAGCACTTCCCCTGGGGGTCGGTGTTCCTGCTCGCGGTGCCCGTGCTGCTCCCGCTGGTCGTCCTGGTGCCGATCCTGGTGCCGGAGTCGCGCGACCCGCAGCCCGGCCCGGTCGACGTGGTCAGCATCCTGCTGTCGCTGGCGACCATGGCGCCGGTCGTCTACGCGGTGAAGTCCTTCGCCGAGCACGGGATCGACGCGGTCGGCGTCGCGGCGCTCGTCGTGGGCGTCGTCTCGGGAGTTCTGTTCGTCCGCCGCCAGCAGCGCCGGGCCTCGCCGATGCTCGATCTCTCGCTCTTCCGCCGCGGCTCGTTCAGTGCGGCGATCGTGGTCAACCTCCTCAGCGTCACCGCGCTGGTCGGCGGGCTCTTCTTCCTCTCGCAGCACCTGCAGCTCGTGGTCGGGCTCTCGCCCCTGGAGGCGGGCCTCGTGCTCGTGCCGGGCCTCGCCGTGATGATCCTGGCCGGGCTCGGCGTGGTGCCGATCGCGCGCCGCGTCGCTCCGCGCCTCGTCGTCCCGGCCGGACTGCTGGTCTCGGCCGTCGGGTACATCCTGCTGGCCCTCGGCAGCGGGGCGCCCGGAGGAGCGTCCGCGCTCACCGTCGCCGTCGCCTTCGCGTTCCTCGGCCTGGGCATCGGTGCGGCCGAGACGGTGTCGAACGAGTTGATCCTGGCCAACGCGCCCGCCGACAAGGCCGGTGCGGCCTCCGCCGTCTCCGAGACCGCCTACGAGCTCGGTGCCGTCCTCGGCACCGCGACGCTCGGCACGGTCCTCACCGCCGTGTACCGCGGGGGAGTCGTGCTGCCCGAGGGCCTCGACGCCGCGCAGGCGCAGCGGGCCGGGGAGACCCTCGGCGGCGCCGTCTCGGTCGCCGGCGAGCTGCCCGCCGACTCCGCCGCGAGCCTCGTCGCGTCGGCGAGCGCGGCGTTCGACTCGGGCGTCGGCTGGTCGGCCTGGCTCGGTGTCGTCCTCGTGCTGGCCGCCGCCGCGGTCGGCGCCTGGCGACTCCGCCGGAGCTGACGCTCCTCCTCTCCTCCCGAGGGAGGCCGCCCGGGACGCGCAGCGCCTCCCGGGCGGCCCTCGCCAGCCCGACGGGGGGCGCGTGCCCCGGACCGCGGCGCGGGCGGGCCGCGAGTACGCTGGGGGGACTCCGACCCCGTACGCCTGAGGACCGCCATGCCCCGCACCGTGAAGCTCGCCGTCATCCCCGGAGACGGGATCGGGCCCGAGGTGACCGCCGAGGCCGTCAAGGTCCTCGACGCCGTCACCGCCGACTCCGACCTGGTGCTCGAGACGACCACCTTCTCGCTCGGCGCCGCCCGCTACCTCGAGACCGGCGACGTCCTCACCGACGAGGACCTCGCGGCGATCGCGGGGCACGACGCGATCCTCCTGGGCGCCGTCGGCGGAGCACCGGGCGACCCGCGCCTCCGGGACGCGAACATCGAGCGCGGGCTGCTCCTGCGGCTGCGCTTCGAGCTCGACCACTACGTCAACCTGCGGCCCACCCGTCTCTACGCGGGCGTCCCCTCGCCGCTCGCGGCTCCCGGGGAGGTCGACTTCGTGGTCGTCCGCGAGGGCACGGAGGGCCCCTACGTCGGCACCGGCGGCTCGATCCGGCAGGGCACCCCGCACGAGGTCGCCAACGAGGTGTCGGTCAACACCGCCTACGGGGTCGAGCGCGTCGTCCGCCACGCGTTCGAGCTCGCCCGCGCGCGGCGCTCCCGGCTGACGCTCGTGCACAAGACGAACGTCCTCGTCTTCTCCGGCTCCCTCTGGAAGCGGATCCTCGACGAGGTGGGGGCCGCCTTCGAGGACGTGGCCGTCGACTACCTCCACGTGGACGCCGCCACGATCTTCCTCGTGACCGACCCTGCTAGGTTCGACGTCATCGTCACCGACAACCTCTTCGGCGACATCCTGACCGATCTGGCCGGCGCGATCAGCGGCGGCATCGGACTCGCGGCCTCGGGCAACATCAACCCCGACGGCGCGTTCCCCAGCATGTTCGAGCCGGTCCACGGGTCCGCGCCCGACATCGCCGGACGGCAGCTCGCCGACCCGACCGCCGCGATCCTCTCGGCGGCGATGCTGCTGGACCACCTCGGCCGGAGCGACGAGGCCGCGCGCGTCACCGCAGCCGTGACCGCCGACATCGAGTCGCGCGACGGCACCCCGCGCTCCACGGCCGCGATCGGCGACTCCGTCGTCGCCCGCCTCCGCTGATCCCCCGCAGAAGGACACCACCACGATGAGCACCGACTCCGCCCCCGCCGACCTCGCCTTCGAGGTGACCGCCGCCCCCGCGCCCCGCTCCGCCGAGGAGCGCGCCCGGATCCTCGCGAATCCCGGCTTCGGCATGCACTTCACCGACCACATGGTCGGCCTCCGCTGGACCCGCACGGACGGCTGGCACAGCGCCCGCGTCGAGCCCTACGGCCCGCTCGCGCTCGACCCCGCCGCCGCCGTCCTGCACTACGCGCAGGAGATCTTCGAGGGGATGAAGGCCTACCGCCACGAGGACGGCTCCGTCTGGACCTTCCGCCCGGAGGCGAACGCGCGCCGCCTGCAGCGCTCGGCCCGCCGCCTCGCGCTGCCGGAGCTCCCGACGGACCTCTTCGTCGAGTCGCTGCGGCAGCTGATCGCGGTCGACGGCGACTGGGTCCCCTCGGAGCCGGAGACCAGCCTCTACCTGCGCCCGTTCATGTTCGCGCAGGAGGCGTTCCTCGGCGTGCGCGCGGCCGAGGACGTCGGCTACTACGTGATCGCCAGCCCCGCCGGCGCCTACTTCTCGGGCGGGGTCGCCCCCGTGTCGATCTGGCTCTCCACTTCCTACGCCCGGGCGGGCAAGGGCGGCACGGGAGCGGCGAAGACGGGCGGCAACTACGCCTCCTCCCTCCTTCCGCAGCAGGAGGCCTACAGCCACGGCTGCGCGCAGGTCCTCTTCCTCGACTCGCAGGAGTCGCAGTGGATCGAGGAGCTCGGCGGCATGAACGTGGTGCTGGTGAAGAAGGACGGCACGCTGGTCACCCCGGAATCGGACTCCATCCTCGAGGGCATCACGCGCGACAGCGTCCTGCAGCTCGCCGAGGACCGCGGCCACCGCGTCGAGCGGCGCCGCGTGAGCATCGACGAGTGGCGCGACGGGGTGGCCTCCGGCGACGTGGTCGAGGTGTTCGCCTGCGGGACCGCCGCCGTGATCACCCCGATCGCCGAGCTCAAGGGCGAGGGCTTCTCCGTCGGCCGCGAGGGCGCGCCCGCCGGGGAGCTCACGATGTCGCTCCGCGAGGAGCTGACCGGCATCCAGTACGGACGCCGCGAGGACACGCACGGATGGATGACGAGGCTGGACGCATGAAGATCGCACGATTCGCCACGCAGCGCGACGGGGACAACGGGGGAGCGATCCACTTCGGGATCGTGGACGAGGACGACCTGGTCGTGCTCGCCGGCGACCCGATGTTCGCCGGGTTCGACACCACGGGGGAGCGCATCCCGATCGCGGAGGCGAAGCTCCTCGCGCCGGTGATCCCGCGCTCCAAGGTCGTCGGCATCGGGAAGAACTACGCCGACCACGCGGCCGAGATGGGCGGCGACGCCCCGGCGGAGCCGCTGGTGTTCCTCAAGCCGAACACGTCGGTCATCGGCCCGGACGAGGCGATCGTCCTCCCCGAGGACAGCCAGCAGGTGGAGTTCGAGGGCGAGTTGGCGATCGTGATCGGCGCCGTGGCCCGCAACGTCCGCGCGGAGGACTACGAGGACGTGGTCTTCGGGTACACGATCGCCAACGACGTCACCGCGCGCGACCTCCAGCGCTCCGACGGCCAGTGGGCGCGGGCGAAGGGCTACGACACCTTCTGCCCGCTCGGTCCGGTCATCGAGACCGAGTTCGTCTGGAACGAGAGCGCGATCGAGACGCGCGTCAACGGGCGCGTGCAGCAGTCGGGCAGCACCGGCGACATGATCCACGGGGTGCCCGAGCTCGTGGCCTACGTCTCGCGCATCTTCACGCTCCTCCCCGGGGACGTGATCCTCACCGGGACGCCCGCCGGCGTCGGGCCGATCGCGAACGGGGACACCGTCGCGGTGGACGTCGAGGGCATCGGCACGCTGTTCAACCCGGTGGTCGTCCGGCGCTGAGCCCGGGCCCTCCTCCGCGGAGGGACGAGCGCCTCCGGCCCGCAAGGATCCTCGGATCCGGCGGGCCGGACGCGTCCGAGCGGGACGTCAGTCGGCGCTCGCCGGGTCGCTGCCGACCGCGCCCTCGGTCTCGTCCGGCAGGTCGGCGTCGCCGGAGACGGTGTCCCCTCCGCTGTCGCCGTCGGTCACGGCGTCCGTGACACCGCGGTCGATCGCGGTGCCCCCGGGAACGGCCCCCGCTGCGGAGGCGTCGGCCGCGTCCTCGCCGGGCAGCACCGTCTGCGCGCCGCCGGTGTTCGGGGCGGCGTCGCCGCCGGATCCGGGAAGGTCCTCGTTCACGTTCTGGTCGGCCATGTCGGCTCCTCTCGTCGGGGCTCCAGCCCAGCACGCGACGGGCCCCTCCGCAGGACGTTGACAGCGCGGGGGCGAGGGGGCAGAGGCGGGCCGCGAGGCCGGGCGACGCGCCTTCACCGTGCTCCCCGGCGCTGTCAAGCGGACTGCCTCCGAGGCCGTCTGGTCGTAGCGTCGAGCTATGAACTCCTCCCGCACCGACTCCGTCAGCCGCATCGCCCGGGAGGACTTCGGCTGGTCGTCGCTGCTCCCCGGTCAGCGCGAGGCGATCGAGTCGGCGGCCTCCGGGCGCGACACGCTGCTGGTGCTGGCGACGGGCGGCGGCAAGTCCGCGGTCTACCAGATCGCCGGAGCCGAGCGCGGCGGCGTCGTCCTGGTCGTCTCCCCGCTCGTCGCCCTGCAGGCCGACCAGCTCGCCGCGATCGAGGCGGCTCCGGCGGCCGCGCCCGCCGTCGCGATCAACTCCTCCCAGGGCGCCGCGGCCGTCGCCCGCGCCTGGGACCGGATCGACGAGGGCGGCCCGCTCTACGTGCTCCTGGCGCCCGAGCAGCTCGCCAAGTCCGAGAACGTGGCGCGCCTGGCGGCCGCGGGAGTGTCGCTCCTGGTCGTCGACGAGGCGCACTGCGTCTCATCCTGGGGCCACGACTTCCGCCCCGACTACCTCCGCCTGGCCGATGTGCGCGGCGAGCTCGGCGACCCGCCGGTGCTCGCGATGACCGCCACCGCCTCCGGGCCGGTGCGCGACGAGATCATCGAGCGCCTCCGGATGACCGACCCCGAGATCCAGGTGCACGGCGTCGACCGTCCGGAGATCCGGCTGGTGGTGCACCGCCACGAGAGCGAGAACGAGAAGCGCGCCGCCGTGGTCGAGGAGGCCCGCAGCTGGACGGCTCCGGGCCTGGTCTACGTCGCCACCCGCAAGGAGACGGAGGCCTACGCGGCCGACATCGCGGCGGAGGGGCGCCGGGTCGCGGCGTACCACGCCGGACTCAAGGTGTCCGAGCGCAAGGTCGTGCACGAGCAGTGGCGCGCCGGCGAGCTCGACGTCGTCGTCGCGACCTCGGCCTTCGGGATGGGCATCGACCGGGCCGACGTCCGCTTCGTGCTGCACGCGACGACCACCGAGTCGCTCGACGCCTACTACCAGGAGATCGGCCGCGCGGGCCGCGACGGCGAGCCGGCCACGGGCGCGCTGCACTACCGCGCCGAGGATCTGGGTCTCCGCCGCTTCTTCGCCAAGCGCTCGGTCGACAAGGCCGCGCTGCGCGTGATCTGGGCGGCCGTCTCGGAGCAGCCGGGGCTCGACTCCGCGGCTCTCGCGAAGGAGCTGGGGAAGCCGGCCCGCACGATCGTCCGGATCGTCAACGATCTCGCGGACGCGGGGCTGGTGGAGACCGGCTCCGGTCTGCGCGGGACGCGCGAGGCCTCCGGCGACGAGGCCGTGCACGCGGTGAAGGAGGCTCTGGCCTCCCGCGAGCGGATCGCGGAGTCGCGCCTGTCGATGATGCGCGCGTACGCGGAGACCAGCCAGTGCCGCCGCCGAGTCCTGCTGGACTACTTCGGCGTGGAGTCGGCCGAGTGGTGCGGCAACTGCGACGGCTGCGAGCGGCACGAGGCGAGCGGCGAGACCGTCGAGGCGCCCGTGGACGCCCCTCTGAGCGTCGACGAGTCGGTGGAGCACCGCGAGTGGGGCGCCGGCACCGTGATGAGCGTGGAGGCCGACCGGGCGACGATCTTCTTCGAGTCCGAGGGCTACAAGGTGCTGTCGTTCCAGGCGCTCGAGTCCGGCGTCCTGCGCGAGCGCGAGCACGCCTCCGCCTGACCCCGGCTCTCCGCGCCGGCCGATCGCCGCTCGCGGGACGCCGCTCCGGTACGACAGGCACGGCGTGCCGTGCACCGGAGCGGCGTCCCGCGGAGGGGGTCAGACCTTCGAGACGGCCGAGCTCACGTCGGTGGGCTTCTCGTAGTCGCCGTCCGGGATCGCACGGAGGGCCTCGAGGACGTCGCCGTCCGCGCCCTCCTTCTCCGCGGTCTCGACGATCGTGTCCTTCGAGGCGGGGTAGTCGATGCCCGAGAGGTACTTCTGGATCTGGATCGGGTTGGGTGCGTCCATCGTGCTGTCCTTTCGTCGCCTTGCTGAGTGTTACGAGTGCTCTTCGGCGAAGAGCCGGTCGAAGGCGTCGACGCGCCGGTCGGTGACCGTCGTGGGCGTCTCGAGGTGCACGGCGCCGCTGGGCACGAGGCCCGCGCCGCCGAAGCGCTCCATGACGCGCCACTGCGCGGCGACGTCCTCACCGCTGTGCTCCGGGGGCAGCTGCTCCCAGAAGTCGAAGCCGCCGACGGCCAGGAGGGCGTCGCGGCGGTAGAGGACGCACGCGCCCAGCCAGGCGACCCGGTACGCGCGCCAGGCGCCCTCCGGGACGTCGAGGCGGGCGGCGACGTGCGTGAGATTCGCCGCGTTGTGCAGCGGCCAGCGCTCGAACTCCGGGGTTCCGCGCCGCACCCGCTCGGGCTCCACGCGCTCCTCCCAGGTCTCGAACGACTCGGTCTCGTGCGGGCGCACGTCCTCGAGGTAGGACAGGCCCTGCACCGCGGAGCCGACGAAGCCGCAGTCGAGGCGCTCGAGGGCCTCGTGCAGCCGCGAGAGCGTGCCCGGCTCGAGCCACACGTCGTCGTCGAGGAAGAGGACGGCCGGGGCGGTGGCGAGGGAGAGGAGGTAGTGCCTCTGCTCCGCGAGCCCGCGCCGGGGCAGGTGCCGGCGCACCACCGGAGCCCGGCCCTGCGCCTCCAGCACGCGCAGCATCGCGAGGATCGTCGGGTCGCTCTCGGCGACCGCGTCCTCGGACTGGTCGCTCACGATCACGCGGAAGGGCGGGTCGTCCTGAGCGGCGAGTCCGGCGAGCGTGGCGGCGAGCTCGGCACGGCGGCCGACCGTCGGCACCAGCACGTCGATCAGCGGCTGCCGGGGAGCCTCCGGGACCCCCCAGCGCCCGGACCACCGGCGGCTGGTCACGGCGCGGCCGATCGGATGCGCTGGACCATCTCGGTCGTGGAGTGCTCCGAGACGTAGCCGACCGTGGTGACGACGCCCCCGTAGGAGCGCACGACGGCCGCCTCCGCGAGCATGTCGGGGTTGTAGTCCCCGCCCTTCACGTAGACGTCGGGCTGCACGCGCTCGAGCAGCGGGATGGGGGTGTCTCCGCCGAAGAGCGTCACGTAGTCGACGCAGCCCAGCTCGGCGATCACGCCCGCGCGGTCGCCCTCCGGGTTGATCGGCCGTCCCTCGCCCTTCAGCCGCCGGACGGAGTCGTCGTCGTTCACCGCGACCACGAGCACGTCGCCGAGCTCGCGGGCCTGGCGGAGGTAGGCGGTGTGGCCGCGGTGCAGGACGTCGAAGCAGCCGTTGGTGAACACCACGCGGCGACCGCGGCGCGACTGCTCCGCGAGGACCTCGACGAGGGCGTCCTCGCCGAGCACGACGGCGCCGGGAGCGGCGAGGGAGGCGAGCAGGTCGTCGCCCGAGCAGACGGAGGTGCCGGGGCGCTGCACGACCACGTCGGCGGAGGCCTGCGCCAGATCGACGGCGGTGGCCAGGGAGCGGCCGGCGGCGAGGGCGAGGGTGGCGGTCGCGGCGAAGGTGTCGCCGGCGCCGGACGCCTGCTTCTCCTCCGCTGGCTGAGCGAAGGTGCGGCTGACCGTGCCGTCGGCGTCGAGGGCGGTAGAGCCGTCCCGGTCGAGGGTGACCACGACGTGCCGGGCGCCCGAGCGGGCGCGCAGGTCGTCCGCCGCGTCGCGCACGGCGGCGGCCCGCTCCGTCCCGCGGCCGAGGGAGCCGCCGAGCAGCCGCTCCGCCTCCTTGGCGTTCGGAGTGACGAGGTCCGGCCGGGCGAAGGCCCAGTCGGAGAGCTCGTGCGCGTCGACCACGAGGAGGCCGGGGCGCTCGACGGCGAGCAGGCGCTCGACGGCCTCGCGGAGGATCCCCGAGCCGTAGTCGCAGACCAGGACGGCGTCGGCGCCCGCGGCGGCCTCGGCGGCGGCACCGGCGAGCAGGGCCAGCTCGTCGTCGGCCGGGCGGTGCGGGCCGGAGTCGACGCGCAGCATCACGCTGTCGCCGCCGACCACGCGGGTCTTGATCGTCGTCGCGGCGCCGGTGCGGACGACCCGGGAGGTGTCCAGGCCGGCCCGGTCGAGGGCGCGCACGAGCCGGTCGCCCTCGGAGTCGCGTCCGGCCACACCGACCGTGCGGACGACGGCGCCCAGCGCGCGCAGGTTGGCGGCGGTGTTGGCGGCCCCGCCCGCGACGTCGACGACGTCCTCGAGCCGCAGGACCGGCGCGGGCGCCTCCCGCGTGACGCGCTCCGCCTCGCCGAGCCACCAGGAGTCGAGGATGAGGTCCCCGATCACGGCGACGACCGGTGGGCGCTCGTGGACGTGCGCCAGGAGGGCGCTCGCCCGCTGGAGCGCCGAGCCCTCGAGGCTCATCGCGCGCCTCCCGGCAGGACGGGCAGGCCGAAGTGCACGACCGTGGTGGTGGTCATCTCGTCGAGCAGCTCCGGGCCGTAGCCGAAGCCGGAGCCGGATGCTCCGCGGGGCTGGGCGCTGCCGCCCGGCGCTCCTCCGAAGACGCCGTTGACCTTGACTGTGCCGACCGGCAGCGTCGCCGCGGCGCGGTGAGCGTGCTCCATGTCGGCGGTGAGGATCGAGGCGGCCAGGCCGTAGGGGCTCGCGGCGGCCAGGTCCAGGCCCTCGTCGAAGGAGTCGACGACGCGGATCGGCGCGACGGGCCCGAAGGTCTCCTCCGTCATCACCAGCATCGACTCGGTGCAGTCGGCCAGGACGGTCGCGGGGTAGAAGGTGCCGTCCCCGGGAGTGCCGCCGGTGAGGGCGCGCGCGCCGCTGCCGAGCGCCTCCGTGACGTGCTCGTGGACGGCGTCGCGCATGCGGGCGTCGACGAGGCGGGGGAGCGGGCCCGCGCTCCAGCGGTCGGCCTCGGCGACCAGCGCCGCCGTGAACGCCTCGGCGATGTCGCGGTGCACGTAGATCCGCTCGACGGAGGTGCAGATCTGGCCGGCGTTGGCGAAGGCGCCCAGCGCGGCCTGCTCGGCGGCCCAGACCGGATCGACGTCGCGGTCTACGACGAGCGCGTCGTTGCCGCCGTTCTCGAGGATCACGTGCGCGCCGGTGACGGCGGCGACCCGGGCGAGCGCGCGGCCGGTGGCGGTCGAGCCGACGTGGGCGAGGACGTCGACGCCCTCGGTGCGCGCCAGCTCGTCGCCGACCGCCCCGTCGCCCTCGACCAGGGTCAGCACGCCCTCGGGCAGCGCCTCGGCGAGGATGCTCGTGAAGAGGGCGCCCGTGCCCGGACTGCGCTCGCTCGGCTTGTGCACGACGACGTCACCGGAGACGATCGCGGCGCCCAGGAGGCCCGCAGCGACGGCGACCGGGTCGTTCCACGGAGTGAGGGCGAGCACGACACCGCGCGGGTGCGGCAGGGCGAGATCGACGTTGAGCGCCCCTCCGCGCAGGCTCCTCCCGCGGTGCAGCGGGCCGAGCTCGGCGTACTGGAGCAGCGTGTCGACACCGGCGCGGACGCCGCCCAGGGCGTCGCCGGCGGGCTTGCCCGTCTCCTGCGTGTTGAGGTCGGCGAGCTCCTGCTCGCGCTCGGCCACGCGGTGGGCGGCGGCACGGAGCAGGGCGCCGCGCTCGGCGGGCGCGGTGGCGGCCCACGCGGGGAACGCGGTCCGCGCGCGGCGGACGGCGTCGGCGGCGGTCGTGGCGGGGGTCGTGATGTCGATGGTCACGGTCACCTCTCGGTCGGGGGCGCCCGCGGAGTGGCGGACGCATCCGTCCGGTACCCGGGTGGTGCGCGCCTAGACACGCCGCCTCGGGAATCCGCCCCCGGATCGGCGACGGGGGCTCGCCGCCGATCCGGTTTCGGATCGGTCCCGGCGGGGAAGTGGAGGAGTGCACCGTCCCCGGAGCGGCGCCCGCGCGCCCTCCGCACCTGAGAGGAACCCGTCGTGGTCGCCATCGCCCCCCTCCGAGAGCCCTTCGCCGGAGTCGAGAGGATCGCCGTCCTGCGCGGCGGCGGACTCGGCGACCTGCTGTTCGCGCTGCCCGCCGTCGACGCCCTCGCGGCCGCCTACCCGGGAGCCGATATCACCCTGCTCGGGACGCCCGCGCACCGGGTCCTGCTGACGGGCGTCGAGTCGCCGATCGCCGACGTCGAGATCCTGCCGGTGGCGCAGGGCGTCCGCGACGGAGAGGGGGAGGACCCCCGGGTCGTCGAGGACTTCACCGAGCGGATGCGCGCGCGCCGCTTCGACCTGGCCGTGCAGCTGCACGGCGGCGGGCGCTACTCCAACCCGTTCCTCCAGCGCCTCGGCGCGCGCCACACGGTCGGGTCGCGCACCGACGACGCCGCGGAGCTCGAGCGCACGATCCCCTACGTCTACTACCAGCACGAGATGCTGCGGGCGCTCGAGATCGTCGGGCTGGCAGGAGCGCCCGCGACACGCCTCGAGCCGGCGCTCGCCGTGGATCCGGAGCGGCGGGACCGCCTCGCCGCGGCGCTGCCCGCGGGCGGACCGCTGGTGCTGATCCACCCCGGCGCGACCGATCCCCGCCGCCGCTGGCCCGCCGCCTCCTTCGCCGCCGTGGCGACGGAGCTGCTGGCGGACGGCGCGCGCGTGCTGGTGGTGGGCGACGCCTCGGACGTGCCCGCCGCCGACGAGATCGTCGCCGGAGCGCCGGGAGCGGTCTCCTGGGCGGGCGTCGTGGACCTTCCGGACCTCGCTCCGCTGCTCTCGCTCGCCGACCTCGTGCTCGGCAACGACTCCGGACCCCGCCATCTCGCCGCCGCGGTCGGCGCTCCGACGGTCGGGATCTTCTGGGTGGGCAACGCGATCAACGCCGCGGCCCTCGGGCGGCAGCGCCACCGGGTGCAGCTGAGCTGGACCACGCACTGCCCGGTCTGCGGGCGCGACGCCACGCAGGTCGGCTGGACCGCTCCGCGCTGCGAGCACGACGTCACGTTCGTCGGCGACGTGCGCGTCGAGGCCGTGCTCGAGGACGTCCGCGGGGTGCTCGCCTCCACCCGCTGAACCGCGAGACGCCACCTCGGTACGCGACGCGCCGGGGCGTGCGAACCGAGGCGGCGTCTCGCGGAGGGGGATCCGGGGCGCGCCCGGATCAGCGGATCACGGCCAGGACGGCTCCTCCTCGTGCGTGATGACGAGCTCGCGGACCTCGCAGCCGCGCGGCTGGCCGAGGACGAACATGACGGCGTTCGCCACGTTCTCCGGGTCGTTCAGCAGCGCGTCCGGGCCCGGCTTGTACTGCTCGTCGCGGTCGTCGAAGAAGCGCGTCTTCATGCCCGACGGGATCAGCGTGGTCACTCCGATCTCGCCCTTGGTCTCGGCCGCGAGCGCGCGGGTGAAGCCGAGCACGCCGAACTTCGAGGCGCAGTACGCGGTCGCGTCCGAGACGGCCTTGATCGCGAGCGAGGAGGCGACGGTGACGACGCGGCCGTGGGTCTCGGTGAGGAAGGGCAGCGCCGCCCGGACGACGGCCGCGGTGCCGAGGAGGTTGACGGAGATGACGCGCTCCCACTCCTCCGGCTCCACGTCGACGAGGCGGCCGCAGCGGTCGATGCCGGCCGCGGTCACGACGGCGTCGAGCCCGCCGTGCTCGCGGGCGATCTCGACGACCGCCTTCTCGGCCTCGCGGGTCTTCGCGACGTCGACCTGGTAGGCGGCGACGCCCTCCTTCACCGACGAGACGTCGCGGTCGAGCACGATCGGGGTGCCGCCGGCGGCGGCGACCGCGGCGGCGACGGCCGCACCGAGCCCGGAGGCTCCTCCGGTGATCAGGACGCGGCCGATGGGGGTGGGAGTGGTGCTCATGGTTTCCTTCCGGGGGTGGTCTGCGGGCCTCGTGGGCCGCGGGTCAGCCGACGCGCGCGAGCGCGGCGGCGAGATGGGTGGTCGAGCGGCCCGGGTGGTACGGCACGGTCAGGACCCGGCCGCCCCAGTCCGCCACCGTCGCCGTCTCGGGGAGGGACTCGGCGGAGTAGTCGCCGCCCTTCACCCAGACGTCGGGGCGGATGCGGCGCAGCGCCTCGTCCGGCGTGTCCTCGCCGAAGACCAGCACGGCGTCGACGCACTCGAGCGCGAGCAGCAGGTCGACGCGGTCGTCCTCGGGGATGATCGGCCGCGCCGCGCCCTTGAGGCGCCGGACGGAGTCGTCCGAGTTGAGGCAGACGATCAGGCAGTCGCCGAGAGCGCGTGCGGCGGAGAGGGTGCGGGCGTGGCCGGCGTGGAGCAGGTCGAAGCAGCCGCCCGTCGCGACCACCGTTCCTCCTGCCGCGCGGACGGACTCGGCGACGCGCAGGGCGTCCACCCCGCCGCCGTGGAGGGGTGCGGGGTCGGCGGGAGCGGACAGTGAGGCGACCCCTCCCGCGAGGAGGTAGGCGCCGGCTGCGGCGACCGCCGCCTGCACCGCCTCCGACGTGCTCGCACCCTCGGCGAGGGCGACGGCGGCGGAGGCGGCGAACCGGTCGCCCGCGCCGCACGGGTCGGTGGGCGGCACGGCGACGGCCGGTGCGACGACCGGGACGCCGGCGCCGCGGGAGCGCAGCAGGGCGCCGGAGGATCCCATCGTCACGGTGACCGCACCGCAGCCCCAGCGCTCGAGGAGGGTGGTCGCGGCGGACTCGGCGCGCGTCACTCCGCGGCCGACGGCTCCCGAGAAGGCGGTGGCCTCGGCCAGGTTCGGGGTGGCGAGGGAGGTGGCGGCGACCGGCTGCGAGCCCCGCGGGTGCGGATCCCACACCAGCGGCACGGTGAGCGCGTCGAGCGCCGTGCGGAGCGACGGCTCCTCGGTCAGGCGGCGGCCGTAGTCGGCGACGATCACGGCGTCGGCGTCGGCGAGCGCGGCGAGCATGGCGTCGGTGACGCCGGGGATGGGCGGCGTCTCGCAGCCGCGGTCGATCCGTACGACGGCCTGGCCGGAGGCGGCGACGCGGGTCTTCACCGGCGTCGGCGCTCCCGAGGGCCCGGCGACCAGGCGGACGCCGGACATCTCGGCGCGCAGCTCCGCCACGTCCGGATCCGAGTCCTCGGCGAGCGCGGTCACCAGCGTCACCTCGTGCCCGTCGCGGGCGAGCATCCGGGCGACGAGCCCGGCACCGCCGGCGCGGGCGCTGCGGGCCGACACGTCGACCACGGGGACGGGGGCGTCCGGGCTCAGCCGCTCGGCGGGTCCGGAGAGGTCGACGTCGAGCATCACGTCGCCGACGACGACGAGGCGCAGGCGGCTCACGCGGCGGCCGCCGTCCGCGCGCGGATCCGGTGCTCGAAGGCCCGGCAGAGCGCGTGCACGAGCACCAGCTGCGCCTCCTGCACATTGGAGCCGTGGCCCTCGAGGGCGATCGCCTCGTCGCAGAGCTCGGTGAGCGGGTTCGGCCCCTCGCCGGTCAGCGCCCACGACCGGGCGCCCGCCGCACGGGCGGCCTCCGCGGCGTGGAGGAGGTTCGCGCTGCGTCCGCTGGTGGAGAGCAGCACCACGACGTCCCCCGCCCGGGCGTGCGCGGTGACCTGGCGCGAGAACACGTGGTCGAAGCCGTAGTCGTTGCCGATCGCGGTCAGGCTCGACGTTTCTGCGTGCAGCGAGATGGCGGAGAAGGGGACGCGGTCGCCGTCGAAGCGGCCGACGAGCTCGGCGGTGAGGTGCTGCGCCTCGGCCGCGGAGCCGCCGTTGCCCGCGGCGAGCAGGCGCGCGCCGGAGTGCAGGCGGTCGGCGAGCTCGACGCCCCAGGCGGCGATCCTGTCGGAGTGGCGCTCCAGCTGCGCGACCGCGTCGAGCGCGCGCGCCACGTGGTCGTCGACGAGGCGCCGGGCGGCGTCGGCCGGGGTGTCCAGAACGGTGTCGATGGTCGCGGTGTCGATGGTCATCGTCGCGGAGCCGCCTTCCGGGTGGTGGGGGATGAGGGTGCGCTCGTGGCGCCGGTGAGGAGCGACTCGTCGCCGAGGCCGGCGAGGGTCGTGACGTAGGCGCGCTCGCTGTCGGCGGCGACGCGATCCCAGGAGTAGCGGGACTCGACGCGCTCGCGGCCGGCGGCCCCGTAGGCGCGGGCGCGGTCGGGGTCCTCCAGCAGCGAGCCGAGGGCGGCGGCCAGGGCGACCGGGTCGCGCGGAGGCACGTGGACCCCGGTGACGTCCTCGACCACGGTGTCGATCAGGCCGCCCACGGAGGAGGCGACGACCGGCACGCCGCAGGCCATCGCCTCGAGCGGAGTGATGCCGAACGGCTCGTACCAGGGCGCGCAGACCACGACGTCGGCCGAGCGGAGCATCGCGGGCATCTCGGTCTGCGAGAGCTGGCCGACGAAGTCGACACGGTCCGCGACGCCGAGGCTCTCGGCGACGCCGTGCAGCCGCTGGTACTCGGGGTCCGCCGTCAGCGCGTCGCCGGAGCCGGAGCCCCCGACCACGACGAGCTCGGCGTCGTGGCCGGCCGCGACCAGGTGCGCGAGCGCCTCGATCGCGATGCCCATGCCCTTGCGCGGCACCAGGCGTCCGATGGTCATCAGCCGCGAGCGCTCGCCGCGGGGCGCGACCGGGCCCTCGACCGAGAACCGGTCGATGTCGACTCCGCAGGGCACCACCGAGATGCGCGAGGTCGGCACGCCGAGCCCCTTGAGCTCGAAGGCCTCGTCCGAGCAGGTGGCGACGACGCCGTCGGCCTTCTGGCCCACTCCGGGCTCGAGCCAGGCGCGCTCCTCGGGGCTGGTGTCGAGCGCACCCTGCTGGCGGCGCTTGACCACGCCCAGCGCGTGGAAGGTGTGGAGGACGGGCACGCGCCGCCCGGTGGCGCGCTCCACCCGCTCGGAGGCGTCGAGCGCGGCGACCCCGGACATCCAGAAGTGGCTGTGCACGAGGTCCGGCCGCTCCTGCAGCCACTCCTCGGTGAGGTCGACGGCGAAGTCGCCCATGAAGGGCAGCAGCTCGTCCTTGGACACCCGGCGCGGCGGTCCGGCGTCGATGTGCACGACCTCGACTCCCGAGGTGAAGGGCACGCGCCGGGGGAGGGAGGGGTCGTCGCGGCGGGTGTAGACGACGACGCGGTGGCCGCGGCGGGCGAGCGCGTCGGCGAGCGCCGCCACGTGGACGTTCTGACCGCCGGCGTCGACGCCGCCGAGGGTCGCCAGCGGGCTCGCGTGCTCCGAGACCATGGCGATCGTCAGCGCCGGCGCGGCGGAGAGGTGCTGCTTCATCGGGTGCTCCCTTCCAGAGCGGGCTCCGGCGACCGGCGTCCGGGGAGGTCGGCGAGGACCTCGTCCCAGTCGCGGTGGAACCGGGCGAGGCCGTAGCGCGCGAGCGCGGCCTCGCGGGCGACGGCGCCGGCGCGGGCGGCCCGGTCCGGGTCCTCGACGAGCGCCCGGGCCGAGGCGACGAGGGCGTCGAGGTCGTTCGAGACCGCTCCGGCCTCGGGCGGGACGGCGCGCCCCGCCTCCGTCACGTCGAGCGCGACGACGGGCATCCCGAGGTGCATCGCCTCCAGCAGTGCGAGGCCGAGGGAGGTCCATCGGAACGGGTGCAGGTAGACCCGGCGGCGGGCCAGGGCCCCGTGCATCGCCTGCGTGCGGACGTCGCCGAGGACCGTCACGTCCTCCAGGCCCGGCAGCTCGGCGAGCCGGTCGGTCTTCATCCCGAAGACGTCCAGCGGAGCGACCGCGCCGAAGCGGGGGAGCAGGTCGGTCCCGGCGACCCGGCCCCGGCGGACGGGCTCGTTGACGACCACGCCGAAGTGCGGCAGCTCGCCGGTGTAGAGGGGACCCGGGTCGTGGATCCCGTGCTCGATCACCGTCGTCCGCGTCGATCCGGTGTCCCACATCAGGGCGTTGAAGTGGGTGACGTGGACGATCAGCAGGTCGTCGCGGTCGGCGAACGGGTGGCGGTTGTCCGGCACGTCCCCGCGGGGGGTGTTGTGCTCCACGTAGACGGCGGGCACGTCGCGGCCGAGGCGTCGCCCGAGCATGCGCTCGGCCTCGGCGAGCTCCTCGGGCCTCTGGAGGAGGACCGCGTCGACGTCGGCGTCGTGCAGCTCCTCGGGGGCGATCTCGACGGCGCTCGGCCAGTCGCGGCCGCCGGTGCCCAGGCCCCAGCCGTCGCGGGCCGGAGTCGTGGGGAGCAGGTAGGTATGGGCGCCGCGGACGAAGGCGTCCGCCCAGCCGCCGTGCACGTGCCAGAGCAGGATCCTCATGCGATGGCCTCTCTCGGGGAAGTCGTGGGTCGGAGTCGGAGGGCGGCGGCGACCGCCTCCTCGGCGCTCACCCCCGCGAGGCAGGGATGGCCGGGGACGGGGCACACGCGGGCGCGCGAGCCGGCGCAGGGCGCCTTCTGGTCGCCGAGCAGCGCGACCGGGACGCCGTAGGGCGCCCAGCGCACGGCCGGGACGACCGGCGCGAAGAGGCTGACCATGGGGGTGCCGACCGCGGCGGCGAGGTGCGCGGGGCCGGTGTTGCCGCAGATCACGACCTCGGCGCCGGCCAGCACCTCGGCGGCGCCGGGGAAGTCCGTCGCCCCGCCGAGGTCGATGCCGCGGGAGCCCGCGACCTCGGCCGTGAGGGAGCGCTCGCCCGGGCCGCCGGTGACGACGACGGCGAGGCCCGCGTCCGCCAGCAGCTCGACGGCGCGGGCCGCGTTCGCCGCGGGCCAGGCGCGGGCGGGGACGGCTGCCCCGGGGTGCACGACCGCGTAGGGGCCGATCCCCTCGAGAGCGGCGGGCAGCACGCCCTCGCGGCGCACGCGGAGCCGTCCGTCGTCGCCGGCGGGCAGCGCGAAGCCGGCCGCCGCCGCGATCGCGAGCGCGCGCTCCGGCTCCGGCTGGTCCTCCTCGAGGGTCTCGCCCGGGACGAGGCGCACATCGAGCAGGGCGCCCGCGAAGTCGACCGAGGCGCCCGTGGTGCGGGCGACACCGGCGAGGCGGAGCAGCAGGGCCAGCGGAAGCGGCGACTGGTGGAAGGAGGTGAGGATCACGGCCTCGTCCGGCGCGAACTCCTCGACGATCGCGCGCAGCTCGTCGACGAGCTCGGCGTCGACGGGGCGGGAGGCGTCGCCGATCCACGGGCACCACCAGGTGCGGACGGAGGAGGGACCCGGCAGCAGCGCGGCCGCGGGCGCTCCCTGCGGACCGCTCAGCAGCAGCACCTCGGCGTCGGCCGCGATCGCGCGGACGGCGGGTCCGCACAGCAGGACGTCTCCCGCGCTGTCCAGGCGGGCGACGAGCACGCGGCGCCTCACTCGGCGTCCTCGTCGGGCTGCATCGCGAGCAGCAGCTCGACCGCCTCGAGGAGCGTCGCCGCCTGCAGCGGAGCGGCGTCCACCTCCTCGGCGCGGGTGACCGGAGTCGGCACCAGCACTCCACGGGCGCCGGCCGCGGCGGCGGCGCCGACGTCGGCCCCGATGTCGCCGATCACGGCGAGGGACCGTGCCGGCAGTCCCAGCTGCTCGGCGGCGCCGAGAACCATGCCGGGCCGGGGCTTCCGGCAGGAGCAGTCGTCCTCCGGGCCGTGGGGGCAGAGCATCCACACGTCGAAGCCGCCGAAGAGCTCGTCCACGCGCCGGTTCACCGCGTCGGCCTGGCCGCGGTCGATGATCCCGCGGGCGATCCCGGACTGGTTGGTGACCACGCCCACGGCCAGCCCCGCCTCGCGCGCCCGCTCGACCGCGGCGAGGGCGGTGGGCATCGGGGAGACCTGCGCCGGGTCGCCGTTGTAGGGCACGTCGACCACGAGCGTCGCGTCGCGGTCGAAGAGGATCCCCCGCAGGCGCGGGGCCCTCGCGCGCTCGTCGGCGCTCCGGGAGGAGGAGTCGTTCACCTTCTCCTCGTACCCCTCGACCGGGGATGTAAACCCCCTTCCGGAGAAGTCGGTCCCTCCGGGCGCGTCGCTCGCATCTGCGGGCGGCGCGTCTGAGGTGCGCGCAGCGGGGTACGGGGACTCCGACAGAAAGGAGGCGCCGTGCGCGCTCTCACCGCCCCGGACGGGACTCCGGAGATCCTCGCGCTGCGCGCCCTCAAGCTCGGCGACCTGCTCGTCGCCGTCCCGGCGCTCAAGGCCCTGCGCCGCGGCTTCCCGGACCACCGGCTGATCATGGCGACCACGCCCTGGCTCGAGCCGATCGTCGACCTCGTCGAGGGCCTGGACGCGCTCGTGCCCACCCTCCGCGGACTCGACGACCCGCTGCCGATGGCCGCCGGCCGGGTCGAGCTCGGCGTGAACCTCCACGGCAACGGCCCGGAGTCGCGGCTGCGGCTGCGCGAGATCGCGCCCGAGCGCACGCTGGAGTTCCGCGTCCCGGCGCTGGACCCGGGCGCGGGCCCGGAGGACCCGCGGCCGCTCTGGATCGACGGCGAGCTCGAGCGCGCCCGCTGGGCCCGGCTGGTGAACTCGATCGGTCTCGACGCCGACCCCGAGGACGTCGCGATCGCCGTCCCGGAGGAGCCCGCCTCGGCCCCCGGAGCCGCCGTCGTGCACATTGGGGCCTTCTACGGCTCGCGCGAGTGGCCGGAGGAGCGCTTCGCCGCGGTGGCCCGCGCCCTCACCGCCGAGGGGCACCGCGTCGTCTACACCGGGGGCGCGAACGAGGCCGACCGCGCCCGCCGCGTCGCCGAGCTCGCCGGCACGGGCGAGGTGCTGGCGGGGGAGCTCGCGCTCAGCGGGTTCGCCGCGGTCGTCGCGGCCGCCAAGGTCGTGGTGACCGTCGACACCGGAGCCGCGCACCTCGCCTCCGCGTACGGCGTCCCCTCGGTCGTGATCTTCGGTCCGGCACCGCCCGAGGCCTGGGGCCCTCCGGCCTCGGGTCCGCACGTCGTGCTGACCGACGCCTCCCTCCGCCGCGGCGATGTCTTCTCCGCCGAGCCGGACCCGGCGCTGCTCGCGGTCCAGGTCGACGACGTCCTCGCCGCCCTCTCGTCGCTCCCGTCGCGTGCCGAGGCCCACCTCAGGCGGACTTCAGCCGCGTCGCCGGTCGGACCGGAGTGACCGTGGCCACGCGGGCCCGGGGAGCGCGCGGCTGATGGCTGCGCGAGGGGGCGCCGAGGCGGTCGGCGAGCTGCGCGAGGATCCGCCGCTGCAGGCGCGAGACCTGCATCTGCGTCGTCCCCAGGGCGTCGGCTATCTGCTGCTGGGTCCGCTCCTCGACGAAGCGCATGCGCAGGAGCTCGCGCTGGCCCTCCTCGAGCTCGGCGAGGGCCTCGGCGAGCCCGTGCCGCCGGTCGATCTCGAGCAGCCGCTCGTCCTCGCCGCCGAGGGTGTCGCCCAGGCCGACGCCGCCCTCGCCCACGGTCTCGTCGAGGGAGAGCGGATGCCCCGCGAGGCGCGCGTCGGCCACCTCCGTCGCGTCCACTCCGAGGCGGCGGGCGATCTCCTGGTCGGTGGGGTGACGGCCGAGCTCCTGCGCGAGCTCGTCGGCGACGACGGCGGAGCGGCGGTGCAGCTCCTGCACGCCGCGCGGCGGCCGGATCATCCAGCCGAGGTCGCGGAGGTGGCGCTTGAGCTCGCCGGTGATCGTGGGGACGGCGAACGCGGCGAAGCTGTCGCCGCGCTCGGGAGTGAAGCGGCGGGCGGCCTTCACGAGGCCCACGTAGGCGACCTGGCGCAGATCCGCCCAGTCGCCTCCGCTCCTGGAGACCCGGCGGGCCATGGCCTCGGCCAGGCCCAGGTGGTCGAGCACGATGCGCTCGCGGATGCGCGCGCCCTCGGCGGCCTCCGCGCTCACCGCGGCCTGGAAGAGCGAGAGCGTGCGGGCGTCCTTCTCCTCCCGTGCCGCCTCGGTGAGGGCGCTCGGGCGGTCGGTGCGGGGGTCGAGATCGATCGTGCTCATCAGTGCTCCTTCCGGGCACGCTCGCGCGGAGGCCCGGCGCGGCCTGCGGTGCGGCGCTCGGGCCCTCTCGACGAGAGGCCCGGGGTCAGCGCACCACTGCTCCTGCTCGCTCGGGGAGTCCGTTGACTCGGAGCAGTGCTGTCCGGTAGAAGCAGTCGCCGCGAGGCGCGCACCGTGCCCGGGGCGGAGGCGCCACGGCCCCCGCGATCCCGGGCGCCGCACCGGCTCCCGCCGGTAGGATCGGCCTCGTATGTCTGAGCTCACCCCGCCCCTGGAAAGCGCGCCGGACGCGCACCCGTTCACGACCGCGACCGGGAGCGACGTCCGCGTCCGCTTCTGCCCCTCGCCGACCGGGACCCCGCACGTCGGCCTCATCCGCACCGCCCTGTTCAACTGGGCGTACGCGCGCCACACCGGCGGCACGTTCGTCTTCCGCATCGAGGACACGGACGCCGCCCGCGACAGCGAGGAGAGCGTGGAGCAGATCCTCGACGCGCTGCGCTGGCTGAAGCTCGACTGGGACGAGGGCGTCGGAGTCGGCGGCCCGCACGGCCCGTACCGGCAGTCCGAGCGCACCGATGTCTACCTCGACGTGATCGCGCGCCTGACGGCCTCGGGGCACCTCTACGAGAGCTACTCCACGGCCGAGGAGATCGACGCGCGCAACGAGGCGGCCGGCCGCGCGAAGCAGCACGGGTACGACAACCACGACCGCGATCTCACCGAGGAGGAGCGCGCCGCCTTCCGCGCCGAGGGCCGCGCCCCGGCGCTGCGCCTGCGCGTGCCGGACGCCGACCTGTCCTTCGACGACCTGGTCCGCGGCCCGATCACGTTCCCCGCGGGCTCCTTCAGCGACTTCGTCGTGGTGCGCCCCAACGGCCAGCCGCTCTACACGCTGGTGAACCCGGTCGACGACGCAATCATGCAGATCACCCACGTGCTGCGCGGCGAGGACATCCTCCCCTCGACCGCCCGGCAGATCGCGCTGTACCACGCGCTGATCGACATCGGAGTGACGACCTTCGTCCCGCGCTTCGGGCACCTCCCCTACGTGATGGGCGACGGCAGCAAGAAGCTCTCCAAGCGCGATCCGTCCTCGAACCTCTTCCACCACCGCGACCGCGGCTTCATCCCGGAGGGCCTGGTCAACTACCTCGCCCTGCTCGGCTGGTCGCTCACGCACGACCGCGACGTCTTCTCGATCGACGAGATGGTCGCCGCCTTCGACGTCGCCGACGTGAACCCCAATCCGGCCCGCTTCGACCTCAAGAAGGCCGAGTCGATCAACGGCGACCACATCCGCCTCCTGGCCGTCGACGACTTCACCGAGCGGACGATCCCGTACCTCGTGGCGGCCCGAGTGCTCGCGGGCGAGCCGACCGCCGAGCAGCGCGCGGTGCTCGACGCCGCCGCGCCCCTCGTGCAGGAGCGGATCGGCCTGCTGGGGGAGGCCCCCGGGATGCTCGGGTTCCTCTTCACCTCCTCCGACGCGCTCGAGTACGACGAGGACGCGCTGAAGGGCCTGCCCGCGAACGCCGGCGAGGTGCTCGCCGCCTCGATCGGCGCTCTCGAGCTCGTCCCCGCGTCCGAGTGGCTGACGGCCTCGATCCAGGAGGCGCTCGCCTCCGCGCTGATCGAGGGCCTCGGCCTCAAGCCCCGCATCGCCTACGGGCCGCTGCGCACCGCGGTCTCCGGGCGCCGCGTCTCGCCGCCGCTGTTCGAGTCGATGGAGATCCTCGGCAAGCAGGAGTCGATCGCCCGCCTCGACCGCCTGGGCGCTCACCTCGGCGCCTCCCGGCAGGCCTGACCGTGGCGGAGACGGTCGGCGGACGCTACGACGTCGTCGTGATCGGCGGGGGCCCCGCCGGGCTCTCGACCGCGCTCAACCTCGTCCGGGCGCGCCGCAGCGTGCTGCTGCTCGACAGCAACCGCCCGCGGAACGCCGCGACCCTGCACTCGCACGGGTTCCTCACCCGCGACGGCATCTCGCCGCTCGAGCTGCGCCGCCTCGGCCGCGAGGAGTTCGAGCGCTACGAGGCCGCCGAGGTGCACAACGCCCTGGTGACCTCGGTCGAGCGCTCCGGCGGCGAGTTCGTCGTCGGCGCCCGGGGCGTGCGCGGCAGCGCCGACCGCTCCGTCGTCGCCACCGCCGTCGTGGTCGCCGCGGGACTGCTCGAGACGCCGCCCGCGCTCCCGAGCCTGCGCGCCTACTACGGCACCGCCGTGCACAGCTGCATGGAGTGCGACGGCTACGAGAAGGCGGGGGAGGCGCTCGCCCTGATCGGCGAGACCGACGACCTCGCGGAGCGGGCCATGCTCCTCTCGCAGTGGTCGACCGACCTGATCGTCTTCACCAACGGCGTCGGGACGGTGAGCGACGCCGACGAGTCGCTGCTCGCCTCCATCGGCATCCGGGTCGACCGGCGCCCGGTCGCCGACCTCGCCGGGGAGCGCGCCGAGATGACCGGCGTCCGCCTCGTCGACGGCGACGTCGTCCCGCGCACCGGGGCGTTCGTCCGCCCCGTCTGGACGCCCGCGCTGGACTACCTGGACGCGGCCGGCCCCGACCGCGACGCCGACGGCTTCCTCCGCGTCGACGCCGGTGGCCGCACGTCCGTCCCCGGCCTCTACGCAGCCGGCGAGGTCACCCCTCCCGGCCCGCAGCAGCTGATCGTCGCCGCCGGATCGGGCGCCCAGGTCGCCTCCGCGATCAACCGCGACCTCGTCCGCGCCCGCCTCGGCGAGGCCGCCCCGGAGTCCGAGGGCAGCGTCGTCCGCGGCTCGATTTGAGCGGGATGCCCGCGTAGGGTACTGTCGTCTCTCGGCGCTCGGGTCTCGATCCGGTCGCCGACTGGTCCCGGGATCACCTCCGGATGACCATTGGGGTATGGTGTAATTGGCAACACGGCTGATTCTGGTTCAGTTGTTCTTGGTTCGAGTCCAGGTACCCCAGCACTGATCTCCTCTGCGGCACTCCGCGCGACGCCCTCGTTCGTGGCGTCCTCCTCCGGGCCCGCCCCCTCGTGATCCGCTCTCGGCGGCGTCCGCAGTATCCCCCCTCCGGCCGACGCGGCCGTCCGAGGCGCTGTGACACGATGGAACCTGTACGTCTCTCAGGTACCCGCGTCGCGCGGGTCGGACGAAAGGTCGCCCGCCCATGGAACCGGATCTCCTCTGGATCGTCCTCGCCGGAGTCGCCGTCGGCGCACTCCTGCTGATCGCCCTCATCGGCTTCTTCCTCTTCCGCGCCTGGTACCAGGTGCCGCAGGCCGACGAGGCGATCGTGATCGTCGGGAAGAAGCAGAAGGGCGAGGACGGCCTCACCTCGAACATGACCGTCATCACCGGCGGCGGCGCGTTCGTGAACAAGCTGACCCAGCGGTCCGACCGCATCTCGCTGCGCTCCCGCCAGATCAAGATGGAGCCGGTCGCGCAGACCAAGAACGGCGTGACCATCCACCTCGCGGGCGTCGCCCTGGTCAAGATCGGGTCCACGGCCGACCAGGTCCGCGCCGCCGCCGAGCGCTTCGCGTCGCAGGACCAGTCCATCGACGTCTTCACGACCGAGCAGCTCGAGGGCGCCCTCCGCGGCGTCGTCGCGAAGCTCAGCGTCGAGGAGGTCATGCAGGACCGGCAGAAGCTGGGAGACGAGATCGCCGAGGGCATCAAGGGCGACCTGCTCGCCCAGGGCCTCGTCCTCGACTCCTTCGCCATCCAGGGCGTCACCGACCGCAACGGCTACATCGAGGCGCTCGGAGCGCAGGAGATCGAGCGCGTCCGCCGCGAGGCCGACGTCGCGCGGATCAACGCGGCCCGCGAGGTCAAGGCTCGCCAGCTGGCCACGGACGAGGCGAACCTGATCGAGCAGACCGCCTACGACAAGAACACCGCCGCCGCGAAGTCCGAGGTCGGCCGCGCCAACGCCGAGGCCGAGCAGGCCGAGAACCTGGCCCGCGCCGAGCGCGAGCAGGCCGTCCTCGTGCAGCGCGCCGAGAACCGGCAGGCCGAGCTCGACGCCGACGTCAAGCGCGTCGCGGACGCCGAGAAGTACCGCCGTCAGACCGAGGCCGACGCCGACGCCTACGGACGCGAGAAGAAGGCCGAGACGGACCGCCAGGTCGCGCAGCAGGTCTCGGACGCCGAGGCGTACGCCGTCCAGCGCCAGGCGGAGGCGCGCCAGGCGTCCGCCTCCGCCGAGGCCGCCGCCGTGAGCGCCCGCGCCGAGGCCGAGGCCCACGCACTGCGGGCCAAGGCGGGCGCCGAGGCCGAGGCGCTGCGCGCGAACGCGACCGCCGAGGCGGAGGCCATCCGCGCGAAGGGCGAGGCGAGCGCGGCGGCCATCGCGGCCGAGGCGGAGGCGCTCCGCGAGAATCAGGAGGCGATCCTGGGTCGCGAGCTCATCGGGCAGCTGCCCTCGCTCATGGCCGAGTTCGCGAAGGGCTACCAGAACGTCGGCTCGGTGACGCTGATCGGCGGCGACACCGCCGGCACCCACATCGCGCGCGAGCAGGCGGCGGGTCTCGCCGCGACGTTCGACAGCGTCAGGTCGGCGACCGGCGTCGACCTCGGCGCGATCCTCCAGGGCCAGGCCTTCGGCCGGGGGATGGCGACCGGCGGCACCGTCGTTCCGACCGGCGCGTCGGTGGCGACGGGATCGAGTGACGCCCCGCGTCCGTCCGGCACCGGCGACCCGACCGCCGTCGCCTCCACGAGCTGACCGCAGGGTCCCGCCGATCCCCGGCGGTTCCACCACTGCCGCCGCCGTGCTCGTCGGTGGGCGCCCGTCGGCGTCCGCCCTCGAGCACGGCGTGCGGCGTTCTACGCGACCGGGTCGTGCCCCTTCCCGGAGTCGAGCAGCCCCCGCTCAGGCCAGCGGCTTGCGCATCTGCAGGGAGGTCGTCTCGTAGCCGAGCGACTCGTACAGCGCCCGCGCGGCGGTGTTGAAGCCGAACACGTTCAGCGCGAGGGCGGAGCCGCCGCGGGAGCGGACGTGCGACTCCGCGAGCACCATCGCCGCCCGGCCGAGGCCGCTGCCGCGCTCGGCGGTGTCGATCTGCACGTCCCAGACGTACCCGACGCCCTCGAGTCCGCTCGGGTGCGGGCCGAGCCAGAGCGACCCGACCGCGCGGCCGTCCTCGGAGACGAGGAGCACGTCGTGCCCGGCGGCGGGGGAGCAGCCCGGGAAGTACTTCTCGTACGAGGCGTCGGCGTTGCGCGTCGCGGCCGCCTCGTCGTCGCCCGCGCGCATCCGGTCCTCGATGTACGCCGAGCGCTGCACCCGCATCCAGATGGCGAGAGCGGCGGCGGGCATCGGCTCGAGCGTGACGGTCATCCCCTCACGATCCCACTCCTCACCGCCCCCCGCGATCGATCCGTCGTGAACGGCCCGCACGGGATCCGCGGACGGGCCGCTCGCGCCGGCCCGGATCAGTCCGGGGTCCGCTCCGCGTGCTTCCGCTTCCCCAGGCGGGTGGCGAGGAACAGCAGCGTCCCCACGACCACGTAGCCCGCTGTCGCCAGCCAGACCACGCCCGTCTGCTGCGTCAGCAGCACCACGCTCGCGATGGTCGCGAGCACCGGCACCACCCGCGGCACGGAGTAGTGGGCGTGGTCGACGCGGTCCTTCTTCAGCACCAGCACCGACACGTTCGCCGCGATGAACACCAGCAGGAGCAGCAGCACCGTCGTCTCGGCGAGCGTGCCGACGTCGCCGATCAGGCTGAGCAGCATCGTCACTCCGCCGACGACCACGATCGACACCCACGGCGTGCGGCGGCCCGGCAGCACCTTCCCGAAGGCGCTCGGCAGCAGCCCGGAGGTGGCGAGCCCGAAGCCGACCCGCGACGCCATCACCATGAACAGCAGAGCGCCGTTCGCGATGGCGACGAGCGCGATCAGGCCGAAGAGCCACGGCGGCACGGCCACTCCGCTCGCCGCGACCACGTCCAGCAGGGGGCCGCTGGAGGCAGCGAGCTCGTCGTTCGGCAGCACGATCACGGCGCCGAGCGCGATCAGGAGGTAGACCACGGCGGCGGTGATCAGCGCACCGAAGAGGGCCCGCGGGTAGACCTTCGAGGGGTTCCGCACCTCCTCGGCCATGTTCGCCGCGGCCTCGAAGCCGAGGAACGAGAAGAAGGCGACGATCGAGGCGGCGAACGCCCCCTGCAGCGGAGCGACGTCGGGGTTGAACTCGAGCACGCGGGAGGCGTCGCCGTCGCCGGAGCCGAAGAAGACCGCGGCGCAGACGATGACGATGACCAGTCCGCTCACCTCGATCACCGAGGCGACCAGGTTCGCCGTCAGCGACTCCTTCACCCCGCGCAGGTTCACCAGGGTGAGGATCGCGATGAAGACGATCGCGGTGGGGATCGGCGGCACGTCCAGCAGAGCCCCGAGGTAGTCGCCCGCGAACGCGTTCGCCAGGGAGGCCGCCGTCGTG
Source organism: Rathayibacter sp. AY1F9 (assembly GCF_002932155.1). Lineage (NCBI taxonomy): Bacteria > Bacillati > Actinomycetota > Actinomycetes > Micrococcales > Microbacteriaceae > Rathayibacter > Rathayibacter sp. AY1F9. The sequence continues at coordinate 83,216 of NZ_PSVA01000001.1, read as the reverse complement.
ATGCCGGAGGCCATCATCAGGAAGCCGATCAGGAACGAGAGGTACGGCTTCCCGAACGCGCGGTCCACGTAGCGCGCCGCCCCTCCGGCGTGCGGGTACTTGGTGATCAGCTCGGCGTACGTGCCCGCGGTGAGCAGGGCGACGACCAGCGCGATCAGCAGCGGCAGCCAGATCACGCCGCCCACGTCCTCGGCCATCGTGCCGACCAGGGTGTAGATGCCGGCGCCGAGCGTGTCGCCCACGATGAAGGCGAACAGCAGCGGCCCGGTGATCACCCGCTTGAGCGACGCCTTCCCGGGAGCGGTCTCGGCGGTGTCCGTCGTGTCGGTCATCCGGACACTCCACCGAAGCGAGGGGTTCGAGCGCAAGCCTCGCCGCCCGATCGCTGCGAGATTTCTCATCATCGCGACCCGTGTGGCAGGGGCCCGGGCGGCGAGGCCTCCCACCGCGCGCTGATCCCGGGACTCGGGCGATCGGCCGTATCAGAGCGAGCGGACCCGGTGCGCACAGGGTGAACAGGGGGCGACCGCGCGTGCCGCCGCGCGCCCGCACTGGGTAGGCTGGAGCGCTTCGTCGTGAGTGGAGCGGTCGCGGAGGAATCATGGGCAAGAAGCGCAACCAGGGACGATCCGGAGGCGGTCAGAGCGGTTCCGGCGGTCAGGGCGGCGGCCGTACGGCCGAGACCGCGCTGATGGTGCGGTTCCGCAGCTGGTACCGCTCGCACCTCGCCGAGGTGGGCATGCAGCACGAGCACCTCGAGGCCGACGAGGCCGTCGAGGTGCTGACCGACCTCTTCGCGATGACCCGCGACCTGCGCCCGCGCGGCTCCTTCGCCCAGCCCGACGCCGAGCTGCTCGAGGCCGTCTTCGACCAGATCGAGGCCGACCTGTCGGGGGAGGAGAGCGAGGCCGACCTCGACGACACCCTCTTCACCGTCGCCGAGGTCGTCGAGCACTTCCTCGACTTCCTCACCGACGAGGACCTCTGGACCGGCACCGACGAGGAGCTGGACGAGTGCCAGGCCGTCCTCGACGAGGTCCTCGACCTCGCCGGCTCCTTCGTGGAGGCCGTGCTCGACGACCTCGCCGAGCTCGACGAGGTCCCGGCCGAGGAGCAGCTCTCCGCCGTGCGCGCCACCGCTCTCGTGCACGCCGCCGACGTCGTGGTCGAGCACCTCGCCGCCGACGACGGCGCGACCCTCACCGAGCGCGCCGCCCGCGAGATCGCGGTCGAGGCGGGCATCTCCTCCGCGGGATCCACCCCGAGCGACGACTCCGTCCGCATCCCGGTCTCGGCCTGGTGGGACGCGCTGGTCGGCTCGGCCGTGCTCGAGCAGGAGGGATCCGCCGCAGGTCTCGGCGAGGCCGCCGTGCTCTGGCGCAGCTCCGACGCGCACGAGGCCGCCGCCGAGCGCATCGCCTACGTCGCCCGCTTCCTCGAGCAGTGGATCCTCAGCGCCCAGACCGCGCTGGCGGCCGCCGACACCGAGGACGGCGCCTTCTCCCCGGAGGAGCGCGCGGTCACCACCACCGACGCCGTGCTGGTCCGCATCGCGGTCGCCTGCCAGGCCGAGATCCACCCGGGCCTGGTCGTCGGTGAGCTGGTCGACGAGCTGGCCGCCGACTCCGGAGTCTCGCTCGACGAGGCCCTCGACGAGCGCGAGCGCATGGTCGGCACGGCCGAGCGGATGCTCGACGACACCGCCGAGCTCGGGCTGCTGCTGCACTCGCCCGAGTTCGGCTACGCGGTGCCGGAGGGCCTCGCGCCCGTCCTCGCCTCCGTCGTCCGCGCGACGGTCGTCCTCCTCGGCGAGCGCGAGGCCACCCGCCTCGAGATCCTCGACGAGGCGACCCAGGACACGGCGACGGCCTACGCGCTCCACGTCGCCCTGCTCGGGACCAAGCCCGTCGTCTGGCGGCGCCTCGAGCTCTCCTCCGAGTCGTCGCTGCGCGATCTGCACCTCGCGCTCCAGCTCTCGCTGGGCTGGACCGACGCGCAGCCGCACTACTTCAGCGTCGGCGTGCCCGACGAGGAGCAGGCTCCGATCGGCTCGCCGTCCGACGCGGAGGAGTTCGGCGCCGACCTCGTGGACGAGGCGGGCGTCGCGCTCGCCGAGGTGCTCGAGCAGGAGCAGGACGAGCTCTTCTACGTCTACGACCTCGAGGACGAGTGGCGCCACGTCATCCGTCTGGAGTCGATCGCGCCGCTGTCGTCGGCTCTGCCGCGCTGCACGGGCGCGCGCGGCGCGGCTCCGCTCGACGTGCCGGGAGGCCCCGCGGCCTGGGCCGACACGGTGCGGGCGGCGACGGACCCGTCCTCGGCCGACCACGCGGAGGCGCTCGAGGCTCTCGGCCTCGCCGCCGGAGCCTCGTTCGATCCGGCCGCGGTCGACGTCGACGGCATCAACCGCTCGCTCGGACTCCTGCGCTCCGCGGTCTGACGCCCCGCCGGAGGGCATCACCGGAGGAGGCCCCGCTCCCGCTCACCGCGGGCGGCGGGGGCCTCCTCCGGTGCGGGGCGTCACAGGGTGAGCAGCAGCTTGCCGATGTGGCCGGAGGAGCGCATCACGTCGTGCGCCCGCTCGGCCTCGGCGAGCGGGACCACCTCGTCCACCACCGGTCGCACCGTCCCGGCGGCGACCAGCGGCCAGACCTCCGCGCGCACCTGCGCGACGATCGCGCGCCGCTCCTCCAGGGGCCGGGCGCGGAGGGTCGTGGCGTGCACCGCCCCGCGCTTGCGCATCAGCACCCCGAGATCGAGCGAGCCCAGCGCACCGGACTGGTTGCCGATGAACACCACGCGCCCGCCCACGGCCAGCGCCTCCAGGTCTCGCGCCAGGTAGTCGCCGCCGACGGGGTCGAGGATCACGTCGACGCCGAGCCCGCCGGTCGCCTCGCGGATCCGCTCGACGAAGTCCTCCTCGCGGTAGTCGATCAGGACGTCGGCGCCGAGCGCGCGGCACGCCTCGAGCTTGCGGGCGCTGCCGGCCGTGACGGCGACGCGGGCGCCGAGGGCGGCGGCGATCTGGATGCCCGTGGTCCCGATCCCGCTCCCGCCGCCGTGGAGGAGGACGGTGTCGCCGGATCCGAGCCCGGCCACCATCACGAGGTTCGACCAGACGGTGGACGTCGTCTCCGGGAGGGCGGCGGCCGAGACGAGGCCGACGCCGTCCGGCACCGGCAGCACCAGGCCCGCGTCGACCGCGACGTACTCCGCGTAGCCGCCGCCGGAGAGCACCGCGCAGACCTCGTCGCCCTCCGCGAACCCGGTCGCGTCCTCGCCGAGCGCGACGACCGTGCCGGACACCTCCATGCCGAGGATCTCGGAGGCGCCGGGCGGCGGCGGGTAGACCCCGCCGCGCTGGCTGAGGTCGGCGCGGTTGACGCCGGCGGCCGCGACGCGGACGAGGACCTCGCCGGGTCCGGGGGAGGGCGTCGGGACCTCCTCCAGCACGAGTCGGGAGTCGGGGCCGGGGTTCTCGATGCGGATCGCCTGCATGAGGGGGATGCTACGCCGCGGGCCTCGGCGCTCGCGGTGCTCCCGCCCGGCGCAGGGCCGGCTCAGCGCTGCTCCGCCAGGAACGCCAGCACCGCGTCCTTGAAGCCCCGCGCGGGCACGGTGCTGGTGTGGTCGCGGCCGGGGACGCTCACGAACCGCGCCCCCGTCTCCGCCGCCAGCAGCTCTCCGCCGGGAGCGATCGGATCCGCGCCGCCGGTCACGAGCAGCGTCGGCAGGTGGGGATGCCGCCCGTGCTCCGGGTGCGCCCCGCCGCGGACGCCGTCGGCCACCGCCACCAGTGCCGCGAGGTCGTTGCCCTGCACGCCCTCCGCCAAGCCGATGAAGGCGCGGGTGAAGCCGTCGTCGATCTCGCCGCCGGAGGCGACGCGGGCCCGGGCCGCCTCCGCGTCGAAGGAGCGGAGGGGCTCGCCCACCGTCAGCCCGCCGAGGCTCAGCGATGCGAGCCGCTCCGGGTGCTCGAGCCCCAGCACCCAGCTCATCCGGGCGCCGAGGGAGTAGCCGAGGACGTGGGGCGCGTCGAGGTCGTAGGAGTCGAGCACCCGCACCAGGTCGGCCACCATGGCGTCCACGCCGTAGGAGTCGGAGTGGTGCGGCTTCTCGCTCGCGCCGTGCCCGCGCTGGTCGAGCGCCACGACGCGGTACCCGGCCCGGTGCAGCGTCCGCAGCCAGCCCGACGTCTCCCAGTTGAGAACGGCGTGGGAGGCGAAGCCGTGCACGGCGAGGACGGTCGGGGCGCTCTCCTCGCCGACGGAGTAGGTGGCCAGCCGCACTCCGTCGTCGGCCACGACGTACACGGGCGGAGGGAAGGCGATCACTCCACCACCCTGCCCGCCGCCGCGACGTGGAGGGGGCACCGGGCCGCGGACACGCCGGGCGGAGTCCCGGGAGCGGGGAGCCGTGCGGACCGGGGTGCCCCGACGGTCAGCGCGGCGGACGGGTGGAGCGGGCGAAGGGCACGGCGATCCAGAGGCGCACGGTGCGTCCCCGGCCGGACCGGATCCCGAGGACGACGCACAGCACGAGGTTGAGCACGGCCAGCGCGAGGATCGCCGAGATCGTCGCGAGCGGCCAGTCGGCGCCGAGCGAGTCGCGCACCGACACCAGCGCGAGGTGCAGCGGGACCAGCATCAGCTGGAGTGCGAGGTAGGTGAGCTGCCAGTTGACGGCGACCAGGCCGTTCCGGTCGCTGAGGGTGCCGATCCGCCGCCGCGACCCCCACACCATCACGGTCGCCGTGAGGGAGATCACAGGGGAGATCACCACGAAGCCGGCGAGCGCCGAGAGCCCGGCGAACCAGACGGCACGGGCGCCCTTGCGGTCCCGGGTGCGGTGCCGCAGCTCGTCGTCGTCCATCGCCGCCTCCTCGCGCCGGGACCAGTCTCGCACCCGCCCCCGCGTCGAGGCGGGGGATCGCCCCCGAGTTCCGGGGGTTCCCCGGATGGGGCGGGTCCGGGCGCGTCCGTAGCGTGGAGGCATCGCCGGAGCACACCGGCAGCACCGTCGGCCCGCCCGGCGGCACCGCATCCCGCCGGGCGACCGGCACCCGAGAAGGAGCACACCGTGACCACCGACGACCGCACCGCCCGCCTCTCCACCCCGGCCGACGAGCAGCCGACCGTGGACCTGGGCGCGACCGCCGTCCTCACCGAGGAGCGGCCGTCCGCCGGAGAGCGCCCCGCCGCCGAGGAGTCCGCCTCCTCGCAGCAGGCCCGCGCCCCCTACGGCACCCCCGCCGTCCCGCCCGCGGCGCTCGCCCCGGCGCCCTCGACCCCGTTCTCGCTCACCAGCCTGATCCTCGGCGTCACCTCCGTCTTCTTCGGACTGACCGTGATCGCTCCGGCCGCGGGCCTCGTCTTCGGCATCCTGGGCCTGCGGAGGGAGCCGACCGGCCGCACGCTCTCGATCTGGGGCATCGTGCTCAACTCCGTCATGCTCGGCCTCGTCCTGCTCTTCGCGATCGCCGTGCTCGTCGTGGTCGTGCTCGTTCCGCTCGCGGCCCTCGCGTCGGGCAGCGACTACCGCTGATCCGCCGCTTCCCGCGTCCCGCGCCTCCTGTCCGCTCCGGCGGCGGGAGGCGCGGTCGTTCCGCGCCCGCCGAGAGGACGCTCCGCGCCCGCGTCCGCCGCCGCCCCGTGCCCCGGCGATAGGCTGGCCGCGCAGTTCGCGAGCCCCCTGCACCCTCCGGGGCCGCACGACGACAGCAACGGAGCTGGACGTGACCCTCGCACCGAGCACCCTCCCCGACCGCGACCCGGAAGGCAGAGCCCTGGACGACACCGAGACCCCCGCCACGCGCACCGAGAGCGACTCCCTCGGCTCGATGGAGATCCCCGCCGAGGCCTACTGGGGCATCCACACGGCGCGGGCCCTCGACAACTTCCCGATCTCGAAGCGCCCCATCTCGATCTACCCCGATCTCGTCCGGTCCCTCGCGACGGTCAAACTCGCGGCCGCCCGGGCCAACACCGAGCTCGGCACCCTCGCCCCCGCCAAGGCCGAGCTGATCGAGGCCGCGTGCCGCCGCATCATCGACGGCGAGTTCCACGACCAGTTCGTGGTCGGGGTGATCCAGGGCGGCGCCGGCACCTCGACGAACATGAACGCGAACGAGGTCGTCGCCAACGTCGCACTCGAGATCGGCGGCTTCGAGCGGGGCGACTACGCGCACCTGCACCCCCTCGACGACGTCAACCGCAGCCAGTCCACCAACGACGTCTACCCGACCGCGATCAAGATCGCGATGACCTGGTCGCTGCGCCGCCTGCTCGACGAGCTGGCGCTGCTGCGCGAGTCGTTCTCCCGCAAGGCGGTCGAGTTCGGCAGCGTCCTGAAGGTCGGCCGCACGCAGCTGCAGGACGCGGTGCCGATGACGCTCGGCCAGGAGTTCCACGGCTTCGCGACGACCCTCGGCGAGGACCACGCCCGTCTCTCCGAGACCATCTGGCTGCTCGCCGAGGTCAACATCGGAGCCACCGCGATCGGCACAGGCATCACCGCCGATCCGCGCTACGGCGCGGCTGCTGTCCGCCACCTCAACGAGATCACCGATCTCGACCTCGAGATGGCGCAGGACCTCGTCGAGGCGACGAGCGACACCGGCGTCTTCATGTCGTTCTCGAGCGCGCTCAAGCGCTCCGCGATCAAGCTGTCCAAGATCTGCAACGACCTGAGACTCCTCTCCTCGGGCCCCCAGGCCGGCTTCGGCGAGATCAACCTGCCTCCGCGCCAGGCGGGATCGAGCATCATGCCCGGCAAGGTGAACCCGGTCATCCCCGAGGTGGTCAACCAGGTCGCCTACTCGGTGGCCGGGGCCGATGTCACGGTCACGATGGCGGCCGAGGCGGGTCAGCTCCAGCTCAACGCCTTCGAGCCGGTGATCGCGCACTCGCTGCTGCAGAGCATCACCTGGATGACGCAGGCCTGCAGGACGCTCCGCGAGAACTGCATCGACGGCATCACCGCGAACGTCGACCGGCTCGAGGCCATGGTCGCCTCCTCGGTCGGGGTCGTGACGGCGCTCACGCCGAGCATCGGCTACACCGCGTCCGCCGCCCTCGCGAAGGCCGCCCTCGCGACCGGCCGCAACATCGCCGACCTGGTGGTCGAGGCCGGGCTGATGTCCCGCGAGGAGGTCATGCGGCTGATCTCGCCGGCGCGGCTCTCGGGCATCGAGGCGATGACCGCGGCGCTCCCGATCATCGACCCCGCGCCGGAGGCGTGACCGCGGCCGCGAGGCGCGCCCCGGCGTAGCTGCGCCAGGGCGCCCAGCGGCGTCCGGTCTCGGTCAGCGCGCGCTCGCCGGAGGGCAGGCCGAGCGCCGCCGCGCCCCGCCGGAGCACGGGATCCCCGGTGAGCAGGACGTCGGGATCTCCGGTCGCCCGCTGTGCCACCTCGGCCGCCGTGGCCGCGTCGATCCCGGGGACCGCCAGCAGCTGCTCGGCGAGCTCCTCCCGGTCGGCGTCGAGCCGCAGGGCTCCCTCGGCGAGCAGCGTGCAGGTCCGCACCAGCACGTCGGCGGATCCGCGGAGCACGTCGGCGGCGTGCTCGGCGATCACCGCGGGGGAGGGGAAGGCGCGTGCGATCGATCCGCTCGCCACGGACTCCGGGAGCGTCGCGCCGAGCGCTGTGACCAGCCGTGCGGCCTCCCGCCGGCCGAGCAGCGCGCGCACCAGCGTCTCGGCCGGGTCGACGGAGCCGGGCACGCGGACACCGGGGCGGGCGGCGACGCTCGGAGCAAGTGCGGGATCGGCCGCGAGGGCCTCGTCCACGGCGCGGGCGTCCGCGTCCAGGTCGAGCAGCCGCCTCACCCGGGCGACCAGCGGCCCGACGTCGGCGACGGAGACGAGCGTCGCGCTGCAGCGGACGCTCTCCCCGTCCGCCGCCAGCCGGATCAGCGCCGCGCCCCCGGGCAGGACGAGCGAGCGCGCGTAGCCGCCGGGGGACGCCTCCTCGATGCCCGGGAGCGCGGTGCCGCCGAGCACGTCGAGCACCCCGGGATCGAACGGAGCCCGCACTGCCAGCCGGAGCTCCAGCGTGGTCGCGCCGTCGTGGACGCTCGCCTCGGAGCGCGTGCCGCGGGCCGAGGCGCGCAGGGCCGTCGGGGTCCGCTCGTACACCTCCGCCAGGGTCGCGTTGAACTGCCGGATGCTCGTGAAGCCGGCGGCGAAGGCGACGTCGGACACGGGCAGGTCGGTGCTCGTGAGCAGGAGCCGGGCGGTCTGGGCGCGCTGGGCGCGAGCGAGCGCCAGCGGAGGCGCGCCCAGCTCCTCGCGCAGGATGCGGCCGAGGTGGCGCGCGCCGTAGCCGAGCCGTGCGGCCAGCCCCTCGACCCCCTCGCGGTCGACCACTCCGTCGGCGATCAAACGCATGGCGCGCGCCGCCGTGTCGTCGCGCAGGTTCCACTCGGGGGAGCCGGGGACGGCGTCCGGCAGGCAGCGCTTGCAGGCGCGGAGCCCCGCCTCGTGCGCGGCGGCGGCCGTCGGGTAGAAGCGCACGTTCGCGCGCCGCGGCGTGATGGCGGGGCAGCTCGGACGGCAGTAGATGCCGGTGGAGTGCACTCCGGTCAGGAACCGCCCGTCGAACCGGGAGTCGCGGGAGGCGACGGCGCGGTAGCGCTCCTCGAAGAGCGGATCGGAGTCGGGCACGCCTCGAGCCTCGCACGCGGCGACGTCGAGCAGGAGCGGGAATCGGACACGGGCGTCCGCACCCCGGCCCTCCTCCACGCGCCCGGCGCGTGTCAACCGCCGACAGCGCACCCCGCCCGTGCCCTACTGTCGGCCCCATGAGCGCCTATCCGCCGCCCGCACCGCCCGCCACCGCCCGCCCCTCCGTCGTGCCGACCGTGCTCGGCTCGATCGGCGTGGCGCTCCTCGGGATCCTGCTGCTGCTCGTGCTCGCCTACGTGGTTCTCGGACTCGGCGTCAGCGCCGCGGGGATCTGCGCGGTCATCGCCCTCGTCCCGCTGACCGTGGTCCTGCTGGGCGTCCGCTGGGTCGACCGGTGGGAGCCGGAGCCAGCGCTGGGCCTGTGGTTCGCGTTCCTCTGGGGCGCGGCCGGGTCCGTCGCGATCGCGCTCCTGGTCGACCTCGGCGTGCAGATCGCCGTCTACGCGTCCGGGCAGCAGCCGAGCGGATCCGACTTCGTCGGCGCCGTGATCCAGGCGCCGCTGGTCGAGGAGACGGCCAAGGGGATCGGCGTCCTCCTCGTCCTGCTGATCTGGCGCCGGACCTTCGACGGGCCCGTCGACGGCATCGTCTACGCGGCCGTCGTCGCCTCCGGGTTCGCCTTCGTCGAGAACATCCTCTACTTCGGCAGCGCGCTGGTGGAGGGCGGTCTCGGCTCGCTCGCCGTGACCTTCTTCCTCCGCGGGGTGCTCTCGCCCTTCGCGCACGTGCTCTTCACCGCCTGCACGGGCGCGGCCCTCGGCTTCGCCTCGAACCGGCCCGCCGTCGCGCGGCTGCCCATCGCCCTGCTCGGGCTGGCGCTCGCCGCGTTCCTGCACGCGCTCTGGAACGGCTCGTCGTTCCTGGTGTCCGACTGGTTCGGCTTCTACGGCGTGGTCCAGGTGCCGCTGTTCGCGGTCGCCGTGGTCGTGGTGGTGCTGCTGCGCCGGCAGGAGCGGCGCGTGACGCTCCAGCGGCTCGACGACTACGCCGTCGCCGGCTGGCTCTCGCCGGCCGAGGTTCGGATGATCGGCACCGCGGAGGGGCGCCGCACCGCCGCTCGCTGGGCCCGGAGCGCGGGAGGGGACCGGCCGCGGGCGATGCGGGACTTCCTCCGCTCGGCGACGCGGCTCGCGCACCACCGGCAGCACCTCCTGCTCGGCCGCGGCGGACGCACCGGAGCGGTCGACGAGCAGGTCCTGCTCGACGAGCTCGTCGCCCGCCGGGCGGTGCTCACCCGCTGAGCCGGGGCCGCCCCCGCTCAGCCCCGGCGCGCTAGGCGGAGGCGCTGCGCACGCGGCGCTCGCCGGCCGTCACGGGCACGCCGAGCCGGTTCTGCGCGGGCGGCAGCGGGCAGTTGTAGTGGGGCGAGAAGCCGCACGGCGGGATGTACGCCCGGTTGAAGTCCAGGAGCACCGGAGCGGGGGTGCCCGCGTCGGCCGCGCCGCCGATCCGCTGCACGACGAGGAAGCGGCCGACGGGGTAGCTCGCGAGCTCCGGGTCGTCGCTGCGGTTGGTCGGATCGCCGAACGGGACGAGGAGCGTGCCGCCGTCGTCGAACGCCGCGACCGTGTACTCGCGGGCGCGCCCGTCGTCCACGAGCGAGAAGGTGATGTCGCCGGGCACGACGAGCTCGCGGGTGGCGCCGTTGTCGCGCAGGTGCTCGAACGGGACCGTGCGGTCCTCGGCGACCGGCTCGAACCACGCCTCGAGCACCCAGGCGGCGTCGAACGGGAAGGTCTCGATGGCGTCGAAGGACCGGATGCCGTCGGAGGCCGCGTCCCAGACGCGGTAGCCGTACTCGGGCTCGCCGGTGTCGAGGTTCTCGCGGCGCATCCGCGTCAGGGTCGCCGAGGGGCCGTAGCCGGCCAGCGCCTGCTCGTCGTCGACGCTCTCGCCGGGCTCGAGCCAGCGCGTCTCGACGAGGGCGAGATCGCCCCGGGGTCCGGTGACGCGCTCGACGCGTCGGGCGAGCCACGACTCCCAGCCGGCGCGTGCCGACTCCGTGAGGTCGATCGAGGCGCGGGAGGGGGCGGTGACGCTGCTGCTCGGAGTGGCCATGGGGCGTGCAACGCGGGGCCGTCCGGTTCTCTTCCCGGTCGATGACCGGACGGAGGACGGACACCCGCGAGAAAGAGCTCGACGCCCTGCGGCAGCGGCAGGGCCGGCTGCTCGGACGGGGCGTCGAGCTCTTCGTGAGAGAGAGGATGCTCCTCCGCGGCGCCGAGCGCAAGAGGCATCCGGATCCCGCTGTCGGCACGGCCCGCTTCGGATCGCTCGGTAGACTGGACCGCCTGTTTTCCCGCGGCCCCCGGAGCGCATCCCGCGCCTCCCGGCCCGCGGCGGCGGACCCTCGGAAGGCGGACGATGACGGACGGCAGCACTGTGCAGGCCACCGAGCTCTCTCGGGAGCGCGACTACGTGGCGGCGCTCTACGCCCGCCTCGACGAGCTGATCGCCCAGGCCCGCGAGGCTCTGGACACGGTCCGCATCGAGAGCGTCGGCGGCAACCACCAAAGCCGCTCCGAGCGCGACGCCTACGCGCGGCTCTACGAGGACCGCATCCGCTCGCTCACCGGCGCCGACGACCGGCTCGCCTTCGGCCGGCTGACGCTCGCGGACGCCGACGCCGAGCACCGCTACATCGGCCGGATCGGCCTGCGCGACGAGGAGCAGGACACGCTGCTGCTCGACTGGCGCGCCCCGCAGTCGGCCGCGTTCTACCAGGCCACCGCCGCCCGGCCGATGGGGACGCGCGCCCGGCGCCACCTCACCACTCGGGGCCGCGAGGTCCTCCGCTTCGAGGACGAGGTCTTCGACGAGGAGCTGCTGCGCGAGGGCACCGTGCTGCAGGGCGAGGGCGCGCTCATGGCGGCCCTCGGTGCGCAGCGCACCGGCCGGATGCACGACATCGTCGCGACCATCCAGAGCGAGCAGGACCGCATCATCCGGTCCGAGCTGCGCGGCGTGCTCGTCGTGCAGGGCGGGCCGGGCACCGGCAAGACCGCGGTCGCCCTGCACCGGGCCGCCTACCTCCTCTACTCCTACCGCGACCGCATCGCCTCCTCCGGCGTGCTCGTGGTCGGCCCCTCCCGCTCCTTCCTCCGCTACATCGAGGCGGTGCTGCCCTCGCTCGGCGAGACGGGTGTCGTCCTCTCGACGCTCGGCCAGCTCTACCCGGGCCTCGACCTCGTCGAGGAGGACGTGCCCGCGGTCGCCCGCGTGAAGGGCTCGGCGCGGATGGCGGAGCTGCTCAAGCGCGCGGTCCGCTCCCGCCAGACCGTCCCGGCCGAGACCCAGGTGCTCGACGTCAACGGCGAGAAGCTCCGTCTGGAGCCGCAGGACGTGGAGCGCGCGATCACCCGCGCGCGCGACACCCGCAAGCCGCACAACGAGGCGCGCGTCTCCTTCGTCAAGACGCTGCTCTCGCAGCTCACCCGCCAGCTCGCCGATCAGCTGCGGAGCCACGGCAGCACGGTCGACGAGGCCGACGAGGCGGTGCTGCGCGAGGACGTGCGGACCGCCCACGACGTCCGCGTCGCTCTCAACACCGCGTGGATCCCGCTGACCCCCGAGAAGCTGCTGCAGGACCTCTACGCCCGTCCGAACTGGTTCGCGACCCTCACGCCGCGCTGGACCGCCGCGCAGCGCTCCCTCCTCCGCCGAGACCGCGACGCTCCGTTCACGGTCTCCGACGTACCGCTGCTCGACGAGGCCGCGGAGCTGCTCGGCGCCTACGACGACCACGCCGACGCCTCGAAGAAGGCCGAGAAGGAGCAGCGCAAGCGCGACGTCGAGAACGCGGAGGCCGCCATCCGCAACATGGGCGTCGACGGCCTCGTCAACGCCAAGGACCTCGCGGCCGGCTTCGCCGAGCGCTCGGTGCTCGGGACCACCGCCGAGCGGGCCGCGGCCGACCGCACCTGGACCTACGGGCACGTCGTGGTCGACGAGGCGCAGGAGCTCTCGCCGATGCAGTGGCGGGTGCTGCTGCGCCGCTGCCCGATGCGCTCGTTCACGATCGTGGGCGACGTCGCGCAGGCGTCCGGCGCCTCCGCCGCCTCGAGCTGGGACGCCGCGCTCCGCGACACCTTCGGCCGCCAGGGCCGGGGAGTGGAGGCGGCGCCGTGGCGCCTGGAGGAGCTGACGGTCAACTACCGCACGCCCGCGCAGATCGTCGCCTTCGCCGAGCGGACGGCGCGCGAGAACGGGCTGGAGATCACGCCGGGGGAGGCCGTGCGCTCCACCGAGTGGCCGGTGCGGACGATCCGCGATCGCGGCGACGCGAGCCTCTCGGAGCGCGTGCTGGCGGCCGTCGTCGAGGACCGGGCGATCGAGGCGGAGGGGACGCTCGCGGTCATCGCGCCCGACGACGACCTCGCCGCGATCGCCGAGCGCCTCGAGGAGCGGTTCGGCCGGGAGGTGGGCCGTGGAGCGACCGGGCTCGACCGCGCGATCGCCGTGCTGTCGACGAACGACGCCAAGGGGCTCGAGTTCGACTCCGTGATCATCGCCCGCCCTCGCCTCATCGCGCAGACCGGCGAGCGCGGCGCCGCATCGCTCTACGTCGCGATGACCCGGCCGACGCAGCGCCTCACGCTCGTGGAGTGAGTGCTCGCAGCCCGCTCCCAGACTCCGCTCCCGAGCGCCGTAGGATCGAGGCATGAGCAGCGAGAACCTGACCAAGCCAGAGGTCGACGCCCCTGAGGGCCCGGCCCCCGACACCCTCGTCGTCGAGGACATCGTCGTCGGCGACGGCGCCGAGGCGCAGCCCGGCTCGACCGTCGAGGTTCACTACCTCGGCGTCGAGTACGACACCGGCGAGGAGTTCGACTCCTCCTGGAGCCGCGACCAGTCGATCAACTTCCCCCTCAACAACCTCATCCGCGCCTGGCAGCAGGGCATCCCGGGGATGAAGGTCGGCGGCCGCCGCAAGCTGATCTGCCCGCCCGCGCTGGCGTACGGCCCGGCCGGCGGAGGGCACCCGCTCTCCGGCAAGACCCTGATCTTCGTGATCGACCTGCTCGGCACCAAGTAGCTCCGAGCACACGACGAAGGCGCAGCTCCTAGCGGGGCTGCGCCTTCTTCACGCGGTCGACCAGCTCGCGCCAGGCTCCGTCGAGCTCGGTCTCGCCGAGGCGGACGTGGTGCGTCTGCACGCGGATCTCGTAGACGAAGCGGTCGGCCCGGCCGGGGGACTCGCCGTCGGCGGCGTCCCAGGGGAGCGAGCCGAGCAGGTCGCGCCACGCGTCCTCGTCGGGCTGCTGCTCGACGTCGACCCGCCACACCCGGCGGAGGCCGGCGAATCCGCCGCTGCGCGACACGATGACGTCCATGCGCGCGATGCTACCCGCCTCCGCCCTCGATCGGACCGGCTCAGGCGGACAGGGTCACGCCGACCGTCGTCCAGCCGGTGCGCACGGCGGCCTCGACCTCGGAGCCGGATCCATAGCGCTCGGCGGCGGCCTGCACGGTGAGCGCGGCGAACGCCTCGAAGTCGGCCGTCGCGGTGAGGACGCCCCCGGTCAGCACGTCGTACCAGACCTGCCCTGCGCGCTCCCACGCCTTCCCGCCGAGGGTCGTCGCCGCCACGGCGAACGCGCGGTTGGGGATCCCCGAGTTGATGTGCACTCCGCCGTTGTCGTCGTCGGTCTCGACGTAGTCGGCCATCGAGCCCGGCTGCGGGTCGGAGCCGAGGACGTCGTCGTCGTACGCGGTGCCGGGGGCGATCATCGACCGCAGGGCCGTGCCCTGCACCTCTTCGGTGAAGAGCCCCTCGCCGATCAGCCAGCTCGCCTCGTCGGCGCTCTGGCCGGCGCCGTACTGCTCCAGCAGGGCTCCGAACACGTCCGAGACCGACTCGTTGAGCGCTCCGGACTGGCCGCGGTAGACGAGGTTCGCCGTGTACTCGGTGATGCCGTGGGCGAGCTCGTGGCCGATCACGCTCTGCGAGACGGTGAAGCGGCGGAACACCTGGCCGTCCCCGTCGCCGAAGACCATCCGCGAGCCGTCCCAGAAGGCGTTGTCGTAGTCGTCGCCGAAGTGCACGGTCGCGTCGAGCGGCAGCCAGGCGTCGTCGATCGAGTCGCGGCCGTACGCACCCTGCAGGAAGGCCGACATCGCGCCGAGGCCGTCGTACGCCTCGTCGACGGCCGCGTCCCCCGTGGCCGCCTCGCCCTCGCGGCGGACGACCGTGCCGGGCAGGGTCTCCTCGGTCCGCGCGTCCGCGATGGTGCGCTGGAGCGACTGCACGCGGGTGCGCGGCGAGGACGTCGCGGCGGCGGTCGGCGCCCCGCGGTCGGGCGCGGGCTCTCCGGGCCGGACGCGCCGGAACGGCACGTCCTGCTCGAGCGAGCGGCTCGCGGCCCGTGCGGCCCGGGCGAAGGCCGGATCGTCGAGGCGGGCGATGCGGACGAGGAGGTACGGCGGCACGACGGTTCGTCTCATGCCCCGATCCTGGCACCGACGTCCGACACGGTCCCGGGCTCGCCCGGCGGGCCCGCATGCGGTAGCGCCGAGCGGTAGCGTGAGCGCGACGAGCGGTTTCCAGCGATCCGGGGCCAGGCCCCGAGGACGACGAGGGCGGACATGGGCATCATCACGCGGGGCTTCTTCGGCAAGAGGGAGGCGGACCCGGACCTCCCGCCGGGCCAGCACCTCGAGAACGGCTTCCCCGTCCTCTCGATCGGGCCCACCCCGAACATCCACGAGTGGGCCTTCTCCATCGACGGCGGCCCCGCGGGCGTCCGCCGCTGGAACCGGGAGGAGTTCGACGCGCTTCCGCACGAGGACGTGCACACCGACATCCACTGCGTGACCCGGTGGTCGAAGCTCGGCACCAGCTGGCGCGGCGTCTCGGTCGACACGCTGCTGGAGGGCCTGCAGACGGACGCCGGCTTCGTCATGGCGCAGAGCTTCGGCGGCTACACGACGAACCTCCCGCTCGCCGAGATCCGCGGCGGGAGGGCCTGGGTCGTCACCGAGTTCGAGGGGAAGCCCCTCGCGGCCGAGCACGGCGGCCCCGCCCGGCTCCTGGTGCCGCACCTCTACTTCTGGAAGAGCGCGAAGTGGGTGCGGACGCTCCGCCTGATGCCCGGCGACGAGCCAGGCTTCTGGGAGCAGAACGGCTACCACATGCACGGGGACCCCTGGAAAGAGGAGCGCTACTGGTGATGTGGACGGAGGCGGTGGCCGAGTCGGTCGCGCCGCTCACGCCCACGTCGCGCCTCCTGGTGCTCCGCGTGCCCGGGTGGCCGGGCCACCTGGCGGGGCAGCACCTCGACGTGCGCCTCACCGCGCCCGACGGCTACCAGGCGAGCCGCTCCTACTCGATCGGCGCCCCGGCCGACGGGGAGCGGGTCGAGCTCGCGGTCGAGCGGCTGGACGACGGGGAGGTCTCCCCGTACCTGGTCGACGGCCTCGAAGCGGGCGACCGGCTCGAGATCCGCGGTCCGATCGGCGGCTGGTTCGTCTGGCGCCCCGAGCAGGCGGAGCCGGTGCAGCTGATCGCGGGCGGGAGCGGTGTGGTGCCGCTGATGGCGATGGCGCGCGAGCACGCCCGGTCCGGGAGCGCGGCGCGGATGCAGCTGCTCTACTCGGTCCGCTCGCCCGTCTTCGCCTACTACCGCGAGGAGCTGGCGGCGCTCGCCGAGCGGCCGGCCGCGACGGGCGGAGTCGCGGTGGACCACGTCTTCACCCGGGTGGCGCCGGCGGGAGCGGCACGTCCGGCCGGCCGCGTCACTCCGGAGCTGCTCGCCGAGGCGGCTCTGCCGGCCTCGCTCGAGCCGACCGTCTACGTGTGCGGCCCGACCTCGTTCGTCGAGGCCGTCGCCACCGCCCTGGTCGAGCAGGGCCACGCGCCCGAGCGCGTCCGCACCGAGCGCTTCGGCGGCGCCTGACGCCTGTCCCCGCGAGGCGCCGCGCCCCGGCGGCGCCCCGGAGGAGGGATCACTCGAAGGAGACGGTGCGGTTCTCGCCGATGTCGGGCTGTCCGCCGGTGACGGCGGCCTTGAGGACCTTGAACAGCACGACCGGACGGGGCTCGTCGGTCGCCCACAGCTCGACGGTCTCGGCCTCGACGCGGATCAGCGCGACGGTCGGGTCGTCCTTGCCGTCGGGGAACCAGCCGGCGACGGCCGGGGACCACAGCTCGTCCACCTTCGCCGGGTCGTGCACGACGGTCGCCGAGCCGGCCACGGACAGGTAGCCCTTCTTCGACTCGAACGCGACGTTGACGCTCGGGTTCGCGCGGATGTCGTCGACCTTGGGCGACGGGTCCTGCGTGAAGAACCACAGTTCGCCGTCGAAGTCGATGTCCTGGGCCTTGAGCGGACGGCTGACGAGCTGCCCGGTGGCGTTGACGGTGGTGAGGAGCCCGATCCCGGCGCTCTTCACCATCTCGGTGATCTGCTCGCGGTCGTCGGAGTCGGCGGGAGTGATGTCGGTGTCGGTCATGGTGCCGACGCTACGCGGACCGCGCGCCGCCGCAAGGGGTGGCGACGCCTCCCCGCGCGTGTCTAGCGTCGAGGCATGGACACCGAATCGACGTACACCGCCATCCTCGACAGCGGAGCGGAGCAGGAGAGCATCCGCCTCGAGATGATCGACGGCTCCCCGCAGCGCTCCTTCACCCGCCTGGCCGACATCGACGGCGAGGAGGTCGAGGTGGTCTGGGAGCTGGAGCCCGACGACGACGGCTTCCACGTCTACCGCCCGGTGCGGGTCGAGGGCCGCGACGACGACAGCGGACTGGTCTCGGACGACCGGCTGACCGACGGCGGCGGCGCCGACGCGGCCTCCGGCGACTGATCCCCGGCGCGCCCGTCCGCCGGCCTGAGCCGAGCGGGCGGGCGCGCTGTCCCGTCCGGCTCGAGGGAGACGCCCCTCCGCTCAGGCCGTCGGGTGCAGGGCGTCGTACCCACGGAACCCCGGTCGGAGTCGCAGCACCGCGGCGAGGATCGCGATGATCGCGAGCCCGCCCGCGAGCGGCGGCAGCCAGAGCAGCGCGAGCGAGGCGAGCAGTCCCGTGTAGAGGTCGCCGACCCGCGGGCCGCCCGTCACCACGACGATGAACACGCCCTGGAGCCGACCCCGCATGTTGTCGGGGACCGCGGTCTGCAGCATCGTCTGCCGGAAGATCGAGCTGACGTTGTCGGAGGCGCCCGCGCCGGCCAGGGCGACCGCCGCCAGCGCGATGAGCACCGCGTTCGGCGCCGACGCGTCGTGCTGCACGAATGCGGCACCGAGCAGGACCGCGCCGAACGCGACCACGAACGCTCCGTACACCTGGATCGAGCGGCCGATCGCGAGGCCCTGTCGGCGGACCCCGGTGAGCCGGCCGGAGAAGACGCCGCTGATCAGCGCCCCGATCGCGAACGCGGCCGTGAGGGCGCCCACCGTCACCGCGCCTCCGCCGAGCAGCACGGCGGCGGCGGCCGGGAAGACCACGCGCGGCTGTCCGAAGGTCATGGCCACGATGTCGACCAGGAAGGACATCCGGATGTTCGGGGCGCCCTTCAGGAAGCCCAGGCCGTAGCGGAGGGACTCCAGCCCCGGCCGCTGCCGCTCGCCCTCGGGCACGAGCGCCGGCAGCCCGGCGATGCCGAGGAACGCGGCGAGGAACAGCACGACGTCGATCGTGTACGTGATCGCGAAGCCGGAGGAGGCGACCAGCACGCCGGCGAGGGCGGGCCCCACGGTCACCTCGACTCCGCTCGCGATGCCGCCCAGCGCGGCGGCGGCGGGGACCAGCTCGGTGCGGAGCAGCCGCGGAGCCAGCGTCATCCGGGTGGTCACGATCACCGTCGTCGCCACCGCGTTCACGGCGGTGAGCACGTAGAGGGAGAGCGGGGTCTCGGCGCCGAGCCAGGCGAGGGCCGCGATCCCCGCGGTCGAGCCCCAGGCCACGACCGCGGCGAGCAGGAGCACCAGGCGGCGGTCGAACGCGTCGGCGAGCATCCCGCCGTAGAGGCCGGCGATCACGGTCGGGACCAGCGCCACCACGCCGACCAGCGCGACCGCGAGGGTCGATCCGGTGAGCTCGTAGATGTGCAGGCCGACCGCGACGATCGTCATCTGGCCGCCGATGCCCGAGATCACGTTGCCGGCCCAGAGCCGGGCGAAGGCCGGGGACTCGCGGAGGGGGGAGACGTCGAGGACGTGGCTGCGCCGGGGGGCGCGGGGGGTCTGGCTCACTCGCTCCATTCTGCTGACTCCGCCGCCCCGGCGGGCCGCGTCGCGCCGATCCGGGGGCTCAGGGGTCATCCCCTAGGGTGAGAGGCATGAGCACGTCATCCGACGGCGCGCCCGGGCGTCAGGGTCCTCCTGCCCCGCGAGCAGCCGGAGCCGCCCCCTCGCGACGCTCGATCCGCACCGCCGCCGAGGCGGGCGCGCGTCGCGCGGCGGCCGCCACGGGCGGTCGGCGCAGCTCCACGGGCGGCGTCCGCGCCGGAGCCGCTCGGACCGGTGCCACGGCCTCGGGAGCCCGCGGGTTCCTCCGCCGCTACGGAGCCGGGATCGTCTCGGTCCTCCTGGCCGTCCTCGCCGTCCCGCTGTCGTTCTTCGTCTGGTACGCACTGATCTCGCTCGGCGCCTACCCGGGCGACCAGGCCGTCAGCGATCTGCTGGTCGGCGTGCTCTACACCGCGCTCGTGCACGCGGTCCTGCTCGCCGGGATCCTGCTCGCCGTCTCCACCCTCCGCGCCCGGCGTCGCGAGAAGCGCCCGCCGATCGCCGGCTGGATCGGCGTGGTCCTCAACGTCCTCGTGCTCGTCTACTGGCAGCTGCTGGTCTCGCCGTGGCTCGTCGTGCTCTGGAACCGGGCCACCGGCTCCTGATACCGCCCTCCCTCTGGTAGAGTCGTCCGGTTGCCGTTCGACGGCCGCGGATCAAGAGAGCCCACGCATCAGGCGCCGGGCACCGCGCAACGAGAGAGAGGAGATCCCATATATGGCACTCGAAGCAGATGTCAAGAAGGCGATCATCGAAGAGTACGCGACCCACCCCGGTGACACCGGATCCCCCGAGGTGCAGGTGGCCGTCCTGACCAAGCGGATCAAGGACCTCACCGAGCACCTCAAGGAGCACAAGCACGACCACCACTCGCGTCGTGGTCTGCTGCTGCTCGTGGGTCAGCGTCGTCGACTCCTCGGCTACCTGTCGGATGTGGACATCAACCGCTACCGCTCGCTGATCGAGCGTCTCGGTCTGCGCCGCTAGCTCCTCCCGGAGCAGGGCGCGGTCTCGATGACACCGCGAACTTCTTGCCGAATGGGCCGTTCTCCTCGCGGAGGGCGGCCCGTTCGCGTTCCCGGGCGGACGAGGCGCGCGGCGCCGGTCAGGGCAGGGGAGCGGGGCGGTCGACTCCGCCCCACGAGTAGCCGCTCGAGGCCGAGAACCAGTCGGCCGCGGCCCGCTGGAGCGCCGTGTCCTCCTCGGGGCGGCCGGGAGCCTCCACGGCGTCGACGAGCCCGGGCAGGGCGATCCGCCAGGCCGCCGCGCTGCGCTGGGCGCGGCCCCAGTCGCGCGCGCACACCGGGTCCTCGGCCGCCGCGGCGAGAGCCCGCGGCGAGGTCACCCGCCAGCCGGTGTCCGACTCCGCGACCACGACCGCGCAGGTGAGCGCGGCGCCGCGGATGATGCTGTCGGGACCGGCGGAGGGGCCGATCGCCTGATCCTGAGCCGCGACCACCGCGGTGAGCGCGAGCTGCAGCCGGGTCGAGGGCTCGTCGGGCCGCGGTCGGATCCTCCCGTCGCCGGCCGAGACCGAGGCCGCCGATCCGGGTGCGAGGAGCAGCCCGGAGGAGGACTGCGACGCGTGCAGGCTCAGCAGACCCGTCACTCCGTCCGTCCCGCTCGTCACGCCCCGCACCGAGGAGTCGCCGAGACTCCAGACGACGGGGGTGCGGTTGTGGATCGTGAGGCGCCGGTGGTCCTCGTCGAGGCAGGCCACGAGGTGGCCGGCCGGCACGCCCGCTCCGCCCTCGAAGGCGGACGAGGCGGCCAGCAGCTCCCGGGCGTCGTCGCACTGGGCGGGGGCGTCGGAGGCGGCGGCGGCCTGGTCGGCGACCGGCGCCCGGGGGGCGAGGGAGCCCTGCACGCCCGCGACCGCCGCCGTGGTGAGCGCCGCGGCGGCGAGGAGGAGGACCACGCCGCGCCTGCCCATCCTCCGCACCTCCTGGTCGGAGGCTAGCCCGGCACGGGCGCTCGGGCCAGCGCCGCGAGGGGCCCTCGAAGCGTCCGGCAGGAATTCTTTCGAGGAATCTCAGACCGGGTGCATCCGAGGAGGCGCCTCGGGCGGAAGTAGTGGTGAAGGCCCTTCTCGACCACCCCCCGACCCCTCGCGGGTCCCATCGTGAAAGAGGAACACCGTGACCACCTCCCGCTTCTCCCGCAGCCTGCTCGCCGGTGCCTGCATCGGAACCCTGGCCGTCGTCGGCATCGCCGCCACGCCCGCCGCCGCCGCCGACGCCGACTCGGCCGACCTCTCGGTCCTGCACGCCGTCCCCGACACCCCGGTCGACGTCTACGTCGACGGCAAGCTGACGCTCGACGACTTCACCCCCGGCTCGCTCGCCGGCCCGCTCGACCTCCCCACCGGCACCTACAAGGTCGCCATCACGGCCTCCACCGCCGCGGACGCCAGCGCCCCCGTGATCGGCCCGATCGACATCAGCCTCGAGGCGGGGAAGAGCTACACCGTCGCGGCGCACCTCAAGCCGGACAACACCCCCACCGCGACCCTCTTCACCAATGACATCTCGAAGACCGCCGCGGGCGAGGGCCGGCTCACGGTCCGCCACATCGCCGCCGCTCCGGCCGTGGACATCCTCGCCGGAGGGTCGCCCGTCCTGACGAACGTGACGAACCCGAACGAGGGCGTGCTGAACCTCGCCCCGGCCACGATCTCGACCGTGGTCGCCGCGACCGGGACCACCGCGCCGGTCATCGGCCCGGCCGACGTGCAGGTCCAGGAGGGCGTGAACACGATCGTCTACGCCTGGGGCAGCCTGGAGAAGGGCAACCTCGCTCTCGCGACGCAGACCATCGATGGACTGCACTCCTCGCCGTCGGGCGTCCCCGCCGGTGAGGCCGGCCTCGCGGCGGACAACCGCCCCGACGCCGCCGCGGGCTGGTGGGGCGGAGCACTGCTCGCCGCCCTCGCCGCTGCCGGCGCTGTGCTGATCGGCCGCCGCACCGCCGCCTCGCGTCGCTGACCCGAGGATCCGACCGCCGGGTCGGCCGTGCTGGAGCGCGGCCGTCCCGGCACCCCCGACCACGACCCAGGAGGACGCCATGAGCCGGAGCCCCTTCCCTCTGCGCGTCCTCGCCGTGGTCGGGCTGATCGTGGCCGGTGCCGGTCTCGCCGGATGCGCGGCGCAGGAGTCCCGGGTGGAGCCCGCTCCCGCCGCCGTCTCCTCGGCGCCCCAGCAGCCGGTGCCGGCCACGGTCCCCTCCTCGCCCGCGGCGACCCTGCCGGAAGCGGTGCCGTCCGTCCCGGTGGCGGATGCTCGGCTCGGCGCGACCCCCGCCCCCACCGCGCTCGCTCCCGAGCGGCTCGTCGTCGACGGGCTCCCCGTCGACATGGCCGTCGAGCCGGTCGGAGTCGCGGACGACGGCACGATGGAGCTCGTGCCCGACACGCAGGTCGCCGGCTGGTACCGCTTCGGCGCCGGCCTCGACGAGCCGGAGGGCACGGTCGTGATCGCCGCGCACGTCGACTCCCTCGCCTACGGCCTCGGGCCGTTCGTCGAGCTGAAGAAGGCGGTCCCGGGCCAGACCGTGACCCTCACCGGCGCGGACGGCGCGGAGCGCGCGTACACCGTCTCGACGGTGGAGACCACGGAGAAGACCACGGTCGACCTCTCGGCCGTGTTCGCCGCCGACGGACCGCCGCGGCTGGTCCTGATCACCTGCGGCGGCGACTTCGACTACGACACCCGCCACTACCTCAGCAACGTGGTGGTCACGGCCGTCCCGGCCGGCTGACCCGCCCGCCCGAGCCTCAGCGACGTACGATGAGCCTCGCAGCGCCGCACGCCCCCGGGCAGCAGCGCTCCCCGCAGCCCTGGAGGGACCCCCTGATCGAGACCATCGAGCCCGCCGACGGCGCCGAGGCCGACAGCGCTCTCGTGGCCCGGCTCGGCCGCCGCTTCGCCGCAGGGGAGGAGGCGGCGCTCGCCGAGGCGTACTCGCGCTGGTCGCCGCTGGTCTTCACGCTGGCGCTGCGCTCGCTGGGCGACCGCGGCGACGCGGAGGACGTGGTGCAGCGCGTCTTCGTCTCGGCCTGGACCTCGCGCTCGGGCTTCGACCCCGGACGGGCGGCTCTCGGAGCCTGGCTGGTCGGGATCTCCCGGAGGAGGATCGCGGACGCGCACGAGGCGCGGGCGCGCGAGCGGAGGCTCACCGAGGCCCTCGTCGCCGTCACGCCGGTCGAGGAGGGGGAGGCCCCCGTCGACCTCGAGGCGCGGATCCTGATCGCCGACGAGCTGGCCCGCCTGGATCCCGTCCCCCGGCGGGTGATCGGCCTCGCCTTCTACGAGGACCTCACCCACACCGAGATCGCCGAGCGCACCGGCCTGCCGCTCGGTACCGTCAAGAGCCACATCCGCCGCAGCCTCGACCGGCTCCGCTCCCGCCTGGAGGTGAGCAGCACATGACCCACCTCGATCCCGACGAGCTCGCCCTGCTCGCCCTCGGCGAGCACTCGAGCGACGCCGAGCAGGCCCACCTGCGCGACTGCCCCGACTGCGCCCGGCAGCTGGTCGAGCTCGGCCACGCCGCGGGCCTGGGCCGTGCGAGCCGTGCTGTCGAGCTGGAGGCGCCGCCCGCGATCGTCTGGGACCGCATCCGCGAGGAGCTCGCCCTCGGCGACCTCGGGCCCGGCGCCCTGCCGTCGTCGGCCGCTGCCGTGCCGCCTCCGCTCGCCCTTCCCCCGGGACGGCACCGTCCCGCCCGCCGCCGCCGGCCCCGCGCTCTGAGCGCCGTGCTGGCCGCTCTCGGCGCGCTCGTCATCGGGGTCGCGGGCGGAGCCTGGTGGCAGGCCTCGCGGAGCGACGACACCGCCGCCGTCGTGGCGCGCGCTGATCTCGCCGCTCTCCCCGACTGGCAGGGAGCGAGCGGAACCGCCGAGCTGGAGGACGCCGACGGCACCCGCCGCCTGCACGTGCACCTCGATGCGCAGAGCGCGGACGACTCGTACCGGGAGGTCTGGCTCCTCGCCGCCGACGCCTCCGGGCTGGTCGGCCTCGGCGTGCTCGACGGGACCGACGGCGTCTTCGCCGTGCCCGACGACGTCGACCTCGCCGAGTACCCGCTCGTGGACGTCTCCCAGGAGCCGTTCGACGACGACCCGGAGCACTCCGGCGACTCGATCGTCCGCGGCCCCCTGCGCGAGGGCTGAGGCCTAGGCCGACCGCTCCGCCAGCACGGCCGTGAGCGCCTGCACCGCGGCGGAGGGGCGCGGCGCCGTGCAGACCGAGAGCTCCCAGACCAGCCCCGGCCAGTCGAGCGCGAGGGCCGTGACGCCCTCCAGCGGCTCGACGCCCGCGCGCGGCACGATCGCCGGCCCCAGCCCCGCCTGCACGAAGCGGGGGATCCCCGGCAGATCGGCGACCTCGGTGGCCACCCGGCGCGACGCCCCGGCTTCGCGGAAGGCGAGGTCGACGGCGACCCTGTTGCCGAAGCCGGCGGGCGTGTCCACGAAGGTGAGCCCGTCGAGGTCCTGCGGGGAGGGCGGTCCCGCCGCGGCGAGCGGATGCGCGCTCTCCACCAGCAGGACGTAGTCGCTGCGCACCAGCCGCGTCAACGCCAGGCCCCGCAGCTGCGCCGCGGGCAGTGCCAGCAGAGCGGCGTCGAGCAGGCCGCGGCGCAGGTCCTCGGCGAGACCGGTGGAGCCGGTGGTCGAGGTGCGCAGGAGCAGGTCCACCAGCGGGTGCCGAGTGCGGAAGACGCCGAGCGCGCCGGGCAGGTCGACGAGGTCGAGGGCGGAGAAGGTGCCCACCCGCACCCGCCCGCGGAGCCCCGCCGCGTCGTCGGCCGCGAGCGAGCGCATCCGGTCGAGGCTGTCGATCGCCGATCGGGCCGAGGGCAGGAGCGCCTCGCCGACCGCGGTGAGCGCCACCCGCCGGGTCGAGCGGGCGAACAGCGGCGAGCCGAGCTCCTGCTCGAGCGAGCGGATGCTCGCCGAGAGGGTCGACTGCACGACGAACAGGCGCGCGGCTGCCCGGGTGAAGCTGAGCTCCTCGGCGACGGCGACGAAGGCGGCGAGCTGGCGGTCGTCCATCCGCCCATTATCCAGCAGAGACGATCAATCCATCCGAGATCCTCCGTTGGACACGGATGATGGGGCGGAGCACTGTGGACACCGTGACCACCACCGAGCGCTCCCTCCCGTCCGTCCACCGCCGCGAGCTCCCGCACCGCCACGGCTTCTGGGTGATCGCCGTCGCCTTCCTCACGGTGATGGCGTTCTCGACCGTGCCGACACCGCTCTACGCGATCTACCAGCAGCGCGACGGGTTCCCGGCCTTCGTCGTCACCGTGGTCTTCGCCGCGTACGCGGTCGGAGTCGTGGCGAGCCTCTTCCTCGCCGGGCACGTCAGCGACTGGCTCGGCCGCCGCCGGATCCTGCTCGCGTCGATCCTCGTCGAGGTCCTGGCGGCCGCCGCGTTCCTGCTCTGGCCGGACGTGCCCGGGCTGATCCTCGCCCGCCTGCTGACCGGGCTCGGCGTCGGCGCGCTCACCGCGACGGCCACCGCCCATCTCTCGGAGCTGCGCGCCGTCGCCCGCCCGGAGGAGGGCCCCGGCACCTCCCGCGCCGTCTCCGCCCTCGTGAACATGGGCGGGCTGGCGCTCGGCCCGCTCGTCGGCGGGGTGTTCGCCGTGACGGTGCGCGAGCCCCTGGTCGTCCCGTACGCCGTGTTCCTCGTCCTCCTGGTCGTCCTCGGGATCGGCGTCGCGCTCGTCCCCGAGACGGTCGAGCGGCGCGAGGTCCTCCCGGCCTACCGTCCGCAGCGCCTGGCCGTGCCGGCCGCCTCCCGCGGCGTCTTCCTCTCGGCCGCGGTCGGCGCGTTCGCCGGGTTCGCCGTGTTCGGCCTCTTCACCTCGCTGGCGCCGACCTTCCTCGCCGGGCGCTTCGGCGAGACCTCCCACCTCGAGGCGGGCGCGGTCTCCTTCGGGGTCTTCGCCGCCGGAGCCGTCGCGCAGCTGGTCTCGATCCGGCTGTCCTCGCGGACGGCGCTCCGCCTCGCGGCCGTGGCGCTGACGGCCGGGCTGCTGCTGGTCGCGACCGGCGCCGTGATCGTCTCGGTGTCCGCCTTCATTGTCGGCGGGGTGCTCGCGGGAGCGGGCGTGGGCCTGCTCTTCCGCCTGGCGCTCGGAGTCGCCGGCTCGCTCGCCACCGACGAGACCCGAGGCGAGGTGCTCGCGGCCGTGTTCCTCGCCGCCTACCTCGGCCTCGCGGTGCCGGTCCTGGCGATCGGTGCCGCGCTCGCGCTCCTGCCGGCCGTCCCGGTCCTGCTCGGCTTCGTCGCCGTCGTGCTCGTCCTGGTGCTCGCGGCGATCGCCCGGATGCGGCGCACCGCCTGACGCGAGCGGGGGAGGGGCCGCGCGCTGGACAATGGGGGCATGAAGCTCTTCCCGTTCGGACGCGGCGACGCGAACCCCCTCCCCTCCGACGACCGCGGCTCGGGCAAGCTCGACGACTACGACTACGAGCTGCGCCCGAAGTCGCGGCGCGGCGACACCCTCCTCCGCCTCGCCGACTCCCGGCCGCACCAGGACGAGATCGCGCGGGTGCTCGCCCTCGGCGAAGACGAGGTCACGGCCGTGATCCCGCGCCGCACCGCGGAGGAGGAGCGCGTGGACGCTCCGATGCCGGTCCGCCTGTTCGCGGCCCAGCGCCCCTCGGGGCTCGTCGGCCAGGTGCCGCGCGGTCTCGAGAACGTGGTCGAGGCCGCCCTCGCCCGGCTCTCGGGGGCGGGGAGGTCGCCCCGCGTGCCGGCCCGCATCGTGACGGTGAGGGGCGGGCTGCGCGTCGAGCTGCTGATGCACGAGACGCGGGGCTGACGGGCGGAGGGCCGGCCGGGTCGGCGCGGTCCATGGAGGAACCGCACCGCGGCTGATAGCATGAACCGGTTCCGAATCCGAAAGCGACCGCCGGTCGACCCAGGATTCGAGCCACGGAGCAGGCCGGCAGGAAGCTGGTCCTCGGTGGTGGAGTCCCGGACGGCGGCAGCGTGCGACAGAGCACGGGCCGCCGCGGCACGAGTCGCAGGCGGCACGTCCCGCTCGCGGCACAGGTCGCGACAGCCCGGAGCTCTTCTACTGGTGGCCAGCACGAACGCCCTCCACACGACGGCACGGCGCGAAGCCCTGCCGTGGGATCGTCTCGATTCCTGACCGGACCGCTGCTCCGACGAACGCCGGCGCCCAGAAGGGGCGCCGCTGCAGACGTTAAGGAGACAGACCTCTTGGAAGGTCCTGAAATCACATTCGCCGAAGCCGTTCTCGACAACGGCTCGTACGGCACCCGCACCGTCCGCTTCGAGACCGGCCGCCTCGCGCAGCAGGCTCAGGGCGCCGTCGCCGCCTACCTCGACGAGGACACCATGCTCCTCTCGGCCACGTCGGCCTCGAAGAACCCGAAGGACAACTTCGACTTCTTCCCGCTGACCGTCGACGTCGAGGAGCGCTCCTACGCCGCCGGCAAGATCCCCGGCTCGTTCTTCCGCCGCGAGGGCCGCCCCTCCACCGAGGCGATCCTGGTCTGCCGTCTGATCGACCGGCCGCTGCGCCCCTCGTTCGTCGAGGGCCTGCGCAACGAGGTCCAGATCGTCATCACGGTCCTCAGCATCGCGCCGGACGAGTTCTACGACGCCCTCGCGATCAACGCCGCGAGCGCGTCCACGCAGATCTCCGGCCTGCCGTTCTCCGGCCCGGTCGCCGGCGTCCGCCTGGCGCTCATGTCCGACGGCTCCGGCAACGACCAGTGGGTCGCCTTCCCCAAGGCCTCCCAGCTGGAGAACGCCGTCTTCGACCTCACCGTCGCGGGCCGCGTCGTCACCAACGAGGACGGCTCCTCGGACGTCGCCATCATGATGGTCGAGGCCGAGGCCACGGAGTCCTCCTGGAACCTCATCAAGGCGGGTGCGACCAAGCCCAGCGAGGACGTCGTCGCCGAGGGCCTCGAGGCCGCCAAGCCCTTCCTCCGCGCACTCGTCGAGGCGCAGGCGAAGCTCGCCGCCGAGACCGCGAAGCCGGTCAAGGACTACCCGGTGTTCCTGCCCTACGCGCAGGAGACCTACGACAACGTCGCCGAGCTCAGCTACGACGAGCTCGTCCGCGTGTACCAGATCGCCGACAAGGTCGAGCGGCAGGACGCCGACGACGCCCTCAAGGCGCGCGTCAAGGAGCAGATCGCCGAGCGCATCGCCTCGGGCCAGCTCTCGGCCGAGGCCTACAACCAGGTCGGAGCGGCGTACAAGTCCGTCACGAAGGTGGTCGTCCGCGGCCGCATCCTCCGCGACGGCGTGCGCATCGACGGACGCGGCCTGGCCGACATCCGCCCGCTCGACGCCGAGGTGCAGGTCATCCCGCGCGTCCACGGCTCGGCCATCTTCCAGCGCGGCGAGACCCAGATCCTGGGCGT
The DNA here is from genome assembly GCF_002932155.1 of Rathayibacter sp. AY1F9. NCBI lineage: Bacteria > Bacillati > Actinomycetota > Actinomycetes > Micrococcales > Microbacteriaceae > Rathayibacter > Rathayibacter sp. AY1F9. The sequence goes on along the minus strand of NZ_PSVA01000001.1, from coordinate 54,887 downwards.
CACCACGCTGAACATGCTCAAGATGGAGCAGCAGATCGACTCGCTGTCGCCCGTCACCAAGAAGCGGTACCTGCACCACTACAACTTCCCGCCCTACTCGACCGGTGAGACCGGCCGCGTCGGATCGCCGAAGCGTCGCGAGATCGGGCACGGCTTCCTCGCCGAGCGCGCCCTCGTGCCGGTGCTGCCGAGCCGCGAGGAGTTCCCCTACGCGATCCGCCAGGTCTCCGAGGCGCTGAGCTCCAACGGCTCGACCTCGATGGGCTCGGTCTGCGCGTCGACCCTGTCGCTCCTCAACGCCGGAGTGCCGCTGCGCGCCCCGGTCGCGGGCATCGCGATGGGCCTCGTGTCCGACGTCGTCGACGGCCAGACCCGCTACGCGGCGCTGACCGACATCCTGGGCGCCGAGGACGCGCTCGGCGACATGGACTTCAAGGTCGCCGGAACCGCCGAGTTCGTCACGGCCATCCAGCTCGACACGAAGCTCGACGGCATCCCGTCGTCGGTGCTCGACGCCGCGCTCAAGCAGGCCAAGGACGCCCGCACCACGATCCTCGCGGTGCTCACGGCGGCCATCGACCAGCCCGACGAGATGGCCCCGACCGCGCCCCGCGTGATCTCGGTGCAGATCCCCGTCGACAAGATCGGCGAGCTGATCGGCCCCAAGGGCAAGACGATCAACGCGATCCAGGACGAGACCGGCGCCGACATCTCCATCGAGGAGGACGGCACCGTCTACATCGGAGCCGTCGACGGCCCGTCGGCCGAGGCCGCGCGTGCGCAGGTCAACGCCATCGCGAACCCGACCAACCCCGAGGTCGGCGAGCAGTTCCTCGGAACCGTCGTCAAGCTCGCGACGTTCGGCGCGTTCGTCTCGCTCCTCCCCGGCAAGGACGGACTGCTGCACATCAGCGAGGTCCGCAAGCTCGCCGGCGGCAAGCGCGTCGAGAACGTCGAGGACGTCCTCGGAGTCGGTCAGAAGCTGCTCGTCCAGATCACCAAGATCGACGACCGCGGCAAGCTGTCCCTCGCGCCCGTCGTGGCCGAGGAGGCCGAGGCAGAGGCTCCCGCCGAGAGCTGATCCCTCCTGCACGACCGTGACGCCCGTCCCACTCCGGTGGGGCGGGCGTCCGTCGTCGGCGGGGGCATGGGGTACGGTGGCGGGACCGCGCCGCACCGCCCCGACCGGAGGACTCCGTGACCGACCCGACGCCCCTGGCCACCGAGCCGGAGACGCCCCTCCTCTCACGCACCCTGGGTCGGACCGGCCTCCCCGTGCATCCTCTCGCCCTCGACGGCTCCGTCTTCGGCTGGGCCGCCGGGATCGACGACACCACCGAGGTGCTCGACGCGTTCGGCCGTCTCGGCGGCACCCTGATCTCGACCGCGGACCACTACGCGACCGGTCGGAGCGAGTACATGATCGGCCGCTGGCTCGAGCAGAGCGGGCTGCGCGAGCGGATGCTGGTCGCGACGAAGGTCGGCCGGCACCCGGACGCGCCGGGCCTCGCCCCGGAGGACGTCCGCATCGCGATCGAGGGGAGCCTCGAGCGGCTCGGCACCCGGATCGACCTGCTCTCGTTCGACAGCGAGGACCCCGGGATCCCCATCGCCGACAGCCTGGCGGCGGTCGCGCCGTTCCTGGCGGACGGCTCGGTCGGCGCGCTGGGCGCCGCGCACTTCAGCGGAGCCGCGATCACGGCGCTGCACGAGACGGCGACCGCGTTCGCGCTGCCGTCGCTCTCGGCCGTCGTGTCGGAGTACAGCCTGATGGAGCGCCGGACCTACGAGACCGACGTCGCCCCCGAGGTGGTGCGGCTCGAGCTCGGCACCCTCGCGCGGCTGCCCCTGGCGAGCGGTTACCTCACCGGCGCCCTGCGCAGCCGCACGGACGAGCCGGAGTCGGCCCTGTTCGAGGCGGGCCTGGACTACGTCGGCCGCCACGGCTCCCGCGTGCTCGCTGCCCTCGACGAGATCGCCGGGGCCCACGACACGGAGCCCGGCGTGGTCGCGCTCGCCTGGGTGCTCTCGCACGAGGAGGTCTCGGCGGCGATCGTCCGGGCGCGGAACGCCGCGGAGCTCGAGTCGCTGTTCGCGGCGGCCGCGCTCCCGCTGACCCGGAGCGACATCGCTCAGCTGGACCGCGTCTCCGCCTGAGGCTCTCGCCCGCTGGTCCGCCGCCGTCGAGCGCCGCGCCCCGCGCCGTGCTCGGAGCGGGGCGCGGCGAGGTTCAGCGGCGCAGGATGCGCGCCTCCCACGGGCCGAGCGTCGACCCGGTCGCACCGGCGACGTTGCCGAGGACTGTCTCGGCAGCCGCCCACTCCTCGAGCAGCGGCACCTCGAGCGGCTCACCGGACACGTTCCCGACGACGAGCAGCTCGCCCGGTCCGGTGCGCGTGAAGGCGAAGAGCGCGGGGTGCTCGGGCTCCAGCAGCGCGAAGCGGCCCAGCTGCACCGTCTCGTCGGCGTGCCGCAGCGCGATCAGCGCCCGGTAGTACTCGAAGACCGACCGCTCGGCGGCCCGATCGGCGGCGACGTTCACCTCGGCGGCGTTCGGGTTGACCGCGATCCACGGCTCGCCGGTCGTGAAGCCGGCCTGGAGGCTGTCGTCCCACTGCACCGGCGTGCGGGCGTTGTCGCGGCTCTGCGCGCGCAGCCCGGCGAGCACGGTCGCCGGGTCCTCGCCGCGCTCGCCGACGGCCTCGGCCCAGTAGTTCAGGGACTCGACGTCGCGGAAGTCCTCGATGCCGGCGAACGGGACGTTCGTCATCCCGATCTCGTCGCCCTGGTAGATGTACGGCGTGCCGCGCTGGAGGTGGAGGAGCGTCGCCCAGAGGGTCGCGGACTCGTAGCGGTGCGCGCCGTCGTCCCCGAAGCGCGAGACGAGACGCGGCTGGTCGTGGTTGCCGAGGTACAGGCTGTTCCAGCCGCGCTCGGCCAGGCCGTCCTGCCAGCGCGCGAGGTTGGCCTTCAAGGCGACCAGGTCCAGCGGCACCGGGTGGAACTTGTCGACTCCGTGGTCGATGCCGACGTGCTCGAACTGGAAGACCATGTCGAGCTCACGCCGCTCGGGATCGGTCACGAGCACCGCCTCCTCGAGGGTGACCCCGGGCATCTCGCCGACGGTGAGGAAGGAGCCCTCGCGGTGCGCGAACACGGCCTCGTGCATCTCGCGGAGGTACTCGTGGAGCCGCGGACCCACCCCTCCGACGATGCCCGCGCCGCCCTGCTCGCCGTCGACGGCTCCGACGTCCTTCGAGACGAGGTTGATCACGTCCATCCGGAAGCCGTCCACTCCGCGGTCGAGCCAGCGGTTCATCATCGCGTGCACCGCGTGCCGCACCTCGGGGTTCTCCCAGTTGAGGTCCGGCTGCTGCACCGCGAAGAGGTGGAGGAAGTACTCGTCCGTCGCCGGGTCGAGCGTCCAGGCCGGGCCGGAGAAGTAGGAGCGCCAGCCGTTCGGCTCGGCGACGTCGAGGCCGGCGCCGGCGGCCGCCTCGAGCTCGCGGCCGGGCTCGGCCGAGCGGCGCCCGCGGCGCCACCAGTACCAGTCGCGCTTCGGGTCCTCCTGCGAGGAGCGGGACTCGACGAACCAGGCGTGCTCGTCGCTCGTGTGGTTGACCACGAGGTCCATCACGATGCGGATGCCGCGCTCGTGGGCCTCCGCGAGGAGCAGGTCGAACTCCTCCAGCGTCCCGAACCGCGGGTCGATGTCCTCGTAGTCCGAGATGTCGTAGCCGTTGTCGTGCTGCGGCGACGGGTAGACCGGCGAGAGCCAGATCACGTCGACCCCCAGGTCGGCGAGGTGGTCGAGCTTCGAGCGGATGCCGCCCAGGTCGCCGATGCCGTCGCCGTTCGAGTCCGCGAACGAGCGCGGGTAGATCTGGTAGACGACGGCGCTCGTCCACCAGGGCGCGGACGTCTCCCGCTCGGGGGAGTCGGAGGTCGGGGCGGCGGTCTCGGAGGGGGTCGGGGCGGCGGAGTCCATGGTCGCGAATCTAGCCCGGACGGCCGACACGGAGGGGCCCGCCCCACCGCTCGCCGGCGCGAGTCGACCCCGCCGGCGGCGCCCGTGTAACGATCTGGTGAACCGTGCGCGACCCGGCGGAGTGGCGGCTCCGGCGCTCGGATACTCTCTCCCCTGGCGGGACCCGAGCCGCCGCAGGGAGAGTGGTGGCGTGCCCAGGGACAGGACCGGCGCCGTCGTGCGGGCTCCCCGTCACAGTGCCGTCCCGCTCCCGCCCGCGGCGTCCCGCGCAGCCTCCTCGAGCGGCGTCCTCGCCGAGACCGGCCCCGTCGAGCCGACCGCCGTCGCACCCTCGCACCGCCGGCCGATGGGCGACTCCGGCCACGACCTCTTCCCCTTCGTGCTCGACGCGGCGGCCCTCGGCCGCGACGACGGTGCCGCGCTGCTCGAGCGCTACGCGGCGTGGGGCGGCAACGGCGTCGTCGTCACCGACTCGAGCCTCGCGGAGGGCGTCGGCGGCTGGCCCGCCGGACACCGCGACCGGGACCGCTTCCTCCTGATCGGCCGCTTCGCCGCTCCGGTCGGCGCGCCCGCGACGCCGCGTGCGCTGGTGGACCGTGTCGAGGGGGCGCTGCGCCGCCTCCGCACCGATCGCCTCGACGTGCTGGCGGTCCGCCCCGACGGGGCCGGACGCCTCGACGAGCTCCTCAGCGCCGTCGACGTGCTGCTGGCGCGCGGGCTGGTGCGGTCGGTGGTCGCCTCCGGGTTCTCCCCGGAGGAGCTGTTCGAGGCGCGCGTCCTGGCCGCCCACGGGCTGCCCCGCCTCGCCGGCGCGGAGGTCCGCTGGAACCTGCTCGAGCGGCCCGGCTCGGAGGGCGATCTCGGCCTCGTCGCCGCCGGCCAGGGACTCGCCCTGCTCGCGACCGTCCCCCTCGCCCACGGGTTCCTCCGCGGCGCCGAGCGCACCCGCCGCGAGCTCGGCCGCCTGCCCGACGGGGCACTCGCCGCCGCCCACCTCGGGCGCCGCGGACGCCGGGTCCTCGCCGTCCTCGACGCGATCGGTGCCGAGCTCTCGGCCGCTCCCGCCGCCGTCGCCCTGGCCTGGCTGCTCGGCCGGCCGCGGCTGACCGCCGCGACGGTCGCCCCGCGCTCACCCGCCGACGTGGACGCGCTGGTGCGCGCGGTCTCGCTCGAGCTCGACCCCGGACACCTGGCCGCGCTGGAGCGCGCGCGCCGCTGACCGCGCCCGTCCGCGACGCCCCCGGCACCTCTCCCGCCACGGCGCGACAGCCCGGCTCGGGCCGCCGTCGCGGTGGCCTAGGGTGGGCACGATGAATCACGGAGTCGCACTGCCCCTCGACCAGCCGGAGACGTCAGTCCGGGCCGCAGGCGGATCCACGGTCCGCCGCTCCGTCCTCCCGAGCGGTGTCCGCATCCTCAGCGAATCGGTGCCCGGCGCCCGCAGCGCCACGATCGGCTTCTGGGTCGCCGCGGGTTCTCGCGACGAGCGGCCCGGCCGCCCCGCGACCGCGGGCGAGCCCGCCGTGCCCTCCAACGTCGGCTCGACGCACTTCCTCGAGCACCTGCTGTTCAAGGGCACGCAGAAGCGGTCCGCCCTCGACATCGCCGTGTCCTTCGACTCCGTGGGCGGGGAGCACAACGCTCTCACCGCCAAGGAGTACACCTGCTACTACGCCAAGATCCAGGACCGCGACCTCCCGATGGCGGTCGAGGTGATCGCCGACATGGTGACCTCGAGCCTGATCGATCCGGACGAGTTCGAGACCGAGCGCGGGGTCATCCTCGAGGAGCTGGCGATGGCGGACGACGATCCGGCCGACGTGGCGGGCGAGAAGCTGTTCGAGGCCGTGTTCGGCGACCACCCGCTGGGCCGCCCGATCGGGGGCACCGCCGCGACCATCGGCGAGGCCACCCGGGACGCGGTCTGGGCGCACTACCGCGCCGCCTACCGCCCGCGAGACGTGGTGATCACCGTCGCCGGCGCCGTCGACCACGAGGCGCTCGTCGCGCTGCTCCAGCGGGTCCTCGTCGCCGACGGCTGGGACCTCGGCACGGCGGCCCCGCCCGTCGAGCGGCGCGTCGGCGGCCGTGCGTCCTACACCCGCGGCAGCGCCCTGTCGGTGGTGCACCGCCCCACCGAGCAGGCGAACCTGCTGGTCGGCTTCCCCGGTCTCGCCGCGGGCGACGAGCGGCGGATGACGATGGGCGTCCTCAACTCGATCCTCGGCGGCGGCATGTCCTCGCGGCTGTTCCAGGAGGTGCGCGAGAAGCGCGGCCTGGCCTACTCCGTCTACTCCTTCGCCCCGTCCTACTCGGACGCGGGCCTCTTCGGGCTCTACGCCGCGTGCACCCCGGCGAAGGCGGGGACGGTCGCCGAGCTCCTGCTCACCGAGTTCCACCGCCTCGCCGAGGACGGCGTCACCGACGACGAGCTCGCGCGCGCCCGCGGCCAGCTCTCGGGAGCGGCGGCGCTCGCGCTGGAGGACTCCGACACCCGGATGTCGCGCCTCGGACGCGCCGAGCTGACCTTCGGCGAGTTCGTCGACCTCGACGAGAGCCTGCGCCGACTCGCCCTCGTCGGCGCGGAGGACGTCCAGGCACTCGCGGCAGACTTGGCCCGGGGGCCGTCGTCGATCTCGGCCGTCGGCGCGGTCGACGAGTCGGCCTTCGCCGGGATCGCCGGGATCGAGAGCGCCTCCGCGATCTGATCCGATCGTCGAACGCCCGCTGACCGCGCACCGCCGCGCCGCACCAGGGAGGACCCCGTGTCCCACTACATCTACCTCGTCCGCCACGGCGAGCAGCAGGACGCCGAGCACGGCATGCCGGACGGCCCGCTCTCGGCCCGTGGTGAGCGCCAGGCGAGGCTCATCGCCGAGCGGCTCGGCGGAGTCCCCTTCACCGGAGCGTGGCACTCCCCGCTGCGCCGGGCCGAGGAGACGGCCGCGCGCTTCCAGACGCTTCTGCCGAGCCTGCCGCTCCAGCCGTCCTCGCTGCTGTTCGACTGCATCCCCTCGGGGCCGACCCCGGACATGCCCAAGGCGTTCGAGCCCTTCTTCGGCAGCGTCACCGCGGCCGAGATCGAGGCGGGGCACGCGCAGATGCAGGACGCGGTGGCCGAGTTCCTGGCGCCGTCGCGCGAGGACCGCCACGACCTCCTCATCACCCACAACTTCGTGATCGGCTGGTTCGTCCGCCACGTGTTCGACGCTCCCGACTGGCGGTGGCTGGGCCTCAACCAGGCCAACTGCGGGCTGACGATCATCCGCGTCCGCTCCCGCAAGCCGCCGGTGCTCGTCGTGCACAACGATCTCTCGCACCTGCCCGTGGAGCTGCGCACCGGCCTGCCCGAGGCCCAGCCGTACTGAGCCGCGGGCTACGCTGAGTCGGTGACTACCTCCGTCGCCGTGGTCGGCGCGTCCGGCCGACTCGGCTCGTTCACCTGCTCGCTCATCGAGGCGTCGAGCGAGTTCTCGCTCGTCGCGCGGCTCGGCTCGCGGAGCGATCCCGCCGAGATGCTCGCGGCCGACGTCGTCGTCGACATGACCGTGCCGGCCGTCAGCCAGCAGATCGTCGACTTCGCCGTGGCCAACGGGAGGAAGGTGCTCGTCGGCACCTCCGGCTGGACCGGCGACCGGATCGCGGCCCTCCGGCGCAGCGTCGCCGAGCAGCCGGAGGCCGGCGTCGTGATCATCCCCAACTTCTCGCTGGGCTCGGTGCTCGCGACCGCGCTGGCCACCGTGGCCGCGCGCTTCTTCGACGCCGCCGAGATCGTCGAGACCCACGGCGCCCGCAAGGTCGACTCGCCCTCCGGGACCGCGGTCCGCACGGCCGAGCTGCTGCTGCGCGCCCGGGCCGAGCTCGGTCCGGTGCAGGCTCCGCACACCGACCAGCGGGCCCGCGGCCAGCAGGTCGCGAGCGTCCCGGTCCACAGCCTCCGCCTGCCCGGAGTGGAGGCGCGCCAGGAGGTCGTCTTCGGCGGCACCGGCGAGACGGTCACCATCCGGCACGACACCACCTCGCAGGCCTCCTACGAGCAGGGCGTCCTGCGCGCTCTCGACGCGGTCCGGACGACCACGGGCGTGGTGGTGGGCCTCGACGCGCTGATCGACCTGCGCGCCGCCTTCGACGCCGCGCCTCTCGACGAGCGGCCGGTCGACGAGCAGCCCGTCATCGACCGGGCTCCGTCCGGCCAGGCCGCCGCAGCGACGAGCACCCCGTGAGGACCCGCATCGGCGTCGTCCTGATGGCGGTCCTGCTCGCCCTCTACCTGTTCGTCTGCCTGCAGTACTCCGTCGTCGCCTTCGCCGCGGCGACGGTGCCCGGCATCGTGATGGGCGTCGGCCTGCTGATCCTCGGCGCCGTCGGCGTCTGGGGGCTCGTGCGCGAGCTGCTGTTCGGGCTCCGCGCCGAGAAGCTGGCCCGTCGGCTGGAGGGCGAGAACGCGCTGCCGCAGGAGGTCCTCGACTCGCGGGCCAGCGGGCGTCCGCTCCGGGAGGAGGCGGACGCGCTGTTCCCGCAGTACGCGGAGGAGGTCGACGCGCAGCCCGGCAGCTGGCGCGCCTGGTACCGCCTCGGCCTCGCCTACGACGCCAGTGGCGACCGCAAGCGCGCCCGAGGCGCCATCCGCCGGGCCATCGCGCTGGAGCACGAGGCTCCGGCCTGACCGCTCGGCCTCACTCGAGCGCGGCTCTCCGGGCGAGAACCGCTCGGGCGGCCGGGATCAGGCGAGCACCCACTCCAGCGCCGCGCCGACCGTGCGGTGGCGGAACTCGAAGCCGTCGTCGAGCAGCCGCTGGGGGACCAGGCGCTGGCTCGAGAGCAGGAGCTCGTGCCCGGCGTCGCGCAGCGCGAGCTCGATGATCTTCTCGGGGACGGCCAGCTTGAACGGGCGGTGCAGCTGCTCGGCGAGGGTGCGCATCACGTCGTTCGCGGTCGCCGGCACCGGTCCGGCGAGGTTCACCGGGCCCGAGAGCGAGGACGTGAGCAGGTGGCGGATCGCCGCGGCCTCGTCGTAGAGGCTGATCCAGGGCCAGGCCTGGTTGCCGCTGCCGAGGGGTCCGCTGAGGCCGAGCTTCGTCAGGGGCAGGAGCGGCTTGAGCGCGCCGCCGTCGCCGAGGACGAGCCCGGTGCGAGCGGTGACCACCCGCGTGGCCTCGGGCGCGAGGTGAGCGGCCTTCTCCCAGCGGTCGACGACGTCGGCGAGGAACCCGTCGCCGCGCGAGGACTGCTCGGTGAGCTCCTCGCCCGGGCGGTCTCCGTAGTAGCCGACCGCGGAGGCGTTGATCAGCGTCGTCGGCGGGGTCGAGGACATCCGCATCGCGTCGGTGAGGGTCTGCGTGGACTGGATCCGCGAGTCGAGGATCTCCCGCTTGTAGGACGCGGTCCACGGCAGGCGGCTGATCGAGGCGCCGGAGAGGTTGATCACGGCGTCGACGCGGTCGAGCACGCTGAAGTCGAGCATGTGCGAGGTGGGCGCCCAGTGGAACTCGTCCGGGCTCGACGGCGCGTGGCGCACCAGGCGCAGGATCTCGTGCCCCTCGGCGCGCAGCTGGCGGGTCAGCTCGGAGCCGATCATCCCGCTGGCGCCCGAGATCAGGACGCGGAGCCGGGGAGCGGACGCATCCGGCCGGGCCGAGGGCAGCTCGGACGGCGTCGACACGTGCTCGCCCGGCGTGCGCGCGGCGCGCCGCGGCGAGCCGGAGTCCGTGGTCCCGTCGTGGTCGGAGTGCCGTGCGGATGAGTCGCTCATGGTGCCTCCCGGAGCCGGTCGCGGGCCGCCCGCGAAGCGGACCTAGCCTAGAGCCTCACGCCCGGGAGCCGGCCGAGCGCCCGACCAGGCCGGCCCGCGCGAGCACGAGGTAGAGCTCGCAGCCCAGGCAGAGGCCGAACACGGCGTTGAGGAAGGCGGCGAGGAAGGCGACGGCCGCGGCGACCGGGACCGATCCCGGGACGCCGGCGACGTGCAGGAGGACGCCGGCGCCGGTCACCACCAGGCCGATCAGCTGGGCGAAGCGCGGCGGGCGGGCGTCCTCCCACTCGCGCGGCGGTGCCAGGTGCGGCCGGACCACCCGGCGGAACAGCACCGCCCAGGGGCCGGAGCCGACGCCGCGCGCGGCCGACCAGGCGAAGAGGGCGGCGAGCGCGAGCAGCAGGAGGAAGCCGGGCTGGGAGAGCCGGCCGTCGAGGTCGGCCCGGGCCGCGGCCGCGAGCCCGAGGCCCACGGCCGTGAGGAGGAGTGCGGCGGTGACTCCGGCGGCGACCCTCGGGCCGCGGGGATCGACGGTGCCGGACGGGGGAGTGGCGCCGGTGGTGGAGGGGGAGCGGGTGCTCATCATGTCTCCCGGAGTCGGTCGAGCTCGATGGTCAGGGCGGCCCGGGTCGGAGCGCCGCCGACGCGGCTGCGCGGCACTCCGTCTCGATCGAGCAGGAGGAGCGTGGGCGTCTGCCGGACGCGGAAGCGCGCCGCGAGGTCGGGGCGGTGCGTCAGATCGACGTCGAGGTGCGCCAGCCCGGGCCGCTGCTGGGCGAGCTCCCCGAGCATCCGTCGCACTGCAGGGCACCGCGTGCAGACGTCGGTCGAGAACTGCACGACTGTGGCCCGGGTCCCGAGCACTGCGCCGGGGACGAGCTCGCCGGGGTCGATCGCGGGGTCCTGGCGCGAGGGGGCGCTCTCGACGCGCCCGGAGCGGGCCCGATGGACAGCCCCGAGGACGACGCCCAGCACGACGAGGCCGAGCAGTGCGGCGAGGATCGTCACGGGCTCCATCCGGGAAGCGTAGGTCGGCGCAGGCGCTGCGCGGACGACTGTTTCGGGATGTGACGACGGCCGCGGTCGGAGCGTGGTCTAGGTTCGATCCGTGACCGAACAGAGCAGCCTCAGCGCAGACCCGAGCAGTCCCGTCTTCCGCAGTGATGTCGTCGTCGAGCTGGTCCGCGCGAGCGCCCACGACTCCGACGTGCTGTTCGCGGCCCGCGTCTCGACCCAGGGCGAGAAGACGCTCGCCGAGGCGCTCGACGGCGAGGAGTCCGACGCCGACCTGCAGCGCAAGCGCGACCGCGGCCTGATCAACTACCTCATGCGCGACCGCCACGGCTCGCCGTTCGAGCACAACTCGATGACCTTCTACGTGCAGGCGCCGATCTTCGTCTTCCGCGAGTTCATGCGGCACCGCATCGCCTCCTACAACGAGGAGTCGGGCCGCTACCGCGAGCTCCGTCCGGTCTTCTACGTGCCCGGCCCCCGCCGCAACCTCGTGCAGGTCGGCAAGCCCGGCGCCTACTCCTTCGAGCCGGGCACCCCCGAGCAGGCCGAGCTCGTCGCCGAGGAGACGCGCCGCGTCAGCACGCAGGCCTACGAGTCGTACCGGCGGATGCTCGGCGAGGGCGTCGCCCGCGAGGTCGCCCGGATCGTCCTCCCGCTGAACATCTACTCGTCGATGTACGTCACGCTCAACGCCCGCTCGCTGATGAACTTCCTCTCCCTGCGCACCAAGCGCGAGGACTCGACGTTCCCCTCCTTCCCGCAGCGCGAGATCGAGATGGCGGCTGAGCAGATGGAGACGCACTTCCAGGAGCTGATGCCCCTCACGGCCGCCGCCTTCACAGCGAACGGCCGCGTCGCCCCGTAGCCCGCCGCCCGGCGAGGACGAGCGGGCCGTCCCGCCCGATCCGCCTGCTGCCGTCCGCGCGGGCGGCTCCGGGAACCTCCTCCCGGCGGCGCGGCGGCGACCCGCTACCCTGGCAGCGTGTCAACTCCGGAGAATCCCTTCGGCCAGGTCCTGGTCGCCCTGGTCACCCCGTTCACCGCCGACGGCGAGGTCGACTGGCCCGGTGTCGAGAAGCACATCGACGACTGCATCGCAGCGGGCGCGGACGGCATCGTGGTCACCGGGACCACGGGCGAGACCAGCACCCTGACCGACCCGGAGAAGATCCGCCTCGTCGAGGTCGGCCGCTCGGTCGCCGGGGGCCGCGCCAAGATCATCACGGGAGGCGGCTCGAACGAGACCGCCCACGCCATGCAGCTCGCCCGTCAGAGCGAGAAGGCCGGCGCCGACGGCAACATGATCGTCACCCCGTACTACAACAAGCCCACGCAGGCGGGCGTGCTCACCCACTTCCGGATGATCGCGGATGCGACGGACCTGCCGGTGATCCTCTACGACATCCCCGGCCGCACCGGCGTGCCGATCCGCTACGAGACGATCCTGCGGGCGGCCAAGCACCCGAACATCCTGGCCGTGAAGGACGCGAAGGGCGATCTCTCCGAGGTCAGCCGCGTGCTCAACCAGACCGACCTGATGTACTTCTGCGGCGACGACGCGAACGTGCTCCCCGAGCTCGCCATCGGCGCCACGGGGCTCATCGGCGTCACCGCGAACATCGCCGCCGCGCCGTACCGCACGATCGTCGACGCCGTGAACGCGGGCGACCTCCACGCGGCCACCCGCGCGCACCAGCAGCTCGAGCCGCTCGTGCGCGCCGTGATGACGCACGTCCCCGGGACCGTCGCCGCGAAGTACATCCTGCACGGCCTCGGCCGCATCTCCTCGCCGCGCGTGCGGCTGCCCCTGGTCGGCCCGGAGGAGTCGGAGGCGGCGCTCATCGAGGACGAGCTCGGCCTGGTCCGCGACATCCCGGGCGTCGACTTCCGCAACTTCCGGCCCGACCGCAACGCCGCGGCCGGCGGCGCCCTCCCGAAGGTCGCCGGCACCACCCGCTGAGCCCGAGCGGCACGTCCCGAGAAAGCACCGCTGGAGAAGGAGGGCGCATGCCCGGTCCCGTGATCATCCCCGCCCCGCTCGCTCCGGGAACGCTCCGGATCATCCCCCTCGGCGGCCTCGGCGAGATCGGCCGCAACATGACCGTCTTCGAGATCGACGGCAGGCTCCTGGTCGTCGACTGCGGCGTGCTCTTCCCGGAGGAGGACCAGCCGGGCGTCGACCTGATCCTCCCGGACTTCACGCCCATCCGGGACCGGCTCGACGACATCGTCGGAGTGGTCCTCACCCACGGCCACGAGGACCACATCGGCGCCGTCCCCTACCTGCTCCGCCTGAAGCGCGACATCCCGCTGATCGGGTCCACCCTCACGCTCGCCCTCGTCGAGGCGAAGCTCAAGGAGCACCGGATCACGCCGTACACGCTCACGGTGAAGGAGGGCGACGTCGAGAACCTCGGGCCCTTCGAGCTCGAGTTCGTCGCCGTGAACCACTCGATCCCGGACGCGCTGGCCGTGTCGATCGTCACCGACGCCGGCTCGGTGCTGCACACCGGCGACTTCAAGATGGACCAGCTGCCGCTCGACGGCCGGATCACCGACCTGCGCGCCTTCGCCCGCCTCGGCGAGGAGGGCGTCGATCTGTTCATGGTCGACTCCACCAACGCCGACGTCCCCGGCTTCACGCCGAGCGAGCGCGACATCGGCCCGGTCATCGAGAGCGTCATGGCCAGGGCGACCCGCCGCGTCATCGTCGCGAGCTTCTCCAGCCACGTGCACCGGGTGCAGCAGGTGCTCGACGCGGCCCACGCCACGGGCCGCCGCGTGGCGCTGCTCGGCCGCTCCATGGTCCGCAACATGCGCATCGCCGCGGATCTCGGCTACCTGCACGTCCCTCCGGGAGTCCTGGTCGACATGAAGAAGTCGGGCGACGTCCCCGAGGACAGGATCGTCTACATGTCCACGGGGTCGCAGGGCGAGCCGATGGCCGTCCTCAGCCGGATGGCCAACCTCGATCACCAGATCGAGCCGGGGGAGGGCGACACCGTGATCCTCGCCTCCAGTCTCATCCCCGGCAACGAGAACGCGGTGTACCGGGTCATCAACGGGCTCACCCGGCTCGGAGCGACCGTCGTGCACAAGGGCAACGCGAAGGTGCACGTGTCCGGGCACGCCGCGGCCGGCGAGCTCCTCTACTGCTACAACATCCTCAAGCCGCTGAACGTGATGCCGGTGCACGGCGAGTACCGGCACCTGGTCGCGAACGCGCAGCTCGCGCGCGAGACCGGGATCGCGGAGGAGAACACGATCATCGCCGAGGACGGCACCGTGATCGACCTGCTCGACGGCAGGGCGACCGTCGTCGGACGGCTCGACCTGGGGTTCGTCTACGTCGACGGATCGTCGGTGGGCGAGATCACCGACGCCGACCTCAAGGACCGGCGGATCCTCGGCGAGGAGGGCTTCATCTCGATCATCGTGGTGGTCGAGGCGGGCACGGGGCGGATCGTCGTCGGCCCCGAGATCCACGCGAAGGGCTTCGCGGAGGACGACAGCGTCTTCGACGAGGTCAAGCCGCGGATCGCGGCCGCGCTCGAGGAGGCGGTGCGGAACGGGGCGAGCGATCAGCACGCGCTCTCGCAGGCCGTCCGTCGCGTCGTCGGCCGCTGGGTCAACACCTCCTACCGCCGCCGGCCCATGATCGTGCCGCTCGTCATCGAGGCCTGAGCCTCCCGGCCGGCGGCGGATCGGCGCCTGCCGTCGCGGCGCGGGTCACCGGCCCTGACGGGGGCGGCGGGTACGGTGGCCTCATGGCGACCAGTACCAAGACGACCTCGCGCGGGCGCGGCAGCGCGACTCCGCGCTCCGGCGCGCCGCGATCCGGCCGGGGCTCGGGCAAGGCGGCCGCTGAAACGAAGACGATGGCCTTCGAGTCCGCCCCGCGCACCAACCCCGCCGTGCGGCTCTGGATGGCGCTGGCCCACCTCGCGGGCGGCGCCGCCCGCGCCCTCGGTCCCGAGCGGCTGGCGAAGGAGGAGCGCCGCGACGGCGTCCCCTTCCTGCTGCTGCTGCTGGCCGTCGCGGGCGCGGTGGTCGAGTGGTTCCTCGCGACCGACCCGGTCGCCCTGGTGCTCGACGCGTGGAGCTTCGGCGGCTTCTTCGGCCGTGTCGCCTACGTGCTGCCGGTCGTCCTTCTCCTCTTCTCCCTCTGGCTCTTCCGGCACCCCCGGTCCGTCGACGACAACGGGCGGATCGGCGTGGGCGTCATCACGCTGCTCGTCGCCTCCGCCGGCATCTGCCACGCGCACCTCGGCCTGCCGCAGCCCGGCCAGGGAATCGAGACCATGGCGGCCGCGGGAGGCGTCCTCGGCTGGCTGGTGGGCGCCCCGCTCGCGGCGATCGCCACCGTCCCCGGCGCGACCGTGCTGCTGTCGCTCGTGATCCTGCTGTCGCTGTTCATCATCACCAAGACCCCGCCGAACCGCATCGGCGCGCGCTCGCGGGAGCTCTACGGCTACCTCTTCGGCGCCCCCGTGCTCGACGACGAGGAGCGCGCCCGCCTCAAGGCCGAGCGGGCCGCCGCCAAGGCCGCGGCGAAGGCGGAGGCCGAGCAGGAGGAGGACGCGCAGCAGGACGGCGGAGAGCTGCCCTGGTGGCGGCGCACCGAGTCCGGGCGCGAGGACGAGCCGACCGTGCAGACCGAGCTCCCGATCGACTCCTTCACCGAGGTGCTCGAGGGCGCCGCGCCCGCCCGCGGCCGCGCGAAGGGCTTCGACACCGCGCTCGAGGAGCGCGACGACGAGGCCCACCCGCCGACCCGCTCCTACGCCACCGAGGTGCTGGCCGAGGCCGAGACCGCCGAGGCGGCGCTCGCCCGCTTCGAGCAGACGGGCGCTCCCCGCGGCGCGACCGGCGTGGTCGACGACGACGCGACCGAGGTCATCCGGCTCGACCGCCTCGACGTGGCGCCCGCCGTCCCGGTCCCGCCCGTCATCGAGACCGGCCCGATCGCGCCCCTCGCCGAGGAGGACCCGACCGCCGGGTTCGACTCCTCGTTCGAGGACGACGCGCCGTACCGCCTCCCCTCGGCGGCCGCCCTCTCGACGGGCACGCCCTCCAAGGCGCGCTCGGCGGCCAACGACGAGATGGTCCGCGCCATCACCGAGGTGCTGCAGCAGTTCAACGTGGACGCGACGGTCACCGGCTTCTCCCGCGGCCCGACCGTCACCCGCTACGAGATCGAGCTCGGCCCCGGCGTCAAGGTCGAGCGCGTCACCGCGCTCAGCAAGAACCTGTCCTACGCCGTCGCCAGCAACGAGGTCCGGATCCTCTCCCCGATCCCGGGCAAGAGCGCGATCGGCGTCGAGATCCCCAACACGGACCGCGAGATCGTCTCCCTGGGCGACGTCCTCCGCTCGCCGGCCTCGACGACGTCCACGCACCCGATGACCATCGGCGTCGGCAAGGACGTCGAGGGCGGCTACGTCGTGGCGAACCTCGCCAAGATGCCGCACCTCCTGGTCGCCGGCTCCACCGGCTCCGGCAAGTCCAGCTTCGTCAACTCGATGATCACGAGCCTGCTGATGCGCGCGCGCCCGCAGGACGTGCGGATGGTCCTGATCGACCCCAAGCGCGTGGAGCTCACCATCTACGGCGGAGTGCCGCACCTGATCACTCCGATCATCACGAACCCCAAGAAGGCCGCCGAGGCGCTGCAGTGGGTCGTGAAGGAGATGGACATGCGCTACGACGACCTGGCGTCGTTCGGGTTCCGTCACATCGACGACTTCAACGCGGCCGTCCGCGCGGACGAGATCAAGCTCCCGGCGGGCAGCAGCCGCGTCCTCAAGCCGTACCCGTACCTCCTCGTGGTGGTCGACGAGCTCGCCGACCTGATGATGGTCGCCCCGCGCGACGTCGAGGACTCGATCGTGCGGATCACCCAGCTCGCGCGCGCCTCGGGCATCCACCTCGTGCTGGCCACGCAGCGGCCGAGCGTCGACGTGGTGACCGGCCTCATCAAGGCGAACGTGCCCAGCCGCCTCGCCTTCGCGGTGACCAGCGTGACCGACTCGCGGGTCATCCTCGACCAGCCGGGAGCCGACAAGCTCATCGGGCAGGGCGACGGCCTCTTCCTCCCCATGGGCACCAACAAGCCGATGCGCGTGCAGGGCGCCTGGGTCCGCGAGGACGAGATCGCGAAGGTCGTCGAGCACGTCACCCGTCAGGCGCAGCCCGAGTACCGCCAGGACATCACCGTGCAGGCGCAGCGCAAGGAGATCGACTCCGACATCGGGGACGACCTCGAGCTGCTGGTCGCGGCGGCCGAGCTCGTCGTCAGCACGCAGTTCGGCTCGACCTCGATGCTGCAGCGCAAGCTCCGCGTCGGCTTCGCCAAGGCCGGCCGACTGATGGACCTGCTCGAGTCGCGCGAGGTCGTCGGCCCCTCCGAGGGGTCGAAGGCCCGCGACGTGCTGGTCACCGCCGAGCAGCTGCCGGGCGTCCTCGCGCGCATGCGCGGCGAGGACCCGGGCGAGGGGCCGGCCGCGCCGTCCTCGGTCGCCCCGGACCCGTACGCGGATCCGCTGGCCGAGCCGACGGGGCCCGCCGCCACCGACTACCACGACGACGACGAGGGGTCCGGCGAGGACGCCTGGACGCTGACGGGACGCGAGTGACCGTCCCGGTCGCCCGCACTGCGAGGAACGGCGGAGCACGATGACCCACCCCACCGCACCGGCTCCGGCCGCGTCGGGCAACTGGAACCTGCCGAACGCGATCACGGTCGTCCGGATCCTGCTGGCGCCCGTCTTCTTCTGGCTCCTGCTGGCCGACGGGGGGCAGGACGGCGGGATCCGGATCGCCGCGGCGCTCCTCTTCATCGTCGCGATCGCCACGGACGGCATCGACGGGCACATCGCCCGGAGCCGGGGCCTCGTGACCGATCTCGGCAAGCTCCTGGATCCGATCGCCGACAAGGTGCTGACCGGTGCGGCGCTCGTCGGGCTCTCGATCCTCGCGGAGCTGCCGTGGTGGGTGACGATCGTCATCCTGGTGCGCGAGATCGGCATCACCGTCTTCCGGATGGCCGTGCTCTCGGACCGGGTGATCCCGGCGTCACGGGGCGGCAAGCTCAAGACGATCGTGCAGTCGATCGCGATCTCCCTCGCTCTGCTGCCGCTCTGGGCCGTCCTCGGCGAGTGGGTCCACTGGCTGAACGGGATCACGATGACGGCCGCGGTGGTGCTCACGGTCGCCACCGGGATCGACTACCTCGCCGACGCCGCCCGCCAGAGCCGGGCCGCCCGGTCGACGCGGTGACGGCCGCGCAGCTGATCGCCGAGCTCCGGCGGCGGGGTGTCGACCTCGCCGTCGCGGAGTCGCTCACCGGCGGCGCGCTCAGCTCCGCCCTCGTGGAGGTGCCCGGCGCCTCCGCCGTGTACCGCGGGGGAGTGGTGAGCTATGCCACCGACCTCAAGGACCGGCTCCTCGGGGTCGACGCGCGCGTCCTCGGCGAGCGGGGGCCCGTCGATCCCGGAGTCGCCGTGCAGATGGCGCGCGGAGCGTCCTCGCGGCTCGCAGCCGACGGGCGTCCGACGCTCGGCCTGGCGACGACGGGGGTCGCCGGTCCGGATCCGCAGGGGGATGCGGCCGTCGGCACCGTCTTCGTGGCGGCCGTCCTCGGCGAGGACGAGCTCGTCCGTGAGCACCGGTTCGACGGCGACCGCGCCGCGATCCGCGCCGCCTCGGTCGACGCGGCTCTCGCCCTCGGCGCGGAGCTGATCTCCCGCGGCGCATGAGGCGGATACCCAGCGAGGGCCCTCCGGGAATCGGAATGCGCCGCATTGCGGCCCGGTTACAACTGGTGTCGCTCACACGCAAAGTCCAGTCATCCGGTATTAGAGTCGACACCATACGAACCGGGTAGTGAACAGCTATCCGGTTCTCTCGTCCCAGCCCCCCGATCACCCGCTCCGGAGAATCTCCGGCGCTCGTGCTCGCGGTGCAGGTGCACGACATGCGGTTGACGTGGAGAAGGAGGGTCCAGTGGTTCTAGTTCGTCAGGAGATCGGCGATGTCCTCAGGGACTTTCGCCTGCAGAAAGGTCGTACGCTCCGTCAGGTGGCGAGCAAGGCGAGCGTTGCGCTCGGCTACCTGAGCGAGGTCGAACGCGGTCAGAAGGAGGCCTCCTCGGAGATCCTCGCCTCTGTCGCCGACGCCCTCGACACCCCCATCTCGGTGATCATGCGCGAGGTCGGCGATCGTCTCGCCGTCATCGAGGGCATCGACACCATCCCCGACACCATTCCGGCCGACATGGTCGCCGGCTTCGACGCGGACCTCGTCACGCAGTAGTCGGCCCCCGTCCCCTCCACTCACCGCACCCGTTCCACGCGAAGGGCGCCCAGGCTCCGGCCGGGCGCCCTTCGGCGTTCCCGGGGGAGTGCGGCCTCCGGGCAGCGGCTACCGTGGACGCATGCGCTTGAGCGAGTTCCGGCAGCTGGTGGACGACGAGTTCGGCGGCGCCTATGCCCGTGTCCTGGTCTCGGACCTCGTGCTGACCGAGCTCGGGGGCCGCACCGCCGAGCGCGCCCTCGCGGACGGAGCGGAGCCGCGCGAGGTCTGGCTCGCCCTCTGCCGCGCCAACGACGTCCCGGAGGCCCGGTGGCACGGCGTGGATCCGCGGAAGCGCCACCGCTGACGCTCCCGTCGCCGAAGCCGTGTTCGACACGCCGACGGCTCGTGCTCGAATCCGTGTTCGAACGGGTCTAGGCTCCTCCACAGAAGCAGGAACGGCCCCGTCTCCACGGAGTCGCTCTCGCTCGGCCCCGATGTCGGTGGTCGGGCGTACCGTCGGAGACACCTGAACGGACCTGCTTCACCGCCTTGTCGCAGCCGGCCGGCACTGTCACTCCGACAGCCACCGGCATGTCGCGACAGCCTGTAGGCGACACCACCACGAACACGAGAGCGAGACGGCCATGCCCAGTTCCTCCGACCGCGAGAAGTCCCTCGAGACCGCACTCGCCCAGATCGACCGCCAGTTCGGCAAGGGCGCCGTCATGCGCCTCGGAAGCGACGACCGCGCTCCCGTCGAGGTGATCCAGACCGGTTCGATCGCGCTCGACGTCGCGCTCGGGATCGGCGGGCTCCCGCGTGGCCGCATCGTCGAGATCTACGGCCCCGAGTCCTCCGGAAAGACCACCCTCACGCTGCACGCGATCGCGAACGCGCAGCGCAACGGCGGCATCGCCGCCTTCATCGACGCGGAGCACGCGCTCGACCCCGAGTACGCCAAGAAGCTCGGCGTCGACATCGACTCCCTCCTCGTGTCGCAGCCCGACACCGGAGAGCAGGCGCTCGAGATCGCCGACATGCTCGTGCGCTCGGGCTCGATCGACCTCATCGTGATCGACTCCGTCGCGGCCCTCGTGCCGCGTGCCGAGATCGAGGGCGAGATGGGCGACTCCCACGTCGGCCTGCAGGCCCGCCTCATGTCCCAGGCGCTGCGCAAGCTGACCGGCGGACTGAACACCACGAACACCACGATGATCTTCATCAACCAGCTGCGCGAGAAGATCGGCGTCTTCTTCGGAAGCCCCGAGACCACGGCGGGCGGCAAGGCGCTCAAGTTCTACGCGTCGGTCCGCCTCGACATCCGCCGCATCGAGACGCTGAAGGACGGCACCGACGCGGTCGGCAACCGCACCCGCGTCAAGGTCGTGAAGAACAAGATGGCCCCGCCCTTCAAACAGGCCGAGTTCGACATCCTCTACGGCGTCGGCATCTCCCGCGAGGGCAGCCTGATCGACTTCGGTGTCGAGCACGAGATCGTCCGCAAGTCGGGCGCCTGGTACACCTACGACGGCGACCAGCTCGGCCAGGGCAAGGAGAAGGCGCGCCAGTTCCTCATCGACAACCCCGATGTGGCCGCCGAGATCGAGAAGCGCATCCTGGTCAAGCTCGGCGTGATCGTCGACCCGAACGCGGCCGTCGAGGCCGCGCCGGTCGCGATCGAGACCAAGCAGCCCGTGCGCAAGGGCGCCTAGCCCGTGGCGGAGAAGGCCGCGGAGGGGGCGAAGGGCCGCCCCGTGGCCTTCCTGCCCTGGGTCGACCGGGGTGCGGCGGGCGACGAGGGCTGGGCTCCGGCGGCGCCGGACGCCGACGGGGCCGGGTCGCTTCCGGAGCCGTCCGGAGCCGGGACGCCGAGCACCAGTGCTCCCCGGACGGTCGCAGGAGAGTCGGGAGGCTCCGCCCTCGGCGGCGCCGCGTCTCCGGCCTCCGAGCGGATCGCCGAGCTCTCGGCTCACGTCGCCCGGCGCACGCCGGCGTTCGTCGAGAAAGCGGACGACGAGGACGACGACGACGCGATCGCGATCCCGGAGGAGATCGATCCCGAGCAGGTCGCGGATCGGATCGTACGGGGGCTCTCCCGCAAGAGCCTCTCGGTCGCCGAGGTCGAGGCGCGCCTCTACACGGAGGGCGTCGCCGAGAAGGACGCCCTCGAGATCCTCGAGCGCTTCACGCGCTTCGGCTACCTCGACGACCTCCGCATGGCGGAGCAGCTGGTCGTCTCGCTCCGCGACCGCAAGAAGCTCGGCCGCTCCTCCATCCAGCAGGAGCTGCGCGCGCGGAAGATCGACCCCGAGGCGATCGCGTCAGCGCTCGACGAGCTGGACGGCGACGACGAGTACCGCACGGCGCTCGAGCTCGCGCGCAAGCGCCTGCCGAGCCTGCGCTCGCTCTCCGACGAGGTCGCCGAGCGCCGGCTCACGGGGTTCCTCGCGCGCCGCGGCTACGCCGGCGGACTCGTGCAGCGCGTCGTCCGCGAGACGATCCGCAAGCCGGGGTCGAGCGTCCGCTTCCGCTGACACGGCGGGCCGAGGCGGTCCGACCGGAGCGTAGAATCCCACACCATGAGCACGCTCGGTACCGCCCCGTCGCCCGTCGCCGAGACCCGGCCGAGGACCTACGAGGTCCGTACGTTCGGGTGCCAGATGAACGTGCACGACTCCGAGCGGCTGAGCGGTTCGCTCGAGGCGGCGGGCTACGTGTCCGCCGATGGAGCCGAGGCCGACGTCGTCGTCATCAACACCTGCGCGGTGCGCGAGAACGCCGACAACAAGCTCTACGGCAACCTCGGCCACCTCGCGTCGGTGAAGCGCCGCCACGAGGGGATGCAGATCGCGGTCGGCGGCTGCCTCGCGCAGAAGGACAAGAACGTCATCCTCGACCGCGCCCCGTGGGTCGACGTCGTCTTCGGCACGCACAACATGGGCGCCCTCCCGAGCCTGCTCGAGCGCGCCCGCCACAACGACGAGGCGCAGCTCGAGATCCTCGAGTCGCTCGATGTCTTCCCCTCCACGCTCCCCACGAAGCGCGACTCGACCTACAGCGGCTGGGTCTCGATCTCGGTCGGCTGCAACAACACCTGCACCTTCTGCATCGTCCCCTCGCTCCGCGGCAAGGAGAAGGACCGGCGTCCCGGCGACGTGCTCGCCGAGATCCAGGCGCTCGTGGACGACGGCGCGATCGAGGTCACCCTTCTCGGCCAGAACGTGAACTCCTACGGCGTCGAGTTCGGCGACCGCCAGGCGTTCTCGAAGCTGCTCCGCGCGGCGGGCACCATCGACGGGCTTGAGCGGATCCGCTTCACGAGCCCCCATCCCGCGGCCTTCACCGACGACGTGATCGACGCCATGGCCGAGACGCCGGCGGTGATGCCGCAGTTGCACATGCCGCTCCAGTCCGGCTCCGACCGCATCCTCAAGGCGATGCGCCGCTCCTACCGCTCCGAGAAGTTCCTCGGGATCCTCGACCGGGTCCGCGATCGCATCCCGCACGCGGCGATCAGCACCGACATCATCGTGGGCTTCCCCGGCGAGACCGAGGCCGACTTCCAGGAGACCCTGCGGGTGGTCGAGGCGGCCCGCTTCGCCTCCGCCTTCACCTTCCAGTACTCCATCCGGCCCGGCACCCCGGCCGCGACGCTGCCCGACCAGATCCCCAAGGCGGTCGTCCAGGAGCGCTACGAGCGGCTCGTCGCCCTGCAGGACGCGATCAGCGAGCAGGAGAACCGCGCAGTCGTCGGCCGAGAGGTCGAGGTCCTCGTCGCGACCGGCGAGGGCCGTCGCGACACGGAGACGCACCGGCTGAGCGGACGCGCCGAGGACAGCCGTCTGGTGCACTTCGACGTGCCCGAGGGCTCCGAGCAGCCGCGTCCCGGAGACGTGGTCTCCGTCCGGGTCACCCGTGCCGCCCCCTTCTACCTCCTGGCGGATTCGCCCGACGGCGCGCCGCTCCGCATCCGCCGCACCCGCGCGGGCGACGCCTGGGACCGGGCGCAGACCGAGTCCTGCGGAGTTCCGGCCGCCCCGGGCGGGAGCGGGGCGCCCCGGGTCTCGCTGGGCCTGCCGTCGCTGCGCGTGCGCGACGCCGGCACGCTGACGACGCCGATCTACGACGCCCTCGATGGCGAGCGCTGAGACCGGAGCCCCCGATACCGCGCCGGAGCTCATCGCGGTCGTCGGCGCGACCGGCACGGGCAAGTCCGACCTCTCGCTCGAGCTCGCCGAGGCGATCCGGCAGGACGGCGGCGCCGCTGAGATCGTGAACGCCGACGCGATGCAGCTCTACCGCGGGATGGACATCGGCACCGCGAAGCTGCCCGCCGACGAGCGTCGGGGCGTCCCGCACCACCTGCTCGACGTCCTCGACGTGACGGAGGAGGCGTCGGTCGCCCGCTACCAGAGCGAGGCGCGGCGCGTGATCGAGAGCGTGCTGGCGCGCGGGGCGACGCCGATCCTCGTCGGGGGCTCCGGTCTGTACGTCTCCAGCGTCGTCTTCGAGTTCTCGTTCGCGGGCACCGACCCGGCCGTCCGGCGCCGGCTCGAGGAGACCGCCGAGCGGGAGGGCCTGGGCGCCCTCGTCGAGCGGTTGCGCCGGATCGACGCCGGAGTGGCCGAGCGGATCGGTCCGCACAACGCCCGGCGCATCGTCCGCGCGCTCGAGATCGCGGAGCTCACCGGCGGGAGCACGCACAGCGCGCTGATGTCCGACGAGCCGGTTCGGTGGCGCCCCGCCTCGATCCTGTTCCTCGAGGCTCCGCGGGAGGAGCTGGTGCAGCGCCTCGACCGGCGGGTGGAGCGGATGTGGGCGACCGGGATGCTCGACGAGGTCGAGCGGCTCGTCCCCCTCGGCCTGGAGCGCGGCGTCACAGCCGGGCGGGCCATCGGGTACGCCCAGGCGCTCGCCCAGCGTGCCGGCGTCCTCCGCGAGGAGGAGGCGATCGCGGCGACGCAGGCGCTCACGCGCCGCTACGCACGTCGGCAGAACAGCTGGTTCCGGCGCTACGCCGGCGCCCACCGGCTCCCGTACGACGCGCCGGACCTGGTGTCGCGGGCGCACGCCGCCGCCCAGGCCGCCGCTCCCGCTCCTCGCTAGGCTGTGCGCCATGACGATCGAGCTGCACTTCACCAAGGGCCAGGGCACCGGCAACGACTTCGTGCTCTTCAGCGACCCGGACGGTGAGGTCGACCTCTCGCCCGCGCAGATCGCGATGATCTGCGACCGCCACTTCGGCGTCGGCGCCGACGGCGTCATCCGTGCCGTCCGCTCCCGCGCGATCCCGGAGGGCGCCGCGGCTCTGGCCGAGGAGAGCGAGGCGGAGTGGTTCATGGACTACCGCAACGCCGACGGCTCGATCGCCGAGATGTGCGGCAACGGCATCCGCGTCTACGCCGCGTTCCTGCTCGCGGGCGGCCTCGCGGCGCTCGAGCCCGGCGACACCCTGCCGATCGGCACCCGCGCCGGCGTCCGCGACGTCACCCGCAGCGGTGCCGGGTTCCAGGTCGACCTCGGCCGCTGGGAGCTGGCGGGCGGCGAGCCCCTGGTGCGGGCGAAGGAGCTCAAGGTCGCGCGCCCCGGTCTCGGGATCGACCTCGGCAATCCGCACGTGGTCGTCGCCCTCAGCAACGACGAGGAGCTCGACTCCGCCGACCTCTCCTACATCCCGCAGCTCGACCCGGAGCTCGAGGACGGCGCGAACGTCGAGTTCGTGGTTCCCGGCGAGCCCCTGGTCCACGACGGGATCGGGCGGATCCGGATGCGCGTGCACGAGCGCGGCAGCGGCGAGACCCTGAGCTGCGGCACGGGTGCCGCGGCGGCGGCACTGGCGGTGCGCTACTGGGCGGGAGCGCGCGCTCCGCAGGCCTGGCGCGTGGAGGTCCCGGGCGGCACGCTCGGCGTGACGATGTTCGCGGCGGAGGAGGGCGAGCACGTCGGGCTCTCCGGCCCGGCCGACCTCGTCTTCACCGGGACGATCCGGATCGACTGAGGACCCGGTCAGGCCAGGCGGGTCGTCCGCAGCACGCGGAAGCCCTTCGCCGAGGAGACGCGCTCCACGTCGAGCCGCCCGGCGAACGCGGCGCCCAGCCAGGTCTGGAGCGAGTCGGAGCCGAGGTTGCGCTGCACGACGAGCCAGGCGTCCGCGCCATCCTCGAGCCGCGGCAGCCAGCGTTCGAGCAGGAGGTGCAGCTCCTCCTTGCCGATGCGGATCGGCGGGTTCGACCACACGGTGCGGAAGCGGACGTCGTCGGGAACATCCTCGGGCAGCACGGCGTTGACATTGAGGACGCCGAGTTCCTCGCAGTTGCGACGGACCAGCTCGAGCGCCCGCTGGTTGACGTCGACCGCCCACACCCGGGCGTCGGGGGAGGCGAGGGCGAGCGCGAGGGCGATCGGGCCCCAGCCGCAGCCGAGGTCCAGCAGGTCCCCGTCAGCGGGGGCGTCGGGCACCGCGTCCAGCAGGACGCGCGTGCCGAGATCGACGTGACCGGGGCTGAACACCCCTCCTGCCGTCGTGACCTCGAGGTCGCGGCCGGCCAGGCGGGCCTGGATCCTGCGGGGCCGGAGGTCGCCGTCGGGAGTACTCGAGAAGTAGTGCTCGGCGGCCATGAGAAGTGAACCTATCAAGACCTGAGGAGTTAGTGTTATCCGGATGACGGAAGACCTGAACGAGACCGACACGACCGAGGCCGTGGACGTCGTCTCGAGGGTCCTGGCGAACGCGCAGTCGCGTTCGGCAGGGTACTCGCGCTTCGTCGCGGGTGGAGCCCAGGCGCTGCAGAGCGCCGGCCACGAGGGCGAGAACAGCGACGGCGAGCAGTTCGACCGCGACGACCGGCAGGCGCTGCGACGCGTCGCCGGCCTCTCGACCGAGCTCGAGGACGTCACGGAGGTCGAGTACCGCCAGCTGCGCCTGGAGAACGTCGTGCTCATCGGCGTGTACTCGCAGAACTCGCTGGAGGACGCGGAGAACTCGTTGCACGAGCTCGCCGCGCTCGCGGAGACGGCGGGAGCGACGGTCCTCGACGGCCTGCTCCAGCGCCGCCCGCACCCCGATCCGAGCACCTACCTCGGCAAGGGCAAGGCCCAGGAGCTCGCGGGGCTCGTCGCGGCCCTCGGCGCGGACACGGTCGTCGCCGACACCGAGCTCGCACCGAGCCAGCGGCGTGCGCTGGAGGACGTGGTGAAGGTCAAGGTGATCGACCGCACCGCGGTGATCCTCGACATCTTCAGCCAGCACGCGAAGAGCCGTGAGGGCAAGGCGCAGGTCGAGCTCGCGCAGCTCGAGTACCTGCTCCCGCGACTGCGCGGCTGGGGCGAGTCCATGTCCCGCCAGGCCGGCGGCCAGGTGGGCGCGGGAGCCGGAATGGGCTCGCGCGGTCCGGGTGAGACGAAGATCGAGCTCGATCGTCGCCGCATCCACACCCGCATGGCGCGCCTGCGCAAGCAGATCGCGGCGATGAAGCCCGCCCGCGAGGCCAAGCGCGCGAACCGCAAGCGCAACGCCGTCCCCTCGGTGGCGATCGCGGGGTACACGAACGCCGGCAAGTCGAGCCTGCTGAACCGGATGACGCACGCGGGCGTCCTCGTCGAGAACTCGCTCTTCGCGACCCTCGACGCCACCGTCCGCAAGGCCCAGACGAAGGACGGGCGCCTCTACACGCTCGCCGACACGGTCGGCTTCGTGCGAGCGCTTCCGCACCAGCTCGTCGAGGCCTTCCGGTCGACGCTCGAGGAGGTCGCGGACTCCGATGTGATCGTCCACGTCGTGGACGCCTCCCACCCCGATCCGGCCGGGCAGATCGCCACCGTGCGCGACGTGATCGGCGAGGTGGGCGCCCGCAGCATCCCCGAGATCATCGCCTTCAACAAGGCCGATCTGGTGGACGAGGGCACGCGGCTGGTGCTGCGTGGTCTCGCTCCCGACGCGGTCTTCGTGTCGGCGCGCAGCGGCGAGGGCATCGACGAGCTGGAGGCGCGGATCGCCGAGATCCTGCCCGAGCCGGATGTCGAGATCGACCTGCTCGTGCCGTACGACCGGGGCGACGTGATCTCGCATCTGCACCGCAGCGGCCGGATCCTGTCGACGCAGTACGTCGAGGGCGGCACCCACGTGGTCGCCCTCGTGCACGCCGACCTGGCGGGCTCGCTCGCCGAGTTCGCGGTTCCGCGCGCGGCCGTCCAGGCCTGATCGCCACCACCCGAGCGCCCGTCTCCCCGTCCGGGAGGCGGGCGCTCGGCGCATCCGGGAGGGAGTGCGGCGTCCCGCACCACCGACCGGCGGCGGCCGGAGGGTTCGGCGACGGGGTTTCGGCGGCCTTCCTCCGCCTTCCCGTGACCGCGACGGAGGGGCGCGCGCCCCGATCGCCGGTGCCCGTCGAACGCAGGAGGGGCCCGGCCGGCTGCACGCCGGTCGGGCCCCTCCTGCGTTCCCGGTGTCAGACCGAGCGGAGGACCGCCACGATCTTCCCGAGCACCTCGGCCTCGTCGCCGAGGATCGGCTCGAAGTTGGAGTTGCGGGGCAGCAGCCAGGTGTGGCCGTCGCGCTGGCGCAGCACCTTGACGGTGGCCTCGCCGTCGAGCATGGCCGCTACGATCTCGCCGTTCTCGGCGGTGCGCTGCGAGCGGACCACGACCCAGTCACCGTCGCAGATCGCGGCGTCGATCATCGACTCGCCGACGACCTTGAGCATGAAGAGCTCGCCCTTGCCGACGAGCTGCCGGGGAAGCGGGAACACCTCGTCGATCTGCTGGTCGGCCATGATCGGCACACCCGCCGCGATCCGGCCGACGAGGGGGACCATCGCCGCGTCGCCGACCGTCGCGGTCGACTCGAACGACCCGTCGTCCTCCGTCGAGCTGGGGACGTCGATGAGGATCTCGAGGGCGCGGGGCCGGTTCGGGTCACGGCGCAGGTAGCCGCTGAGCTCGAGCTGGTTGAGCTGGTGGGTGACGCTCGACAGCGAGGCGAGGCCGACCGCGTCGCCGATCTCGCGCATGCTCGGCGGGTAGCCGCGGCTCGACACCGAGCGCTGGATCGCGTCGAGGATCGCGAGCTGCTTGGCGCTCAGGCTCTTCCGGCGCCGGCCCGCGGCCGCCTTCGTCTTGGCGGCCGGGGTCCCGGCCCTCTGCGCGTCGCTCACGATGCTCCCTCTTCCCGGTGCGCACGCCGCGTGCGCGCCCGCCCGGTCGCGACTCGACAAGGAATGTCGGTGGTCGCTGCTCTACTACGACCAGGCTCTCGAAACTGTATCCGCCGGAACTCACGAGTCGGAACATTCGTTCGAGTGTGTCGCGCGCGAGTCCGCCCGCGGATCAGCCGAAACGGTCCCTTGACCGCTCCGGCGTTCGAAGATATGTTCGGTACAGGCGTTCGGGGCGGCCCTCCCGGCCGAGGGCCTCCCCGAATCCCTGTTGAAAGGAGCGATCCCATGACCGCACAGCTCACCTCCCGCCCGCTCCAGCGCTCGTCCGCGGCCCGGCCCGTCGAGGTACTGCCGTCCGCTCCCGAGCCGATGAACGCGTTCGGCGAAGCGCGGATCGTTCGCACCCGTCTGCGCCTCACGCGCCGCGGCCGCGCCGTGGTGGCCGCTCTGGGGGCCCTGCCGATCGTGGCGGGCGCCTTCGCCTTCGGGCTCAACGGCGGTGGAGCGGTCGCGTCGAGCGACGCCGCTGCGGTCGAGTTCCAGTACGTCACCGTTCACGCGGGCGAGTCGCTCTGGTCGCTCGCCGAGGAGCTCGCCCCGCAGGCGGACCCGCGCGACGTGGTCGACGACATCCTCTCCCTCAACCAGCTCTCGAGCGCGGGCGTCGAGCCCGGGCAGCGCCTCGCGGTCCCGGCCGAGTACGACACCGCTCGCTGAGCCGGGCTGCCCGGACGTCCGCGCCGGGTGCTTCGCTACCATTCCCTGGTGACGACTCTCGATGACCTGCCCCTCCGCGACGACCTCCGAGGCAGGCACCCGTACGGTGCACCCCAGGCGGTCGTGCCCGTCGCCCTCAACGTCAACGAGAACACCCACCCGGTCCCGGACGACGTGATCGCCGACATCGTCGGGCGGGTCACGGAGGCGCTGCGCACCGTCAACCGGTATCCCGACCGCGAGTTCCGAGAGCTGCGCGACTCCCTCGCCGGCTACCTCGGTCACGGGCTCACCGCGGACGGCGTGTGGGCTGCGAACGGATCGAACGAGGTGCTCCAGCACGTCCTTCAGGCCTTCGGCGGTCCCGGGCGCTCGCTGCTGGGGTTCGCGCCCACCTATTCGATGTACTCGATCCTCGCGTCGGGGAGCGGAACGGAGTGGATCCCCGCTCCGCGCGAGGCGGAGTTCGAGATCGGAGCCGAGTACGCCGCGGAGCAGGTGCGCCGGGCCCGGCCCGACATCGTCTTCCTCTGCGCTCCGAACAACCCGACCGGGACGCCGCTCGACCTCGCCGTGATCGAGGCGGTCTACGACGCGACCGACGGCATCGTCGTCGTCGACGAGGCGTACGCCGAGTTCGCGGGCAGGGGCGCGCCCACCGCGCTGAGCCTCCTCCCCGGGCGACCGCGCCTGCTCGTGTCCCGCACCATGAGCAAGGCCTTCGCCTTCGCCGGCATCCGCCTGGGCTACCTCGCCGCCGACCCCGCGGTGATCGACGCGCTCCGCCTCGTCCGCCTCCCGTACCACCTGTCGGCCCTCACCCAGGCCGCCGCGACCGCCGCCCTCGCTCACGCCGACGAGATGCTCGCCATGGTCGGCGAGATCATCGTGCAGCGCGACCGGATGATCCACGGACTGCGCGCCCTCGGCTACCGCCCGTACACGACCGGCAGCAACTTCGTCCTCTTCGGCGGCGTCGCGGATCCGGCCGCCGTGTTCGAGGGCCTGCTCGCCCGCGGCGTCCTCATCCGCGACGTCGGCATCCCGAACCACCTCCGCGTCAGCGCCGGCACCGAGGAGGAGACGACCGCGTTCCTCGAGGCGCTCGCCTCCCTGCCCGCACCGTCGGCCGACGCCACGGTGGCGCTCTCGCGCGAGTGAGCTCCGCCCGGGGGCGGCGACGCGGCGCGAATAGACTGGGAGGCATGACCTCCCCGAGCGCCGCACCCGGGCGCACCGCCTCCCTCAGCCGTGCCACCAGCGAGTCGAGCATCGAGCTCTCCCTCGACCTCGACGGCACGGGCGTCGCCGATCTCGAGACCGGCGTGCCCTTCTTCGACCACCTGCTGACGGCGTTCGCGAAGCACTCGCTCACGGACCTGCACGTCCGGGCCCGCGGCGACATCGAGATCGACATCCACCACACCGCGGAGGACATCGGCATCGTGCTCGGCACGGCCATCCGACAGGCGCTCGGCGACAAGGCCGGGATCTCCCGCTTCGGCGACGCGCTCGTCCCCCTCGACGAGGCGCTCGTGCAGGCCGTCGTCGACATCTCGGGGCGCCCCTACCTCGTGCACACCGGCGAGCCGGAGGGCTTCGCGCTGCACCTGATCGGCGGCCACTTCACCGGGTCGATGGTGCGCCACGTCTTCGAGGCGATCGCGTTCAACGCCGGCCTCACCGTGCACGTCACGGTACTCGGCGGCAGGGACCCGCACCACATCGCCGAAGCGGAGTTCAAGGCGTTCGCCCGCGCCTTCCGTCAGGCCAAGGCCCTCGACCCGCTCGTCTCCGGCGTGCCGTCGACGAAGGGCGCGCTGTGAGCTCGGCCCGCCCCTCCGTCGTGGTCTACGATTACGGCTCGGGGAACGTGCACTCCGCCGTCAAGGCGCTCGAGCTCGCCGGGGCCGACGTCGAGCTGACGGGGGACCGGCAGCGGGCGCTGGAGGCGGACGGCCTCCTCGTGCCCGGCGTCGGCGCCTTCGACGCCGTGATGTCGGCGCTGACCCGCGCCCGCGGCGGCGAGATCATCGAGAAGCGCCTCGCCGGCGGGCGCCCCGTCCTGGGCATCTGCGTCGGGATGCAGGTGCTCTTCGAGCGCGGCGTCGAGCGCGGGGTCGAGAGCGAGGGCCTGGGCGAGTGGCCGGGGACGGTGGACCTACTCCCGGCCGAGGTCGTCCCGCACATGGGCTGGAACACCGTCTCCGCTCCCGAGGGCTCGGTGCTCTTCGACGGCATCGCCGAGGAGCGCTTCTACTTCGTGCACTCCTACGGCGCCCGCGAGTGGTCGCTCGACGTGATGCCCCCGTTCCCGCGTCCCGCGGTCACCTGGGCCGATCACGGAGGCCCCTTCATCGCCGCGGTCGAGAACGGGCCGCTCTCGGCCACGCAGTTCCACCCCGAGAAGTCGGGGGCCGCCGGGCTCCGGCTGCTGGCCAATTGGCTGGGCACCCTCCGCACGAACTAGGATCGGCCGGTGGTCGGCGCCTCCAGGGGCCGGCACCGGCTCCGAGACTGAGGATGACGATGAGCGAGTTCACCAAGGCCCCGGGCCTGGTCCTCCTGCCCGCGATCGACGTGGCGGGCGGCAGGGCCGTGCGGCTCACGCAGGGCGAGGCCGGGACCGAGACCAACTACGGCGACCCGATCGACGCCGCGGGCGACTGGGCCGACCAGGGCGCGGAGTGGATCCACCTCGTCGACCTCGACGCCGCCTTCGGCCGCGGCGACAACCACGGCATCATGAAGAAGGTCATCCGGCAGGTGAAGGGCGTCAACGTCGAGCTCTCCGGCGGGATCCGCGACGACCGCAGCCTCGAGTCCGCGCTGAGCGCCGGCGCGAAGCGCATCAACCTCGGCACCGCGGCGCTCGAGAACCCCGAGTGGGCCGCGAGCGTCATCGCGCAGTACGGCGACCAGATCGCCGTCGGTCTCGACGTCCGGGGCACCACGCTCGCCGCGCGCGGCTGGACCAAGGAGGGCGGCGACCTCTGGCAGGTCCTCGACCGCCTGGAGGAGGCCGGCTGCACCCGCTACGTCGTCACCGACGTCACGAAGGACGGCACGCTCAAGGGCCCGAACCTCGAGCTCCTCGAGCAGGTCATGGCACGCACCCACCGCCCCGTGATCGCCTCGGGCGGCATCTCGAACCTCGACGACATCGCCGCTCTGCGCGCCCTCGTGCCCCAGGGGCTCGAGGGCGCGATCGTCGGCAAGGCGCTGTACGCGGGCGCGTTCACGCTCGCGGAGGCCCTGGATGTCGCATCCGAGTGAGCCCCGCCCGCTCCCGGCGCATCTGACCGACTCGGCCGGCACCCCCTGGGCGGGCCGGCACTTCGAGCCGAACGCGACACCGGAGGACGACGGGAGCGCCCCGGAGGCGCTGGTCGCAGCGCTCGAGTCCTTCACCCGCGGCACTCGCGGCCCGGAGGCCGTGGTCGACGCGATCCGCACGTCCCGCCTGCTCATCCCGCTGGTCGCCCGCCTCGGCGAGGAGGCGGAGGGGGTCGGGGGACTCCGGGCGGACAAGACGCAGGAGCTCGCGATCGTCACGGTCGCCGGACCCGACGGCCGCACGGTGCTCCCCGTCTTCAGCGGCGTCGAGAGCATGCGCCGATGGGACCCGGCCGCCCGTCCCGTCCCGGTCGACGGGCGCCGTGCGGCCCTGGCGGCCGTCGCGGAGGGCACCGAGGTGATGGTCCTCGACCCCGCGTCCGAGCGGGAGTTCGCGGTCCGGCGCCCGGCGCTCTGGGCGATCGCGGAGGGCGGCGACTGGCGGCCGGCCCCCGCCGATGCGGAGGTGCTCCGGGCTCTGCGCGCGGCTGCGGAGGGGGAGCGGGCGGTCGCCTCGCTCGAGGTGCGCGCGGGAGACCCGGAGCAGCGCCTCGCGGGCCCCGAGCTCGTGGTGGTCCTGAGCCTGCGCCCGGGGCTCGATCAGGACGCGCTCGGCGCCCTCGTCGCGCGATTGGGGGAGCGGTGGGCGGCCGACGAGACCGTCGCGCAGCGCGTCGACTCGATGACGCTGCAGCTCGCCGCCGCCCACTGACCCCCGATCAGGTGACCGGGCCGGTCCACTTCTCGCCCGGGCCCTTGCCGATCGGGTCGGCGATGGGGGACGCCTCACGGAACGCGAGCTGGAGGGTGCGGAGGCCGTCGCGCAGGCTCCGGGCGTGCATATCGCTGATGTCGGGCGCCCCGGCCGTGACCAGGCCCGCGAGCGCGTTGATGAGCTTGCGCGCCTCGTCGAGGTCGACCTGCGCTCCGGGCTCGTCGGCGAGCCCGCACTTGACGGCGGCCGCGCTCATCAGGTGCACGGCGGCGGTGGTGATGATCTCCACCGCCGGGACCTCCGCGATGTCGCGCGCGGCCTCCACGTCGGAGGCTCCGCCGTCCTCGCCGAATCGTCGCGTGTAGTCGTCGTCGTACTGGGCCATGGGTCCTTCGTTCGTCGTCCGTGGTGGAGGGGCGCGGCCGCCGGAGCAGAGGATCGAGGGGCGGCCGGATCCGGTCTGTCGGGCGGGCCGCCGGTCTGCTATGGTTGTCCGGGCTCCGAGGCATGTCCTCGGTTCGAAAGTGGAGATTCTCCCACCCGCGCTTGACCGCTTCACAAGGTTACCGGGTCAGAAGCACTCCGCCCCGGAGGGTCGTCAGACCACCGGAGGCAGGGCTGCGGCTCTCGAGGTCCGCCTCGGGAACCGCGTCACAGGGTGCGAGCGCCGTGCTGCAGGCACGACGTGGACGGGACGATCACCTCTCTCGGGTGCGCTGGAGAAGACTCCGGCAGCGCAGCTGCACTCACCGAGATCAGAGGAGAAACGCAATCAGCGATCCCCGTACCAACGACCGTATCCGCGTCCCCGAGGTCCGCCTCGTGGGTCCCGCAGGAGAACAGGTCGGCGTCGTCAAGATCGAGGTCGCCCTGCGACTCGCGCAGGACGCAGACCTGGACCTGGTCGAGGTCGCCCCCAACTCCAAGCCGCCCGTGGCCAAGATCATGGACTACGGGAAGTTCAAGTACGAGCAGGCTCAGAAGCTCAAGGAAGCCCGTCGCAACCAGGCGAACACGATCCTCAAGGAGGTCCGTTTCCGCCTGAAGATCGACAAGCACGACTACGAGACCAAGCGCAAGCGCGCCGAGGGCTTCCTGAAGGCCGGCGACAAGGTCAAGGCGATGATCCTCTTCCGCGGTCGCGAGCAGTCGCGCCCCGAGATGGGCGTCCGCCTGCTCCAGCGCTTCGCGGAGGACGTCGCCGAGTTCGGCCAGGTCGAGTCCACCCCGACCATCGACGGTCGCAACATGGTGATGGTCATCGGCCCGCTGAAGAACAAGTCCGAGGCGAAGGCCGAGGCCAATGCGGTCCGCGCCGCTCGTCGCGAGGCCAACACCCCCGAGGACACGGCCGAGGCCGAGTCCGTCTAGTACTTCGCCGCCCCGGCCTCGGGGCCGGTGGACGCCCCGCTCGCGGGGCACCGGTTTCGCCCCGCCGAGCGCGGAGTGACGTTCACAAGGAGAGAACATGCCCAAGATGAAGACCCACTCGGGTGCCAAGAAGCGCTTCAAGGTGACCGGTTCCGGCAAGGTCATGAAGCAGCAGGCCGGCATGCGGCACAACCTGGAGTCCAAGTCCAGCGTTCGCACGCGCCGCCTCAACCAGGACCAGGTCCTCGCCCCGCAGGACGCCAAGGTCGCCAAGAAGCTTCTCGGTCTGTAGCCCACCGCCGGCGCAGCCCGCTGCGCCGCGTGGTCGCTACTCAGCCGACACGGATCGATAGGAAGAAACAGCAATGGCAAGAGTGAAGAGGGCCGTCAACGCCCACAAGAAGCGTCGCGTCATCCTCGAGCGCGCCTCGGGCTACCGCGGCCAGCGGTCGCGCCTCTACCGCAAGGCGAAGGAGCAGGTCACCCACTCCCTCGTCTACTCGTACCGCGACCGCCGCGCCAAGAAGGGCGAGTTCCGTCGTCTCTGGATCCAGCGCATCAACGCCGCGTCCCGCGCGAACGGCCTGACCTACAACCGCTTCATCCAGGGCCTCGCCCTGGCCGGCGTCCAGGTCGACCGCCGCATCCTCGCGGACCTCGCGATCACCGAGCCGGCCACGTTCGCCTCGCTCGTCGCGACCGCGAAGAGCGCGCTGCCCGCCGACACCTCGGCGCCCAAGGCCGCAGCGTAGTCAGCACGGCTTCCCGGAGGGGGTCGCGACCGAGAGGTCGCGGCCCCCTCCGTCGTTCGCGGGCCCTCCCGCGCCGTGTCTGCGGGGGCGGCGATCACCGCGCCGATAGGCTCGCCGCATGCTCGACAACCCCCGCTCTCCCCGTGTCCGCTCCGTGGCGAAGCTCACCCGCCGCCCGGCCCGGCTCGAGACGGGGCTCTTCCTCCTCGAGGGCCCGCAGGCACTCTCCGAGGCGCTGCAGTACCGCCCGGAGCTGATCGTCGAGTCGTTCGCGACTCCGACCGCTCTGGAGCGGCACCCCGAGATCGTCGCCACCGCCGCCGAGGCGGAGGTGGACATCGAGTACGTGACCGAGGACGTCCTCGACGCGATGGCCGACACCGTCACTCCGCAGGGCTTCGTCGCGGTCTGCCGTCAGTTCCCCACGTCGCTCAAGGACGTCGTCGCCTCCGAGCCGCGCCTCGTGGCGGTGCTCGAGGAGGTCCGCGATCCGGGCAACCTCGGCACGATCATCCGTGCCGCCGACGCCGCCGGCGCCGACGCGGTCGTGCTGTCCGGGCGCTCGGTCGACCTCTACAATCCCAAGGTCGTGCGCTCCACGACCGGCTCGCTCTTCCACCTCCCGGTCGCGGTCGGCGCCGACCTCGCCGACGTGCTGGGCCGGCTCCGCGGCGTGGGCCTCCGCTCCGTCGCGGCCGACGTGAAGGGGGAGGACCTGCTCGACGTCCGCGCCCGCGGGGACCTCGCCCAGCCGACCGTCTGGGTCTTCGGCAACGAGGCGCGCGGCCTCGAGGACGAGTCGCTCGCCCTCGTCGACGGCGTGGTGGCGGTGCCCATCTACGGGGCGGCGGAGTCGCTGAACCTCGCGACCGCGGCCTCCGTCTGCCTGTACGAGAGCGCCTTCGCGCTGCGTTCCTGAGAGGAACCGGGCCGAGGGTGCCGTGAACCTGGAGAACAGGGCGCGTTGTTACCCTTCGGTTAAGAATTCCCTCATGATTTGACCGGCCCATCCCCGTGTGCTTCTCTGACGGCATGGTCACAGCCCCGCAAGACGAGCGCGCCGCCGCTCCCGCCGGTGAACCCCTCGTCGTCCTCTCCGGGGTGCAGAAGCACTACGGCGACTTCCAGGCTCTGAAGGACATCGATCTGACGGTGCACCGGGGCGAGGTCGTCGTGGTCCTCGGCCCCTCCGGATCCGGCAAGTCGACGCTCTGCCGCACGGTCAACCGGCTCGAGACGATCTCGGGCGGCACCATCACCATCGACGGTCAGAAGCTCCCGGAGGAGGGCAAGGGCCTCGCCGCGCTCCGCGCCGACGTCGGGATGGTCTTCCAGTCGTTCAACCTCTTCGCGCACAAGACGATCCTCGAGAACGTCACCCTCGGCCCGATCAAGGTCCGCGGGCTCTCCCGCAAGGACGCGGAGGCCCAGGCCACGGCACTGCTCGACCGGGTCGGCGTCGGCCACCAGGCCGCCAAGACCCCGGCCCAGCTCTCCGGCGGGCAGCAGCAGCGCGTCGCGATCGCGCGGGCGCTGGCGATGAAGCCCAAGGTGATGCTCTTCGACGAGCCGACCTCGGCGCTCGACCCCGAGATGATCAACGAGGTCCTGGACGTGATGGTCGGGCTCGCCAAGGACGGGATGACGATGATCGTCGTCACCCACGAGATGGGCTTCGCCCGGAAGGCCGCCGATCGCGTCGTGTTCATGGCCGACGGCGAGATCCTCGAGGACACCGACCCGGAGTCGTTCTTCACCGCGCCCCGCACCGACCGGGCCAAGGACTTCCTCTCCAAGCTCATCACGCACTAGAAGCGCGATCCGCAGCCACCAGGCAGGTCGGACCCGTGACCCGGGAGCCGACCCGACATCGCCCGCTCCGGCGGGCCGAACCCCAGGAAGGACGATCATGCGCACCAGGCTCATGTTCATGACCGCGGGACTCGCAGCAGCGACCCTCGCCCTCGCCGGCTGCTCCGGCGACTCCGGAACCGCCGGCGGCGGCGCCGGTGGAGGCTCCGAGGGAGGGACCTCCGCGTACGAGGTCGCCTCCGACGTCACTCTCGAGGGCAGCCCGACCTTCGACGCGATGACCGCGGACGGCAAGGTCGTCATCGGCGTCAAGGAGGATCAGCCCGGGCTGGGCTACCTCGACGCGGCGACCGGCGAGCGCTCCGGGTTCGACATCGAGATCGCGAAGTGGACCGCCGCCTCGCTCGGCTTCGCGGCCGACGCCATCGAGTTCAAGGCGATCCCGTCGGCCAACCGCGAGGCGTCGATCGTGAACGGCGACATCGACTACTACGTCGGCACCTACTCGATCACCGACAAGCGCAAGGAGCAGGTCGGCTTCGCCGGACCCTACTTCGAGACCGGCCAGCAGCTGCTCGTCGCGGCCGACAACGACACGATCACCGGACCGGACGACCTCACCGCCGACACCACGGTGTGCTCGGCCACCGGCTCCACCCCGATCCAGAACATCCGCACCAACTACCCCGAGGTGAAGACCGAGGAGTTCGACACGTACTCGCAGTGCGTGGACGCCCTCGCCGACGGCACCGTCGACGCCGTCACCACCGACGGCGCGATCCTGATCGGCTACGCCGCTCAGCGGCCCGACGAGCTCAAGGTCGTCGGCGAGCCCTTCAGCACCGAGCTGTACGGAATCGGCCTGCCGAAGGACGACGACGCCCTGCGCCACTTCGTCAACGGCATGCTGACCGACGGCGGCGAGACCTGGAGCGCCATCTACGACGAGACGCTCGGCCAGTCCGGCACGACCGTCACCCAGCCGGCGGTGAACGACTACTAGGAGGCGCCCCGGGCGGCCCGACCGCCGCCCGGGGGTCCCCTCTCCTCGACCACCACCACCGCTCCGACAGAAGGGCCAGCCGCATGGATGTCCTGTTGAACAACCTCGACGTCTACGTCCCGGCCTTCGGCAACACCCTGATCCTCTTCAGCGTCTCGCTCGTGTTCGCCCTGCTGATCGGCACGGTGGTCGGCGCGATGCGCGTCTCGCCCGTCCCGATCGCCCGCGCGGTCGGCACGGTGTACGTGAACACCATCCGGAACACCCCGCTCACGCTGGTGATGTTCTTCTTCGCCTTCGGCTACCCCAAGCTCGACCTGCCGCAGGTGGACTACACGAACCTGGCGATCTGCGCCCTCAGCCTCTACACCGCGACCTACGTCGCGGAGGTGCTGCGGTCGGGCATCAACACCGTGCCGATCGGCCAGGCCGAGGCGGCCCGCGCGATCGGCCTCGACTTCGGCCTCACGATGACGCAGGTCGTCCTGCCCCAGGCCTTCCGCTCCGTGATCCCGCCGCTCATGAGCGTCCTGATCGCGCTGCTGAAGAACACCACCGTCGCCGCCGGCTTCTCGGTCGCGGAGGCGGGCACCATCGTCCGCGTGCTCAACGAGCGCGGCGAGAACAGCCTCATCGTCGTCCTCTGGGTGGCCCTGGTCTTCGTGGTCCTGGTCACCCTGCTCTCGCTCGTCCAACGTCAGCTCGAGAAGAAGTGGAGGGTCGCCCGATGAGCTCCGTCCTCTTCGACAACCCCGGCCCCCGGGCCGTCGTGCGCAACCGCGTCATCGGCGTCGTCGTCGTCCTGCTGATCGCGGCGTTCCTCGGCTTCGTGGTCTGGCGCTTCGCGGAGTCCGGCCAGTTCGACGCCTCCAAGTGGCGCGCGTTCGGCTACCCGCTGGTCTGGCAGAGCATCGGCGGCGCCCTCGGCCGCACGCTCGCGGCCTTCGCCACGGCGGGCGTCGCCAGCCTCGTCCTCGGCCTCCTCCTGGCGATCGGCCGGCTCTCGGACCGGCGCTGGATCAACGTCCCCGTCACGCTCTTCATCGAGCTGTTCCGGGCGATCCCCGTCCTGATCCTGATGATGCTGATGTACTACGGCCTGCCGTTCGCTGGCCTCAAGCTCAGCCCCTACCTCGCCGTCGTCATCGCCCTGACCCTCTACAACGGCTCCGTCTTCTCCGAGATCTTCCGCGCCGGCATCGAAGCCCTCCCGCGAGGACAGAAGGAGGCGGGCTACGCGATCGGCCTGCGCAAGTCCGGCGTGATGCGGCTCATCCTGTTCCCCCAGGCGATCCGCTCGATGCTGCCCGTGATCATCGCCCAGCTCGTCGTCGCCCTCAAGGACACGGCGCTCGGCTCGATCATCACCTACAACGAGCTGCTGTACTACGCGCGCTACCTGGGCAACCAGTCGAGCCTCGACAGCCCGATCATCCCGGCGGCGATCGTCATCGGAGCGATCTACATCGGCATCTGCCTCCTCCTCTCGGGGCTGGCGAAGTGGATCGAGATCCGCACGAAGAGCGGCGGACGCGGCGGCCGCACCATCGGCGGCCACCCCGCAGCCCGCGCGCAGACGGACACGCAGCTGATCGCTGTGCAGGATTGAACTGTGAGGATCGCCCGAGGGCGATCCTCACCGCGGTCGGCTTCCTGACGGGGTCGGGTTCCGCAGAGCGTCCTGCGTCCGGCTAGGAGGAATCGCTCGCACGCGATTCCTCCGTTCGCCTCGAGGGTCCGGCGATCGCTCAGCGCATCGAGCGGTGGTGCTCCGCTCCGGCGTCGTCGACGCGGAGGCGGTGGTGATCGGGGAGTCGCGATCGATCCGGGCGTCTTCTCGTCCTCCCGCCCGGCGGTGCCCCCCCTCCTGCCGGTCGAGCAGCCTCCGACCCCGGCGTAGCGAGAACCCCGCCCCTGCTGGTCGAGCAGCGCCGGCGGCGGGGCTTCGAGGGCCGTCGGCGCAGACGGTGGCCTGGCCGCGGGCGAGCGCGACGAGCACCGCGCGCGGGCGGCGGGAGGGGGCGGAGGCCCTCGCCTACACTGGGGGATCGTGTCAGACAGCAACCCGATCACCGATGAGGCCGTCTCCGCGGCGGTCGCCGACGCCCTCGCCGCCATCGGCGCGGCGGGCGACTCCGCCGCTCTGAAGTCCGCCCGAGCCGCCCACCTCGGCGAGGGGTCCGCCCTCGCCCGCCTCAACGCGCGGATGCGCTCCGTCCCGCCCGAGCACAAGGCGGCGTCCGGCAAGCTCGTCGGCGGTGCCCGCAAGCAGGTGGGCGACGCCTACGCCGCCCGCGAGGCCGAGCTCGTCGAGGCCGAGGACGCGGCCGCGCTCGAGGCCGAGCGCGTGGACGTCACCGCCGGTGCCAGCTTCGTGCGCCGCGGCGCCCGCCACCCCCTCTCGCTGCTCCAGGAGTCGATCGCCGACGTGTTCGTCGGGATGGGCTGGGAGATCGCGGAGGGGCCGGAGCTCGAGAACGAGTGGTTCAACTTCGACGCCCTGAACTTCGACGAGGACCACCCGGCCCGAGCCATGCAGGACACCTTCTTCGTCGACCCCGTCGACTCGCACCTGGTGCTGCGCACGCACACCTCGCCGGTGCAGATCCGCTCGATGCTCGAGCGCCCGCTGCCGCTCTACGTGATCGCTCCCGGACGGGTGTACCGCACCGACGAGCTCGATGCGACGCACACGCCCGTGTTCACGCAGTTCGAGGGTCTCGCCGTCGACCGCGGCCTGACCATGGCGCACCTGCGGGGCACCCTCGAGCACGTCGCGCGGATCCTCTTCGGCGACGACGCGCGCATTCGCCTGCGCCCGAACTACTTCCCCTTCACCGAGCCCAGCGCCGAGCTGGACGTCTGGCACCCGACCTTCGTCGGCGGTGCCCGCTGGATCGAGTGGGGCGGCTGCGGCATGGTCAATCCGAACGTGCTGCGCGCGGCCGGGATCGACCCGGAGGAGTACTCCGGGTTCGCCTTCGGCATGGGGATCGAGCGGACCCTGATGTTCCGCAACGACGTGAAGGACATGCGCGACATGGTCGAGGGCGACGTCCGCTTCAGCGAGCAGTACGGGATGGTGATCTGATGCGCATCCCGCTGAGCTGGCTGGGGGAGTACGTCGACCTCGAGCAGGACGTCACGACGGAGTCCGTGCACGCGGCCCTGGTGTCGGTCGGCCTGGAGGAGGAGGACGTCCACCGCTTCGAGGTGACCGGCCCCGTCGTCGTCGGCGAGGTGCTCGACCTCGCTCCGGAGCCGCAGAAGAACGGCAAGACCATCAACTGGTGCCACGTCCGCGTGGCCCCGGAGGGCGGGCGTGCCGCCGACGGCGGAGAGGACGTCCGCGGCATCGTCTGCGGAGCCCACAACTTCGCGGCCGGCGACAAGGTCGTCGTGTCACTGCCGGGCGCGGTCCTGCCCGGGCCGTTCCCGATCTCCGCGCGGAAGACCTACGGGCACGTGTCCGACGGGATGATCGCCTCGAGCCGCGAGCTCGGCCTCGGGGACGACCACGACGGCATCCTCCGCCTCGCCTCGCTCGGGCTCGACCCGGAGCCGGGCACGGACGCCGTCGCGCTCCTCGGTCTCGACGACGCCGCGGTCGAGGTCAACGTGACGCCCGACCGCGGCTACGCCTTCTCGATCCGCGGCATCGCCCGCGAGTACGCCCACGCCACCGGAGCCGCCTTCCGCGACCCCGCTCGGGCGCTCCCTCCGCACGAGCGCACGGAGACGGCCCCCGTCTTCCCCGTGTCCGTGGCCGACGAGGCGCCGATCCGCGGCCGTGTCGGCGCCTCCGTGTTCGTCACGCGCGTCGTTCGGGGCGTCGACGTCTCACGACCGACGCCGCCGTGGATGCTCGCGCGACTGCGACTGGCCGGCGTCCGCTCGATCTCGCTCGTCGTGGACATCACCAACTACGTGATGTTCGAGCTGGGCCAGCCGCTGCACGGCTACGACCTGGCGACCCTGCAGGGCGGCATCGTGGTGCGCCGCGCCGCACCGGGGGAGACCCTCGAGACGCTCGACGGCCAGACCCGGCGCCTGCACGCGGAGGACCTCGTCATCGCCGACGACGGCGGGGCGATCGGCCTCGCCGGAGTGATGGGGGGCGCGCGCACCGAGATCTCGGACGCCACGTCCGACGTCCTGCTCGAGGCGGCGAACTTCGACCCGGTCTCGATCGCCCGGACGGCTCGCCGGCACAAGCTGCCGAGCGAGGCGTCGCGGCGCTTCGAGCGCGGCGTCGACCCCGAGGTGGCCTCGGTCGCCGCGGCCCGCGCGGTGCAGCTGCTCGTGGAGCTCGCCGGCGGCACGGCGGACGAGCTCGGCTCGGTCCTGGCCGACCCGCGCACGGCGGAGCCGGTCGAGCTGCCGGACGGCTACGTCGCAGGCCTCATCGGCGTGGAGTACACCCCGGAGGAGATCCGCGGCGCGCTCGTCGAGATCGGCGCCTCCGTCGAGGCCGGCGGAGCGGGCCTGCTGGTGACTCCGCCGAGCTGGCGCCCCGACCTCGTCGACCGCGCCTCGCTCGCGGAGGAGGTCGCCCGCATCACCGGGTACGACCGCATCCCGGCGATCCTGCCCGTGGCGCCTCCCGGCCGCGGGCTGACCCCGGGCCAGCGGCTGCGCCGCACCCTCGCCCAGGCGCTCGCCGCCGCGGGTCTGACCGAGGTGCTCTCGTACCCGTTCCTCTCGCGCTCGATCAACGACCGGCTCGGCTCGGTCGACGGGGAGCCGCAGGAGCAGATCACGCTCGCCAACCCGCTCGACGCGACCGCGGGCCAGCTGCGGATCTCTCTGCTGCCGGGTCTCGTGCAGGTCGCGGCCCGCAACCGCTCGCGCGGCCTGACGGATCTCGCGGTCTACGAGCTCGGCTCCGTCTTCCTCCCGGTTGCCGGCCGCCCGTTCGGCTCGGGGGCGCTCCCTGCGGGCGGGACGCGTCCGTCCGCGGAGGTCGAGGCCGAGCTGAACGCGGGCATTCCGCCGCAGCCGCGGCACCTCGCGGCGCTGCTCACGGGTGCCGCCGTCGTGCGCCAGCCCGGTGTCGCCGGGCGTGACGTCGACTGGCGCGACGCCCTCGACGTGGTCCGCGAGGTCGCCGCAGCGACCGGCACCGAGCTCGTGCTGCGCCAGGGGGCCCACGCCGCGCTGCACCCGGGCCGCACCGCCGAGGTCGTGCTCGACGGCGCGGTCATCGGGCACGCGGGGGAGCTGCTCCCGGCGCTCGCCGAGGAGCTCGACCTCCCGCGCCGCGTCGCCGTGGTCGAGCTCGACCTCGAGCCGCTGCTCGCGCGGGCCGGGAGGGTCGTCGTGGCCCGTCCGGTGGGCGCGCTGCCCGCCGCGACCCAGGACCTCTCGCTCGTCGTGCCGGTCGGCATCGCGGCAGCCGACGTGCGCGCCGCCGTCGCCGAGGGGGCGGGCGAGCTGCTCGAGGCGATCCGCCTGGTCGACGACTACCGCGGCACCGGGCTCGCCGAGGGGACGAAGTCGCTGACGTTCGCGCTGCGCTTCCGCGCGCCGGACCGCACGCTCACCGCGGCCGAGGCGACGGCCGCGAAGGAGAACGGCGTGGCCGTGGCGGCGGAGCGCTTCGGTGTCCGACTCCGCGAGTGAGGCCGGGGGTCCCGTCCGGCTCGGCCGGGCGGGGCCCCGCACCCGCACCGGCTAGGCTCTCGGGCATGACTTTCTCCGTGGCGGTGGCCGGTGCGAGCGGCTACGCGGGCGGCGAGCTGCTGCGACTGCTCGCCGACCACCCCGAGTTCGAGGTGCGCACGGTGACGGCGCACGCCAACGCGGGTCAGCCCCTCATCGCCGTGCACCCGCACCTCCGCTCGCTCCGCGACCTCGTCCTCGTCGACACGACGACCGGGAACCTCGCCGGGCACGACGTCGTCTTCCTCGCCCTCCCGCACGGGAAGTCGGGCGAGATCACCGCGACCCTGCCCGAGGACGTCCTCGTCGTCGACTGCGGCGCCGACCACCGCTTGACCGACCCGCAGGACTGGGCCGACTTCTACGGGGGCGACTTCGCCGGGGCCTGGCCCTACGGGCTCCCGGAGCTGCTGATCGGCGGCGGCGGACGCAAGCAGCGCGAGGCGCTCGCCGGAGTGCGGCGCATCGCCGTCCCCGGCTGCAACGTCACGGCGATCACGCTCGGCCTGGCCCCCGGCCTGCACGCCGGAGTGATCGAGTCGTCGGACCTCGTCGCGGTCCTCGCCGTCGGACCCTCGGGTGCGGGCAAGAGCCTGCGGATCGACCTCCTCGCCAGCGAGCTCCTCGGCTCCGCGCACGCCTACGGCCTCGGCGGAGCGCACCGCCACAATCCCGAGATCCGGCAGAACCTCCTGCTCGCCGGAGCCGGACCCGTCTCGATCTCGTTCACCCCGGTCCTCGTGCCGATGCCCCGGGGCATCCTGGCGACCTCGACCGCGCGCCTCGCTCCCGGCGTCTCCGCGCAGGACGTGCGCGCCGCGTGGGAGACCGCCTACGGCGACGAGACCTTCGTCCAGCTGCTCCCGGAGGGCTCCTTCCCCCGGACGGCCGACGTGGTGGGGGCGAACACCGCTCTGATCGGACTCGCCGTGGACGAGCGGGCCCGCCGCGTCGTGGTCGTCTCGGCCATCGACAACCTGGTCAAGGGCACCGCGGGCGCGGCCGTCCAGTCCACCAACATCGCCCTGGGACTCCCGGAGTCCCTCGGCCTGAGCGTGAACGGAGTCGCGCCGTGAGCGTCACCGCAGCAGCAGGGTTCCGGGCGGCCGGAGTCGTCGCCGGGCTGAAGTCGACCGGAGCGCGCGACGTCGCGCTCGTGCAGAACCTCGGCCCGCTGCAGAGCGCCGCCGCGGTCTTCACGAGCAACCGCTGCAAGGCGAACCCCGTCCTCTGGAGCGAGCAGGTGATGCGCGACG
Organism: Rathayibacter sp. AY1F9; assembly: GCF_002932155.1. NCBI lineage: Bacteria > Bacillati > Actinomycetota > Actinomycetes > Micrococcales > Microbacteriaceae > Rathayibacter > Rathayibacter sp. AY1F9. The sequence goes on along the minus strand of NZ_PSVA01000001.1, from coordinate 10,060 downwards.
GCGTCGTCTCGGCGATCGTCCTCAACTCCGGCGGCGCCAACTGCTACACGGGTGCTCAGGGCTTCCAGGTCACCCACCGCACCGCGGAGCTCGTGGGCGAGAGCCTCGAGGTGTCCGCCGGCGACGTGCTGGTGTGCTCCACCGGGCTGATCGGCGACCAGCTCGACCTCGCGAAGCTCACCGCCGGCGTGACCGGCGCCTCCGCCGAGCTCGCCGGGGGACCCGAGGCGGGCGAGGCGGCCGCCCGCGCGATCATGACCACCGACACGGTCCCGAAGCAGGCGGTGGTCCGTTCCGAGCAGGGCTGGAGCATCGGCGGCATGGCCAAGGGCGCCGGGATGCTCGCGCCGGGTCTGGCGACGATGCTGGTCGTGATCACGACCGACGCGGCCCTCGAGTCCGCCGCTCTCGACACCGCCCTGCGTGCCGCGACCCGCGTCACCTTCGACCGCCTCGACTCGGACGGCTGCATGTCGACGAACGACACCGTCGCACTGCTCGCGAGCGGCGCCAGCGGCGTCGAGACCGACGCCGACGAGTTCACCGCGGCCCTGACCGCGGTCTGCCGCGACCTCACCCTGCAGCTGCAGGCGGATGCGGAGGGCGCCGCCCACGACGTCGCGATCCGCGTGCTGAACGCCGCGACCGAGGACGAGGCCGTGGTCGTCGCCCGCGCCGTCTCCCGCAGCAACCTGTTCAAGGCCGCGATCTTCGGCAAGGATCCCAACTGGGGCCGCGTCCTCGCCGCCGTGGGCACGACCGATGCGCAGTTCGACCCGTACGGCATCGACGTCGCGATGAACGGGGTGCAGGTCTGCCTCGCGGGCGAGCCGCACGAGAGCCGCGACCTCGTCGACCTCGCCCCTCGGGAGGTCGCCGTCGACATCGACCTGCACGCCGGCGACGCGACGGCCACGATCTGGACCAACGACCTCACGCACGACTACGTGCACGAGAACTCCGCGTACTCGAGCTGAGGCGGCCATGAGCGACGACACCACTCTCTCGGCCGAGAGCCGCGCCGAGCGCGACGCCGCGCCCGGGAAGGCCGCGGCGCTCATCGAGTCGCTGCCCTGGCTGCAGAGCTTCCACGGGCGCACGATGGTGATCAAGTTCGGCGGCAACGCGATGGTGTCGGAGGAGCTGCAGCGCTCCTTCGCCCAGGACATGGTCTACCTGCGCTACGCCGGGATCCGCCCCGTGGTCGTCCACGGCGGTGGGCCCCAGATCTCGCGGATGCTCGACCGGCTCGGGATCGAGAGCGAGTTCCGGGGCGGCTACCGGGTCACGAGCCCCGAGGCGATGGAGGTGGTGCGGATGGTGCTCACCGGCAGCATCAGCCGCGACATCGTCCGCCGGATCAACGAGCACGGCCCCCTCGCCGCCGGTATCTCCGGTGAGGACGCGGGCCTCTTCGTCGGCCGCCGCCGCGGTGTCGTGATCGACGGCGAGGAGCACGACCTCGGACTCGTCGGAGACGTGATCGCCGTGGATCCCGCCGCCGTCCTCGCTCAGCTCGAGGCCGGCCGGATCCCGGTCGTGTCCTCGATCGCCCCCGACTCGGACGACCCCACGCAGTCGCTGAACGTCAACGCCGACGCCGCCGCCGCCGCGCTGGCCGTCGCGCTCGGCGCCGAGAAGCTCGTCGTCCTCACCGACGTGGCCGGCCTCTACTCCGACTGGCCCGACCGCGAGTCGCTCGTCTCGCACATCCGCTCGGACGACCTCGCGGCTCTGCTGCCCTCGCTCGAATCGGGCATGATCCCCAAGATGACCGCCTGCCTCGACGCCGTGCGCGGGGGAGTGCCCAAGGCCGCCATCATCGACGGCCGCATCCCGCACTCGATCCTGCTCGAGGTGTTCACCTCGGAGGGCATCGGCACCGAGGTCGTCGCCTCGCTCGACCCCCGCGACCGGGAGCGAATGTCGGGCCGCTGATCCTCAGCGGCCCCGGCTCCGAGCGCCCGTCCCGTCCGGGACGCGCGCACCGTCGGCCCTCGCGGCCGGACCGCTCCGATCGAAAGGCCACCATGTCCATCCCCACGACCGCGTCCCGCACCGTCTCGGCGCGCGACCGCTACTCCGCCGCGATGATGCAGACCTTCGCGCCGCCGCTCGCCGTGCTCGAGCGCGGCGAGGGCTGCCGGGTCTGGGACGTCGACGGGCGGGAGTACCTCGACTTCCTCGGCGGCATCGCCGTCAACTCGCTCGGCCATGCGCATCCCGTGTTCGTCGAGGCCGTGACGCGCCAGGCCGGTGCGCTCGCCCACGTCTCCAACTACTTCGCGACCGCCCCGCAGATCGAGCTCGCCGAGACCCTGCGCCGCCTCACCGGGGCCGGGGAGACGGGCCGCGTCTACTTCGCCAACTCGGGCACCGAGGCCAACGAGGCGGCCTTCAAGCTGGCGCGGCTGAACGCGGCCGGCGGCCGGCACCGCGTCGTGGCGCTGCAGAACGCGTTCCACGGGCGGACGATGGGCGCGCTCGCTCTGACCGGCAAGGCGGCCATGCGCGCGCCGTTCGAGCCGATGCCGGGAGGGGTCGAGCACCTCGAGGCGAGCATCGAGGCCCTCGAGGCGGCTCTCGACGAGTCCGTCGCCGCGCTGATCGTCGAGCCCATCCAGGGGGAGGCGGGCGTCATCCCGCTGCCGGCCGGCTACCTCGAGCGCGCGCGGGAGCTCACCCGCGAGCACGGCGCGCTGCTCATCGTCGACGAGATCCAGACCGGGGTCGGGCGGACCGGACGCTGGTTCGCCTACCAGGAGGCGGGGATCCTGCCCGACGCCGTCACCCTGGCCAAGGGGCTCGGCGGAGGCTTCCCCGTCGGAGCGCTGGTGACCTTCGGCGAGGCGTCCGACCTCCTGCAGAAGGGCCACCACGGCAGCACCTTCGGCGGCAATCCGCTCGCGACCGCCGTGGCCGGAGCCGTGCTCGCCGAGATCGAGCGCGCCGACCTTCTCGGCAACGCGCGGGAGCGCGGGGCGCAGATCGTCGACGCGCTGACCGCTCTCGACTCGCCCCTGATCGGAGGGGTCCGCGGCGCGGGCCTCCTCCTGGGCATCGCCCTGACCCGGCCGGTCGCCGCCGAGCTCGCCGCCGCCTGCCTCGACGCCGGCCTGATCGTGAACGCGGCGAACGACTCGAGCATCCGGCTCGCGCCTCCGCTCGTGGTGACCGCCGCCGACGTCGCCGAGTTCGCCGAGCGCTTCGGCCGCGCACTGCAGACCCTCTGACCCCGTACCTCCACCGAAAGCGACCAGCATCGTGACCCGCCACTTCCTCCGCGACGACGACATCACTCCCGCCGAGCAGGCCGAGATCCTCGACCTCGCCCTCGAGCTCAAGCGCGACCGCTTCTCCCGGAAGCCCCTCGCCGGGCCGCAGACCGTCGCCGTGATCTTCGACAAGTCCTCCACGCGCACCCGCGTCTCCTTCGCGGTCGGCATCGCCGATCTCGGCGGAAGCCCCCTGATCATCTCGACCGCGAGCAGCCAGCTCGGCGGCAAGGAGACCGCCTCCGACACGGCGCGGGTTCTGGAGCGCCAGGTCGCCGCCATCGTGTGGCGCACCTACGCGCAGTCGGGCCTGGAGGAGATGGCGCGCAGCACGCGCGTGCCGGTCGTCAACGCGCTCTCGGACGAGTTCCACCCGTGCCAGCTCCTCGCCGACCTGCTGACCATCCGCGAGCACCGCGGTCGCCTCGCCGGCCTCACGCTCACGTTCTTCGGCGACGGGGCGAGCAACATGGCGCACTCGTACCTCCTGGCGGGGGCCACGGCCGGCATGCACGTCCGCATCGTCTCCCCGGAGTCGTACTCGCCGGACGCGGCGGTCCTGGCCGATGCGCAGCGCATCGCCGCGACCACCGGCGGATCGGCGATCACCACGACCGACCCCGACGAGGGCGCGGCCGGCTCCGACATCGTGATCACGGACACGTGGGTGTCGATGGGCAAGGAGGACGAGAAGGCGGCGCGCGTCGCGACCTTCGGCGCCTACCGGGTCGACGCGGCCACGATGGCCGCTGCCGCTCCCGACGCGCTGTTCCTGCACTGCCTGCCCGCGGATCGCGGCTACGAGGTGACCGCCGACGTGATCGACGGCCCGCAGAGCGTGATCTGGGATGAGGCGGAGAACCGCCTGCACGCGCAGAAGGCCCTGCTCGTGTGGCTCCTGGAGCGCGCCGGCACCGCCGACGCGGCTCAGTAGACTCGACAGCCGAACCCGAGGAGAACCATGACGGAACGACCCTCCGCCCGCGCGGGCGAGGCCGGAGCCCTCTGGGGCGGCCGCTTCGCCGGCGGCCCCTCGCCCGAGCTCGCGGCGCTCTCGAGGTCGACCCACTTCGACTGGCAGCTCGCCCCCTACGACCTCGCCGGCTCCCGCGCCCACGCCCGAGCGCTCGCCGGAGCGGGCTACCTCGACGACGCCGAGCTCACCGCGATGCTCGCGGCGCTCGACCGGCTCGAGGCTGCCGTCGCCGACGGGAGCTTCGCCGCCGACGAATCCGACGAGGACGTGCACGGCGCCCTCGAGCGCGGCCTGATGCTCGAAGCCGGTCCCGAGCTCGGCGGCAAGCTCCGCGCGGGGCGCTCGCGCAACGACCAGATCGCCACCTTCGTCCGGATGTACCTCCGCGACCACGCGGCGCTCGTCTCGGAGCTGGTGGTGCAGCTCATCGACGCCCTCGCCGCGCAGGCGTCGGCGCACCCGACGGCGATCATGCCCGGGCGCACACACCTCCAGCACGCTCAGCCCGTGCTCCTCGCGCACCATCTGCTCGCCCACGGCTGGGCGCTGCTGCGCGATCTGGAGCGCCTGCGGGACTGGGCCGTCCGGGCGGACGTCTCGCCCTACGGCTCGGGCGCCCTCGCCGGCTCGACCCTCGGCCTGGACGCCGAGGCGGTCGCCCGCGATCTCGGCTTCGCGTCGAGCGTGCCGAACTCGATCGACGGGACGGCCAGCCGCGACCTCGTCGCCGAGTTCGCCTTCGTCAGCGCCATGATCGGGATCGACGTCTCGCGCATCGCGGAGGAGGTCATCCTCTGGAACACGCGGGAGTTCGCCTTCGTCACGCTCGACGACGGCTACTCGACCGGGTCCTCGATCATGCCGCAGAAGAAGAACCCCGACATCGCCGAGCTCGCCCGGGGGAAGTCCGGCCGGCTGATCGGCAACCTCACCGGGCTGCTCGCGACCCTCAAGGCGCTGCCGCTCGCCTACAACCGCGACCTGCAGGAGGACAAGGAGCCGGTCTTCGACTCGGTGACGACCCTCGAGGTCCTGCTGCCCGCGTTCACCGGCATGATCGCGACCCTCACCTTCCACACCGACCGGATGGCGGAGCTCGCGCCCCAGGGCTTCTCCCTCGCGACCGACGTGGCCGAGTGGCTCGTGAAGAAGCACGTGCCCTTCCGGGACGCCCACGAGATCACCGGTGAGCTGGTCAAGCTGGCGGAGTCGCAGGGGAGGGGGCTCGAGGATCTCGACGACGCCGCGCTCGCCTCGGTGTCGCCGCTGCTCACTCCAGACGTGCGGTCGGTCCTCAGCATCGAGGGATCGGTGGCGAGCCGGGACGGTGTCGGCGGCACGGCTCCCGACCGCGTCGCGGAGCAGCTCGCCCGGCTGACCGAGCGCGTCCGGGTCGTGCGCGGATCCCTCCGAGGGGAACGCCCGTGACTCTTCGAGGAGCGCCGGGCGACGACGGCCGTCCGCCGCTGCGCCCCTGGCAGCAGCGGACTCTGGTGCTCGTCGCCGCAGTCGTCATCGTCGCGGTGATCGTGATCACCCTCGTGTCGGGCCAGAGCTTCTTCTGAGCGCCGACCTCCCCGACCTCGCGCGCTCGGCCCTCGAGGTGGCACCGGAGCTGCTCGGCCGCGTCCTCCTGCACCGCACGCCGGAGGGCGTGGTCGGCGTCCGGCTGACCGAGGTCGAGGCGTACCTCGGAACCGGTGAGGATCCGGGCTCGCATGCGCACCGCGGACCGACACCCCGGACGGCTCCCATGTTCGGTCCGCCCGGGTCCGTGTACGCGTACTTCACCTACGGGATGCACACCTGCGTGAACATCGTCTGCTCCCCGGCGGGCACGGCGTCGGCGGTGCTGCTGCGCGCCGGCGAGGTCGTATCGGGGGAGGATCTCGCGATGATCCGGCGCGGACCCGTTCGCAGCCGGGATCTGGCCCGCGGACCCGCACGGCTGGCGAAGGCCCTCGGAGTCCGTCTCACCGAGTCGGGCGACCCACTCGAGGCGGCGTTCGAGCTGCTGCCGGGGGAGAGGCCGTCCTCCGTGGCGGCGGGCCCGCGCACCGGCGTCTCGGGCCCGGGCGGCGGGGACGACTTCCCGTGGCGCTTCAGCATCCCGGGCGACCCCACCGTCTCGCCCTACCGGAGAGCAGTGCCCCGGCGGCGGCCCGGAGCTCAGCCCGCGAGGTAGAGCCGGGCGAGAACGCCGAGAGCCGCCGCCCAGGCGAGGCTCGCCAGCGTGCCGATGATGAACCGCTCGCGCGCCTCCGGGGAGGCGAGCTCGCTGAAGCGGCCGACGCCCTTGATCGCCACCACGACCGCGATCCCCTCGGGGAGACCGCTCATCAGTGCGCCGGCCGTCGCGATCCGCTCGAGGACCCCGATCGTCGTCCCCCCGCGCAGCACCTCGATCGGCTGGCCGATCGCCGAGGGCGCGCTCCCGGCGGCGGGGCGGGAGGTTCCGGCGACCATGATGCCGCCGTGGCTGCCGCTGCGGGAGTCGGCCGTCGCGAGCCGGAGGGTGAGCAGCACGACCGGCCCGCCGCCCGCGATCGCCAGCGCGAAGGCCAGCACCGCCACCAGGACGGAGTGGATCGGGGGCGCGGACGGTCCGGCGACCGCCGTGAGCAGGAAGGCGGCGGCCGCCGCCACGAGGGGGATCCAGGCGAGCTGCGGACGGCGAAGGCGCACGGCGAGCACCGCACCGGCGAGTCCGGCGAGCAGCACGAGCACCACGCCCGTCCACGAGGCGGACTGCAGCGCGGAGGCGAGGAGCAGGGCGGGGGATCCGGGGGGTGCCGTCATCGGGGTGTCCTCTCGTCGGTGGGGTCGAGCGTACGGTCGACCACCGTCAGCAGGCGCGCGAGCGCGTCACGGGCGGGAGCGTCGACTCGAGCACTCGCCGCGCGGACCCGGAGGCTGACCGCCTGCGGGCTGACGGCGAGGCGCTCGGCCGCATCCTTCTGGGAGAGGCCGCTCTCGAGCAGGTCGACGATCTGCCAGCCGGCCTCGGAGCGCGCGTCGCGCAGCAGGAGGAGCGGATCGATCAGCGCCTGGACGTCCGCCGGTGCCGGCGCCGCCGTTCCCGGTGCGTCCGGATCGAGGGAGAAGCGCGTCGGCCGGCCCTTCGCCGTCTCGACCGCCCGGCGCGCCGCGAAGTACGCCTCCCCGGTCGCCGCTCTCGTGGTCGCGGGGAGTGGCCGGTCGACGGGGCCGATCCCGAGGCCGATGCTCCAGTGGCCGGTCCGGTGCAGCTCGAGCACGAGCGCGACGACGGCATCGGCCCGGTCGAGCACGCATTGGAACTCGTCGCCCGCCGTCCGCTCCGGGGGCAGGACGAACGTCGCCCGACCGTCGTCGATCAGGCTCGCGATCGCCTGGTCCACGCGGTCGTGGTCGTGCCTGCTGTCGCGCTGATCCGCGGTGATGACGAACATCGGACCTCCTCGATCAAGTATCGGCACTTGATCGCCCGGGATCAAGCCTGTGCGCTTGACTCCCGGAGACCGGCTCCTTCCCGCCGCGGTAGCCTGGTCGGGTGATCGACCAGCACCTCCCCGGGTCCGCGACGAGCCCGCAGCTCGACCCCGCCTTCGACTCCGTGTGGGACGAGCTGGTCTGGCGAGGCTCGGTGCACGTGTCGACCGATGCGGGAGCGTTGCGCGAGCTGCTGTCGGGGGAGCCGATCACCTACTACTGCGGGTTCGACCCGACCGCGCCCAGCCTCCACCTCGGGAACCTGGTGCAGCTGATCGTCATGCGCCGGCTCCAGCTGGCCGGGCATCGGCCGCTCGGGCTCGTCGGCGGCTCGACCGGGCTGATCGGGGATCCGCGTCCGACGGCCGAGCGGACGCTGAACTCGCGCGAGACGGTGACGGCGTGGGTCGAGCGCCTCCAGGCGCAGGTGTCCCGGTTCGTTCCCGCGGGCGGCGACAACGGGCTGCGCCTGGTCAACAACCTCGACTGGACCGCTCCGCTGTCGGCGATCGACTTCCTGCGGGAGATCGGGAAGCACTTCCGCGTAGGGACGATGCTCAAGAAGGACGCGGTCAGCGCCCGCCTCAACTCCGACGCGGGGATCAGCTACACCGAGTTCAGCTACCAGATCCTGCAGGGTCTCGACTACCTGGAGCTCTACCGGCAGTACGGGTGCGTCCTGCAGACCGGCGGCAGCGACCAGTGGGGCAACCTGACGAGCGGGACCGACCTGATCCACCGCGCGGAGGGCGTGTCGGTCCACGCGATCGGCACACCGCTGGTGATGAACTCCGACGGCACCAAGTTCGGCAAGAGCGAGGGCAACGCCGTCTGGCTCGACTCCGAGCTCACCAGCCCGTACGCGTTCTACCAGTTCTGGGTCAACACGGACGACCGCGACGTCGCCGACCGCCTGCGGATCTTCACCTTCCTGCCGCGCACGGAGATCGAGCGCCTGGAGAAGGCCGCCGCCGACGAGCCGTTCCGCCGGGAGGCGCAGCGCGCGCTCGCCTGGGAGGTCACGTCGCTGGTGCACGGAGCGGAGGCGACGCGGTCGGTGATCGACGCCTCGGCCGCGCTCTTCGGCAAGGGCTCGCTCGAGGGGATCGACCCGGTCATCCTCCGTGGCGCGCTCGAGGCGGTGCCCTCGATGGAGGCGACACCGGAGACGCCGGCGCTGCAGGCGTTCGTCGAGACCGGACTCGTCGCCAGCACGGGGGAGGGGCGACGGGCACTCGCTCAGGGAGGGCTCTCGGTGAACAACACCGCCCTCCCGTCCGAGACCGTCACGCTCGGCGAGCTCCCGTTGATCGATGGGATCGCCGTCCTCCGTCGCGGCAGGAAGAGCTTCGCCGGGGCCTTCGTCCGCTGACCGCGTGCCCGCTCTCCTCGAGCGGACGCGGATGATGACGGCGTCGGCGGTCTCATCAGCTCGGTGTCCGGTGTCCGGTAGCCGGTAGCCGGTAGCCGGTAGCCGGTAGCCGGTAGCCGGTAGCCGGTAGCCGGTAGCCGGTAGCCGGTAGCCGGTAGCCGGTAGCCGGTAGCCGGCAGCCGGCAGCCGGTAGCCGGTAGCCGGTGTCCGGTAGCCGGTGTCGGGTACCGAGTCGGACACTCAGCGACGCAGAGCCCTTGAATCGCGACACGCCCGGGACGCAGGCGATTTGCCGCTCGGCCGAGGCCCGACGTAATGTAACTCCTCGTCACCCCAAAGGAGCGGCAAGCGGGAGTCAGGCGCAGAGCGTCGAGACCAGCTGGCCCACCTCAAGCGGGGACCATCCCCTCGCTCCCAGGCCTGTTAGAGATTCGTCTCTTGAAGACTGCGGGATCGCGAGCGTAAGATGCAAAGCCTCCACGGGACACGGTCCCGGCTTCGTTGCAAGGCCTCACGGCCGAGCCCGGTGCAGCGGTGCGGTCCTCGATCGTGCAGCGAACACCACGGAGAAGCCGGACTTGACACGGCCTGCGGATGTGCTAAGTTAGTCGAGTTGCCACTGAGGCGATCGGGACTTCGGTTCTGACAAGCGTAACCGGTCTCGGCAAGCAAGACAAATCGAGTGGCTCACGCCCTCGTACAGCAAACTTCGATCACTTTCGTTGTGAAGCACCGTTCTGGTGTGGAGGCGGGATGTGTCCGATTCTTGAGAACTCAACAGCGTGCACTATGTTCAATGCCAATTTTATACCCCGGCCTTGATCTTCGGATCGGGTTGGGATTCCTTTGGAAATTGATGTCAGCTTACGGCTTTCGGGTCGGAGAGATGTCTTATTTGCTAGAGGTCAAACTTGACTCTCCTTCTCTTCGGGGTTGGGGGTCGTAATTTTTTTACGGAGAGTTTGA